>JASJAY010000166.1 GCA_030066775.1 Planctomycetota bacterium
CGCGACCCACGTCAGGATGCGGAACGCACGAGCAGTTCCCCGTGTGGGCCGCGCCTCGAACCAGGCCAGGCAGCCCGCGAACACCAGCCCCATCCAGGCCACCCACCCGATGAGGCCGCCGATCGCGTTCCACGCGGAGATGGTCCGTTCGCTCTTCATGCCGACTCAGGGACCATTCGTACCAACGACTCCGGCGAAAACGTGTCAGACACACTTTCGCTCACTTCCCGGAGCGAATGAAGTGATCGCCGTCGTCCTCGGGGGTTGGAGGCACACACCGCTGCCATTCCGCGGCCTCGATGGCGGCGCGTGCGAACTGGCGAACACCCTGCCACGCTTCGTGCGATTCAAGAGAGGCAACTGTCCAGAGGTCGGCGTTCTTCTGGCCGCTCATGCCGTCAAGGTGCACGTGAATCTCACGCAGACGGTCAAGAAGGTCCACCTCTACATAGTCGTTGGAGGCGCACACACTCAGCCAGTGATCGAAGTCGAGCGCCAGCTCGTCGGCGACCACGACGATGCCCGGATACTGCGCGACTTGCTGCGCGGCATCCAGTGCTAGCCGCTGAACCGCGTGCTCCAGGCGGGCAAGACAGGCACGGCGATGTTCGGGACTGGGGATCTCCATGCGCGAGCTTTCCTCACTTGGGGGGGGTGCGAAAACGTGTCAGACACCCTTTCGCCACTCTGGCGGGGACGCGACTCCACCGAAGCGTACTGCCCATACGATCAAGCTATGCCCGAGCAGAGGCCCACGTCCGTGGAGCAGGTTGAGGCGATTCTCTCCGAGGAGCTGCGCGCCTGCACACCTGAGCAAGCGGCCTTTGTCGGGGAGTACCGAGTCGCTTCAAGGGAGGTGCCGCTCGGACGGTTCGGGCGCTGGGAGAGCGCCATCGTCGTCGCCCAGCGCGGCGACGTCGTCCTCTACTGGGAGGACGTGGAAGAAGGCTGGGAGCTGTCACCGCTCGACAGTCAGGGGCGGATTGGGAACCGAGGCTGCAATCAGCTCGAGCTCCGCCACGCTCTCCACCGCTGGATGCAGGGAGAAGCCAACACGGGCTTCCCCGACGGTCCGAGTGCACAAGCCTGACCGACCAACAGCGCATGGTCGCGGTGTCAGGCAGGCGCGGCGTTAATGCGCGAAAACGTGTCAGACACCCTTTCGCTACGTCTGTCGTCCCTTGCTCGAAGCGGAACGCTTGCTCTCGTTGAGGATGTGACGAAACAGGGCCCGAAGCGAGAGGACGAGTAGCAGGAGGGCACCAGGGATGCCGATGAACATCCCCCGCCCCATGCCGCGCATGGCGTCGTTCTTCGTCTGGTACTCGGCGAAGCACACGAGATGCACGCCGACGGCGGTAGCCAGGATCCCGAGGAACCACCACAGCGGCATGTACTTGAACCAGGGCGGGCCCTTGGCCGGAGTGGACATGTCAGGCACTTCCCGCGCTTTCTGGGGTCGTTGACGAGCTGAGAGGTGGTGGCGGGAGAGAGCGTGAAGGGTCTGGGAGGGTAGGCCCTAGCCTCCCAGCGGAGTGCAGGACGCCGCGGCTTGTGAACAGCCGAGCTGGCGAGGCTGTGACAGCGGCGCTGCACGACGTCGAATCCGCGCGGGTAGCGCGGAACGCCAGCATACGTGCCATCGAACCGAGGAGTGCGTCCAGCATGAAGATGGTGGCGGGAGAGGGATTCGAACCCCCGTAGGCATAGCCAGCAGATTTACAGTCTGCCCTCGTTGACCGCTTGAGTATCCCGCCACGCTGTGAACGACCGTTGCGCCGATTGGCGCCGCCTCTGGGGCGGGCCAAATGGTGCGGCATAGACGTGGCAGTGCAAGCGATTACCGCCCCGGAGAGATGGAGCCGGTGGTCGGGATCGAACCGACGGCCTGCTGTTTACAAGACAGCTGCTCTACCACTGAGCTACACCGGCGTCCTCAGAGGCACGATAACCGCCGTGAGGATGCACCGTATGTCCCGCTTCCGCGAGAAGCGGGACGCCTCCTCCTCGATCAGGAGGAGGTTGTTCGACCATAGGTGCTCTCGACCCGCGCCCGGTGGCGCTCGATGGCCTCGCGGACCTCGTCGATGTGGGCGCCGCCGAAGCGGCGGCGGATGTGACGGGCGAGGTCGAGGGCGACGACGACCTCGGCGATGACGGCGAGGCGGGAGACGGCGGTGACGTCGCTGCGCTCGTGGCGGGCCGGGGCGGCCTCGCCCGTGGTGAGGTCGACGCTGGGGAGGCGCTTGCGGAGGGTCGCGAGGGGCTTCATGGCGGCGCGCACGATGATCGGCTGGCCGTTGCTCATACCGCCTTCGATGCCGCCGGCGTTGTTGCCCGCGCGCGTCGGCGCACCGCTCTGGTCGGGCGCCACAATGGCGTCGTGCACGTCGGAGCCGCGCATGGCGGCGCCCCGGAAGCCGAGACCGATCTCGACGCCCTGGACTGCCTGCACCCCCATCAGGGTGGCGGCGAGGGTGCTCTTGAGCTTGGTCTCGGGACGCTCGTGGCCGCCGAGGCCGAGCGGCACGTCGGTGGCGATCACCTCGACGACGCCGCCGAGGGTGTCGCCGTCACCGCCGGCCTTGTCGATGGCGCGCGCAGCGGCTTCTTGTGCGTCCTCGGATCCGAGAGCGTGCAGCTCGGAGGTATCGCGGCGTGCGCGTGCAGCTTCGAGCTTCTTGCCCGGCTCGCCGTAGACGTCGTGGCTGCCGATCGAGACGACGTGGCCGAGGACGTGTACGCCGAGCGCTTCGAGGAAGCCGGCGGCGATGCTCGCTGCGGCGACGCGCACGGCGGTCTCGCGCGCGCTGGCTCTTTCCACGATGTCGCGCGCGTCGGTGAGGCCGCGGTTGAGCGCACCGGGCAGGTCGGCGTGGCCGGGACGCGGTTCGTGGACGGCGGGCAGGTCCTTGTACGTGTCGTCGCGGTTGGCGACCTGCAGCGCGATCGGGTTGCCCGTGGCTTTCCCGTCACGCACGCCGGAGAGGAAGACGACCTCGTCCTTCTCGATCTGCTGGCGGCTGGAGCTGCCGCGGCCGCGCTGGCGTGCGGCCAGGCGCGCGTTGACGTACGCCTCCGTGACGGGCGTTCCGGCCGGGATCCCGGCCAGGATCGCAGTCAGGACGGCGCCGTGGCTCTCTCCCGCGGTTTCGAGGATCAGCTCCATGCTCGGCGTACTGTACGATTGATGCGGCCCTCCGACCCGCAGAGGAGCCAAGGATGTCCACACGCAAACCGGGCGACGCGCCCATCCCCAGCGCGCGCCGTGACGAGTCGGGCGGGTTCGCCAGCCGCATCGAGTCGATCTCCAAGGCGACCCCGCCCCCGCCCAAGGGCAAGGGGCTCGTCATGATCCTGATCGGTCTGGCGGTGCTCTACGCGCTCTACGACACGTTCACGCACGGCTCGTCCGCATCGCGAAAGGTCGAGGAGGAGGCGAAGGGCCGGAACACCGAGCCGCCCCTGGCGCCCCGGCGCGACCCGGAGACCCCGAAGGCGCGCGCAGGCGCCAACACGGGTCCCAAGCCCGCCGTCGAGGATCCCGAAACGATCGAGATCACGATCCCCAAGGTCGAGATCAAGCTGCCCGAGGGCCTGCCCTCGCACGTCGCGCGGGAGCTGAAGCTCAACCTCTCGACGCTTGCCACCGCCGGCCAGGCGGCGAACAGCAGCGTGCAGGCGGACCTGATGGCGGAGGGCGTTCGCGCCGCGCTGCGCGACACGCCACCCGCCTTCAGCGAGGTGCCGGAGGCGCTCAAGCCGGAGGTGCGCAGTCAGCTGCTCGAGGCGTTCCTGCCGGTGCTCGAAGTGAAGCGGTACCGCCGCGAGCTGTTCGAGGCCGCCGCGTGGCTCGCCGAGGGCTCGGGCGAGGAGAGCGAAGAGCCGCTGCTCGACATCTACCTCGCGGCCTACCAGCAGGGGCTGGCGTCCGACCGCGACGCGCCGGGCGCGATCATGTTCCTGGTCGCGATGCCGGGCCGCCTGGGTGGGCCCGCGCTCGCCGCGCTGGACCGCATCATCGTCGACAAGACGCGACCGCTGCACGTGCGGCTGCTCGCCGCGCGCGTGCGGCCGGCCGAGGAGCGCTCGCCGCGGCTGCTCGATATGGCGAAAGACCCGAAGGTGCATCCCGCGCTGCGTGAAGCGCTCGGGGCGAACGGCCGGTAGCGATCCCGCTCAGTCGCGCGGAACGACGATGTACTTGCCGCTGCCGTAGTAGGCCAGCATCTGCATGAGCTTGCTGGGCTTGCCGCCCAGCACGATGCTGTGCACGACGGTGCGCTCGAGGTCGAGGCGGTCCAGCCGCTCCTCGATGACGTGAAGGGGTACGCGCTTCATGTTGTCCTGGCCGTCGCTCACGGCGATGAGCGTCGCCGGCTCCTTGCGCTCGATGCCCTGCTCTGCGAGATGCGTTGCGCGCTTGTCGAGGATGCGCAAGCCCGCATTGAAGGCGGTGAAGACGTCCGTGCGTTTGCCGGGGTCGAGACCGCGAAGGAAGAACACGAGGTTCTCCTTGTTCTCGGGCGTGGCCGGGACCATCTGGCCCTTCTGCCAGTACTCGATCTTGTCGGAGAAGAAGAGCGCCGAGACGTGCACGTCGCTGCCGAGCAGCTCGACGGCCTGGACCAGCTCCTGCTTCGCGCGGCCGACGCCGCCGGAGCCGACCGAACCCGAGATGTCGATCACGAAGACGACGTCCTTGGAGCGGATCTTGAGCCCGTA
Source organism: Planctomycetota bacterium (assembly GCA_030066775.1). Taxonomy (GTDB): domain Bacteria; phylum Planctomycetota; class PLA2; order PLA2; family JAEUHO01; genus JASJAY01. Next base: position 4,726 of record JASJAY010000166.1, read on the forward strand.
GAAGTCGGGGTGGAGCGAACGCGTCACGTGCGGCTCGGGCTCCTTGCCCGGGCCCTCCGTGGGAGCCACGCTCGGGCCGGTCTCGCCGTCCTTCGGGAGGCTCTTCATCCAGCGCGCATGCCAGAGCTTGTACTTCGCGCCGTCGAAGCCGAACGCCTGGCCGGTGATCGCCTCCAGCGCCTCGGCGGCTGCGGCGACGACCAAGCGCTTCTTGTCGCCGAGCAGGTCGGCGAGGTACGGCACCGCATCCGGCTTGCGGCGATCGCCCAGGAGCAGCACGAGGCGCGCGCGGTAGCTGGCGCTCTTCTCCTGGCGGATGAAGCCCTGCATCACCTCGAGCAGGTCGCCGCGACCGCCGAAGACCTCGAGGCGTGCGGTCGAGCGCACCTTCGGATCCCGGTCGGTGAGCGCCGCATTGATCACGGGCACCCAGCCGTTCTCCGTCTTGAGCAGCGCGAGCGCGCGCACCATCGTGCGGCGGATCTCCGTCTCGCTCTCGCGGTCGAAGGCCTTGTTGAGCTGCGCGGCGGCGGTCTTCTTCTGGGCCGGCGAGAGACGGCCGGCGAAGCGGCCGACATCGAGCACAGCCTTGGCCTTGAGCTCGGGCGACTTGCTCTTGAGCCCGCGCTTGAGCGCCGCGAGCACGTCCGCGCCAACGTCGGCGTGGACGGCGGCCGGCGCACCGAGGAGGGCGCCGAGCAGGGCGAGCGGGAGGAGGAGGCGAAGCAGGGGCATGGGCGTGGGCACGGGGCTCACGTCTTCGAACGTCTACGAGCCGCGCTGGAACGCGAGTCTAGCCGCCGCCCGGCCGAATGCCGCCACCGGGGGCCGCTTGGCCGACGAGACCGCCGTCCCCCGTCGCGGCGCGCTCCTCGGGCTTCTCGAGGCGCTTCTTCGCGTCGTTGAGGCCCATGCGCAGGGTGCGCAGGAGATGGGGCGAGTGGTCCTTCTCCTGGGCCATCGTCTCGAGCGCCTTCACGGCGCCCTCGCCGCCGATCGTCCCGAGGGCGACGGCGAGGCGGATCTTCGTCGCGTCGTCCGCGCTGCCCCAGCGCTCGACCAGCTTGGGCACGTACTTCTCGCCGCCCTTCTGCATGCGGCCGATCGCCTGGATCGCGGCGTGCGAGACGCCCTTGCTGGGGTCGTTGATGAGCGGCGCGACCTTCTCGCCGATGTCGCTCGCCCGCACGTTGGCGAGCGCGCGCAGGAGTGCGATGCGGTAGTCGTCCGGGCGGGGGTTGCGGCCCGCGGCGTCGAGCTCGTCGGCCAGGCGCTTCTGGTCCTTGGGCTCGAGGTGGTTCACGTTCAAGAACGCCTTCGTCGCGTGCTCGCCGTAGACGCCGGGCTGCGCGGCCTTGGCCAGGAGGTAGTCGATCGCGTCCGTGCCGCCGATCTTGCCGAGCGCCTGGAGCGCCTCGACGCGGACCTCCTGGGGCTGGCTGTCGATGTCGAGGCGGATCACGCTCTCGGTGAACGCCGTAGCGCCCGGCTGCTTGACCATGCTGAGCACCTGGCGCAGCGCGGCCGGCGTGAAGTCGCTCTGCTGCAGGGCGTCGATCACGACCTGCTGCGCGTCCTTGTTGGTGCGCAGGTCGAGCGCCTGGATCAGGTACGGGTTCATCAACCCCGGCTTCTCCATGCGCTGGATGTACTCGACCAGGGCGCGCGCGGCCTCGGGACCGCCGCGCGCAGCGATGGCCTGGATCACGTAGCGGTCCTTGGCGAAGTCGTCGGAGAGGCGCCCCTCGAGGCCGAGCGAGACCTGGTCGGCGTCGGCGCCGGGCATCTCGTAGAGCGCCTTGAGCACGGCGAGGTTGCCGCGCGGGTCGAGCTCGGGATCGTCGAGCAGCGTCAGGAGCTCCTGGGCGAGGCTGCCGTCCTGCACGACGCGGAAGGCGCGGCTGGCGTGGTTGCGCGGGCCGAAGCGCAGGGACTTCAGGAGGAACGCCTTGACCTCGTCCGAGAGGGCGCCGGTAGCGACCTTCAGGGTGCGCACGAGCTCCTTCCAGTCGACGGGCTCGTTCTCGATCAGCGAGGCGAGGTGCTCGTTCAGCTGCTCCGGGTCCGAGAGGTCGAGGCCGTGCGGATCGCGCAGGCCGGGCCCCATGGTGCCGGTCCGGTTCGGGTCGCCCGCGCCGTCGAGACCGGGACCGTCCTCGGGGGTCGTGTCCCCATCGGGCGTGAGCGGGGCGTCGGGGTCGACCGTGCCGGGCTGGGTGCCCTCGTCGGCGATCTCGTCCGCGTCGTTGGTCTTCGGTGCGTCGAAGACGCCCAGGAGCAGCGCGACCACCACGGCGGTGGCGGCCAAGCCGATCAGGGTGGCCAGGGCGATCTTGAATCGGGCGGTCATGACAGGTCGTCCACGGGCCCCCTCACCGCTCCCGCGCCCATTGGACGCGAAGGGAGGTGGGTCTGCTCCAGATTTGTCTCGGCGCAGAGCGCTCTCCCCCTCATCGGCCGAATTGGTGCCGCGGCAGGAGACGGGAGGTGGACGCGGGACCCCTGACACGGGCCTACGGCGCGGGGTTCGGGCGCTCCGGGCCTAGGAGCGGACTTCGCCGACGTTGGCGGCCGTGCGGGCGGCCTCGACGAAGTGCTGGAAGATGCTGCGCGTGAAGTCGTTCTCGGGCAGGCGCTCGGGATGCCACTGGACGCCGACGCAGAACGGATGCGTGGGGTCCTCGATCGCCTCGATGACGCCATCCTCGCTGCGCGCGGTGATGTCGAAGCCGTCGGCCACGTCCTTCACCGACTGGTGGTGGAAGGAGTTCACGCGGATGCGCTCGCTGCCGGCCGCGATCTCGTGGAGGCGGGTGTTCGGCTTGATGCGGATGCGGTGGCTGAGCGCGTTCTGGCGCAGCGCGTCCTGCTCGTGCTTCAGGGGCTCGTCGATCTCGCTGTCGATGTCCTGCACGAGCGTGCCGCCGAAGGCCACGTTCAGGAGCTGCACGCCGCGGCAGATCGAGAGCATCGGCATGCCGGCCTGATGCGCGCCGCGGGCGAGCTCGAGCTCGTAGCTGTCACGCACCTGGTCGAGGTTGCCGAGCTTGGGCTTGGGCTCCTCGCCGTAGAACTCCGGGTCGACGTCCAGACCGCCGGAGAGCAGCAGCCCGTCCATGCGCGAGAGGTAGGACGCAGCCAGCTCCGGCATCACGTTCGGGAGCAGGAGCGGCAGGCCGCCCGCGTCCATCACGCACCGGACGTAGAACTCCGAGAGCGCGAAACGCGGCACGCCGCGCATGCCCGTGAGAACCAGGGTGGAACACGAAACGCCGATTACCGGTCGCGACAAGAGGCCTCCTCCGAAGTCGGGATCCTACGGCCGATCCCCCCCGTATCGGAGCCTTTGAGGCGGCGCGTCGGTCGGATCGTCCGGAGCCTCTGGGATGATCCCCGCATGCAGCCGACGGCGACCCGCGTACCGCTCCGCCTGGACCTCTCCGGCGGCACGCTCGACATCTGGCCGCTGCACCTCGCGCTGCCCGAGCCGGCCGTCACCGTAAACGTCGCGCTCGAGGTCCCCGCCGAGGTCGAGATCGCGCCCTTGGACGGGAGCGGGATCCACCTCGCGAGCGTCGACCAAGGGCTCGAGGCGAGCTACGACACGCCGGCGCTCCTGGAGGAGGCCCTCGCGGCACGCCTGTGCCCGTTGGCGCTCCTGGGCCATGCGGCGCTCGCGGCCGCGCCGGAGGGCGGCTACGCGCTGACCACGACCGCGACGAGCCCCAAGGGCGCGGGGCTCGGCGGCAGCTCGGCGCTCCTGGTCGCGGTGATCGGCGGACTCCTCGAGGCGCGCGGCGAGCGGGCACCGCTGGAGGCGATCCGCCAGCTGGCCCAAGACGTCGAGACGGCGCTCCTGCGCACCCCCACCGGCTACCAGGACTACTACCCGCCGCTCCACGGCGGGCTGCTGGCCCTGGAGGGCGCGGTCGGCGGGATCGTCGTGGAGCCGCTCGGCGTGGACCTCGCGCAGCTCGAGGGCCGCCTGCGGCTGCTGTACACCGGCGAGCCGCACGAGTCGGGGCTCACCAACTGGGGCGTCGTGCGGGCCTACCTGGACGGCGAGGCGCACACGGTCGACGCCCTGCATCGCCTCGCCGACATCTCGCGCGCCCAGCGCGAGGCCTTCCGGGCGAGCGACCTGGACGCGGCGCTCGCGCTCGTCGTGGAGGACGGCGCCGTGCGCCGTCAGATGGCACCGGGTGTCGCCACGCCCACGATCGATGCCCTGGACGAAGGCGCGCGCGCGGCCGGCGCCCTCGGCACGAAGATCTGCGGCGCCGGCGGGGGCGGCTGCGTGATGGTCGTGCTGCCCGACGACGCCGCCGTGGCGGCAGCCGTCGACGCGTGGATCCCCGGCTGCGGCGCCGACCAGCTCCCCGCCCGGCTGGTGCCGGAGGGGCTCACGTACCGAAATCGCTAGGCCTCGCCGGGGCTTCGGTGGACCATCCGCGACGGCATGAAGACGAATCGCAAGCTCACCGCGCTCGAGGACGCCACCCTTCGCACGCTCGTCTCCTGTGCAGACGAGTCGGAAGGCTGGCTGGACCTCACCCGCGTCTGCAGCCGCGTCGGCCGCCACCTCTCGGACGTCCGCCAGGCCGTCGCGCGCCTCGAGCGCTACGGCGTGATCGAGATCACGGACACCTCCGCCCAGACCGACCGCTGGGTGCGCGTGATCTTCCCCGGCGACGAAGAGTAGAAGCGGCTGGATTCCGCGACGCTTGTCGCGACGGTCTCCCCTTGATGAGGTAGGAGGCCGAAGATGCAGTCCGCCGTCCGGTCCACGCACATCACCGAGTCGCTCGTCGCACGCGCCAAGGCGGGCGAGCGCGAGGCCTACAACCGGCTCTTCGCCCTCGCCGCGGACCGGGCGCTGCTCTTCATCCGCTGCCGCCTGGGGCCCCGCCTGCGCGAGCGGCTGCAGTCGATGGACGTGCTGCAGGAGGCCTACGTCGAGGCGCACCGCGCCTTCGAGCGGTTCGAGTACCGCGGGGACGACGCGTTCGCCGCGTGGCTATGCCGGCTGATCGAGAACAAGATCCGCGGCCTGGCGGACTTCCACGGCGCCCAGAAGCGCACGCCCAAGGGTCAGCAGCTGCCGGTGTCGATCGTGCTGGAGCGCGAGCGCGCGGATCGCACGGGCCCCGTGACCGCCGTCGATCGCAGCGCCGCACGGGAGCGCATGGCGAACGCGCTCGACACGCTCGAGCCCGACCAGCGCGAGGTGGTGCTCCTGCGCTACTTCCAGGACCGCACCCTGCAGCAGATCGCCGACGTGATGGGCAAGAGCGAGGCCGGCGTACGCCGGCTGCTCGGCAAGGCCACGCGCACGCTGGGCCGCGCGCTCAAGTCGGGCGGGAGCGCGGCGTGAGCGAGACGGACCACACGACGCAAGGTGAGGACGCGCTCGGCCTGCTCGCGATCGAGGTCGAACGGCTGCTCGCCGAGGGGCAGTCGATCGACGTCGAACGCCTCGCGCGCGAGCACGGCGTGCCCGTCGCGGATGCCCAGGACGTGGTCGATGCGCTCGACGCCTTCGAGGACGTGCTCTTCGAGCCGCTCGAGGCCGCCATCGAGAACGCGGACGAGCCCATCCCTCCGCCGACGCTGCCGGCGGACTACGAGCTCGTGGGCGAGCTCGGCCGCGGCGGTATGGGCATCGTGTATCGCGCGCACCAGAAGTCGCTCGGTCGCGACGTGGCGATCAAGGTGCTGCGCCCCGGCGAGCTCACGTTCGGGAAGATGCTGCGTCGCTTCGAGCAGGAGGCGAAGAGCCTCGCCCGATTGAAGCACCCGCACATCGTGTCGATCCACGAGGTCGGCAAGGCCGACGGGTGCGTCTACTTCACGATGGACCTGGTCGAGGGCAAGCCGCTCTCGGAGCTCGTGAAGGAGCGCCAGATCACCCCCACCGAGGCGGTGCGTCTGCTGCGGCAGGTGACGAGCGCGATCGCGTACACGCACGGCCTGGGCGTGATCCACCGCGACCTCAAGCCGGCGAACATCCTCGTGGACACCGAGTCGCGTGCGTTCGTCGTGGACTTCGGCCTGGCGCGCGACCTCGCCGGCCCCGACGAGCTCACGCGCACGGGGCAGGTGATCGGCACCGCGAACTACATGAGCCCCGAGCAGGCACGCGGGGCCAAGGACCGCATCGGCGAAGCGACCGACGTCTATGCGCTCGGCGCCGTGCTCTACGAGTGCCTCACGGGCCAGCCGCCCTTCCACGGCAAGGGGCTGGCCGAGCTGATGACGGCGATCCTGCACGAGGCGCCGGAGCCACCGTCGAAGGCTGATCCGCGTGTGCCCAAGGCGCTCGAGACGATCTGCCTCAAGGCGATGGCCAAGGAGCCGGAGCGTCGCTATCCCACGGCGCGCGCCTTGCTCGACGACCTCGAGCGCTTCGAAGAAGGCAAGTCGATCCGCGCACGGCCGCCCGGGACGTGGCAGCGCGTGCGCGCGGGGTGGCAGCGCAACTGGCGCATCGCGACGGTCGGCGTGGCCGCGGCGATCGTCGCTGGCCTGAGCGTGCTGCTGCTGCTCCTGCCGCAGACGGGCGAGACCGTCGCCAACCTGCGGGAGACGGCCGACAACTTGAAGCGGGATGGGGAGTACGAGGCGGCGGCGACGGTGATCGAGCGCGCGCTCGCACTGAAGGGCCTGCGCATCCCCGAGGACGACGAGGAGGCGGTCCCCCCGCCGCCCGCTGTGCGACGCAACACGCTGGGCCTGCTCGCCGTGTGGATGCGCTACCGATCGCGCCACGTGGAATCGCTCTACCGCGACGGCGCCTACCGAAAGACGATGATGGCCGCCGACGATGCGGCCGATGCACTCGCGCGGGTGGTCCGCATGGCGGACATGGGGAACTACCGAGGCAGCGGGATCGATGCACGCTGGTACGGCGCCCTCGCGGCGGCGCACCTCGGCGACGAGAGCGCGGCGAGCCGTTTCCACGCCGTGTTCGAGCGAGTCCGCAGCCGCCCGACGCCCTCGATCGACCGTCGGGGCGGGGGCGCCTCGATGGCGACCACGCGCTACAGCATTTACCGCATTCGCCGTGAGCTCCTGCCGATGCTGGCCGAGCCCGACCACGCGCTGCATGCCTGGGCGCGCCGGTTCGCTTCCGCGCTTCTCGCGAGCGAAGCCGGCCGCGAGGCGCTGCTGCAGAAGCGACGCGGGCCGCGCGGGCGGGACGTCAACGTGGTGGACCACGTGGCCGCGATCGTCAAGGGCGCGGTCCGCGACGCGTACGACCGGCCCGTCGACGACCCGGTCCGCCCCACCACCGGTGCACACGAAGGCACGCTCGACGCCACGTGGTTCGACGTCAGCAACGACCTCGTCGTGGACGTGTGGCGCGACCTGCGCAACCTGCTCCGGCGCCTCTCGATCGGCGACGCCGAAGCGGTGTACGCCGCGCTCGAGACCCTGGCTCGTGAAGACGACTCGGAGGAACCGCTCATCGCCAGGTGGGCACTCGGCCTCCTGGCGATCGGCCTGGACCTGCCGCCGTGGTGGGACCGGGACGCCCCCCCGCCGACAACGGACGCCGAGGTCGACGCACGGATCTGGGAGTTGGTCGAGGCCTCTCGAAAGAGCGGCGCAGACTTCCTCAAGTTGCGCGTCGAGGCGGGCAATGCGTACTGGGGCTTCGACGACCCGCGATCGCACCGCCTCCGGCGATGGGTCCGCTCGCACACGATGTTGCCGAAGGCGCCTGTCGACGGCGACGGCAACACGATCGCCCAGGACTTGCTCCGCGGGCTGCTCGACGCGGACGCAGCACCGGGCTGGCATCACCTCCTGGTGCGTAGTGCGAAGACGCGCGCCACCTCGAACCTCTGGTGCGAGTGGTGCATGCCGGAGGTGAGCTCGGGCCTCGAAGGGAGCGAGGAGTCGCTCTACCGGCTGTGGCTGTTCCAGCTCGCGGCCCGTCGTGCGGGCGTCGTGCGCGAGGACGTACTGTTCAGCTCGCGCGTGATCCCGTTCGCCGACGGCGAGATCACGAGTCAGTTCCCGGGCCTCGGCGCGGCGCTCATGCGCTGGGACCG
>JASJAY010000167.1 GCA_030066775.1 Planctomycetota bacterium
GGGCGGAGCCTCTGACGCCGAGGCGTCAGTCGACGATCGCCCACGTGCCGTCCGCCGCGCGGCGGAGCGTGACCACGAGGACGTCACGCTTGCCCGGGACGAACGCGTGCACCTCCGCGCCCGTTTCCGTGCGCCGCGTACCGAGGTAGGTCCCGCGCGCGTTGCCGAGGCGCACGGCGGCCTCGAAGGCCGCGCGCGGCGTGCTGCGCGCGGGCTCGGCCTCGCGCGGCTCGCGCACGAGGTCCTTCGCGACCGGCTCCGGAACGCGGGCGGGCGGCATGGTGCGACGGAAGAGCGCCAGCAGCCGCTGGAGCTCCTCGATCGGCGTCTCGTGATCCTCGACGTGCAGGTCGATGTAGCGGTCGTTGAAGGCGGCGTAGCCCCCACCGCGACGCACGACAAGCAACGCCGCGCTCTGCTTGCCGCGCTTGTCGCCGCCGGCCGCCTGTCCGGCGGCGAGCGCGGCCACCAAGCGCTCGGCGAGGGGCCGGTCGGCCAACGCCTCGAAGCGCTCGGCCATCGCGTCCACCACGCCCTTGCCCGCCAGGATGTTGCCTTGGCAGCAGTAGTGCTCGCCGACGCGGTGCCCGGCCCACGCGAAGCACTTCGATCCCGTGTACGCAGCGGCGCGCCCCTTCGCGTCGACGATGCCGAGCTGGCGTCGGTCGCGGCCCTGGTCCGCCTCCACGAGCCGGGCCAGCGCGACCTTCGCCTCCGCGCCGTCGTCCAGCAGGGCGAGGCCCTCGGGCCCGAAGGTCGTGTTGGCGTACGACTGCGTGGCGATCGCCCCGACGTCCGCCTCTGCCCAGGGCACGACCGCCCCCACGCCGAAGAACTTGCTCTGGACGGCCACCCCGAGATCGCCCGTCTTCGGGTCGAACGCCACGATCGAGAACGTGGCCACGGGGGGCGTGGCGGCCTCCGGGGGCGGCGCGGTGGGCCCGGAGACGATCGAGAGCGCGGCGGTGAGTAGCGAGAGGGCTAGCAGGAGGCGCATGCGCATACGTAGAGGATAGGTCGTGCGCGCGTCGCGTGAAACGCGGCGGGCCGCTACGCTCGTCGGCTTCGTTGGCAGGAGACCACTCGATGAACCGCCCCCTTGCCCTGGCCTTGCTGCCGCTCCTCCTCGTCCTCGGCGCCGGCGCCCCGGCCGATGCCGACGACACCGGCATGGTCGAGACCCTGCTCCTGCAGCAGCCGACCGTCTCGAAGGACCACGTCGTCTTCGTCTACGCGCAGGACCTCTGGATCGCCCCGCGCGCCGGCGGTGATGCGCGTCGGCTCACGAGCCACGTCGGTCGCGAGACCGCCCCGCGCCTGAGCCCGGACGGACGCTACGTCGCGTTCTCCGGCTTCTACGAAGGCAACATGGACGTGTATGTGATCCCGGTGGACGGCGGCTCGCCGCGCCGGCTCACGTGGCACCCGGGGCAAGACGTCGTGCGCGGCTGGCACCCGGACGGCAAGCGCGTGCTCTTCAGCAGCGGCCGCGCCTCCGGCCGGTCGAGCTACCAGCTCTACCACGTCGACGTCGCGGGCGGCGTCCCGGCACGCCTGCCGCTGCCGAAGGTCGGCCACGCGGCCTGGAACGACGCGGGCGACCGCATCGCCTACACCCCGATCTGGGACGCGTTCCGCACGTGGAAGCGCTACCGCGGCGGCCGCACCCCGCCGGTGTGGATCTACGACCCGAAGACCCACGACGTCGAGGTCGTGCCGCACGTGAACGCGAGCGACACGTTCCCCTGCTGGGTCGGCAAGGACGTCTACTTCGCCAGCGACCGCACGGGGCAGATGAACATCTTCCGCTACCGCCCCGGCAGCAAGCAGGTCGAGCAGATCACGCGCTTCAAGGACATCGGCGTGCGCAACATGACGAGCGGCGCCGGGGTCCTCGCATTCACCGTCGCGGGCTCGATCCGCATCTACGACCCGGCCACGAAGCGGTTCCAGAAGCTCAAGATCCGCGTGCGGACCGATGGCCTCATGCGTAACCCGTCCTGGCGCTCCGCGCGCGGATTCGTGCGCAGCGCCAGCATCTCGCCCAGCGGCAACCGCGCCGTCTTCGAGGCGCGCGGCGAGATCATCACGGTGCCGCGGGAGCACGGTGCCGCGCGCAACATCTCGAAGTCGCCGGGCGTCAACGACCGCGAGCCGTCGTGGAGCCCCGACGGCGCGTCGATCGCGTGGTTCAGCGACGCCTCGGGCGAGTACCAGCTCGTCGTGCGTGACCGCCGCGGCCGGGAAGAGGCCAAGTCCTACGATCTGGGCGGCGCGGGCTTCTACCACGACCCGGTGTGGAGCCCGGACGGCAAGCACATCATCTTCAGCGACAAGGCGAACCGCCTCGCCTACATCACGCTCGAGACCGGCAAGGTCACGACGATCAGCCAGACCCAGGGCTCGCTCGGCGTGTGGCGGCCCTTCGGCTTCTGGTCGCCGGACGGCAAGTGGATCGCCTTCGAGAAGAAGAACCCGGAGACCACCTACAACAGCGTCGGCCTCTTCGAGGTGGCGACCGGCAAGGTCACGCGCCTCACCGACGGCTTCAGCACGGCCGACTCGCCGGCGTTCAGCAGCGACGGCAAGTACCTCTTCTTCCGCGCCAGCGTGAACAGCGGCCCGAAGAGCTTCGGCCTGGACATGAGCACGTCCGCCGCGCGGCCGACCTCGTCCAGGCTCTACGTCGTCGTGCTCAAGAAGGACGGCAAGAACCCGCTCGAGGCGCGCAGCGACGAGGAGAAGCCCAAGCCCAAGAAGAAGGCCAAGCAGCCGAAGCCGGACGGCGACAAGAAGAAGGCCGAAGGCGACGAGCCCAAGAAGGCCAAGGACGACGGCAAGGGCAAGGACGCGAAGAAAGAAGAGAAGAAGCCCGAGAAGCCGAGCATCGACGTCGAGGACATCGACCAGCGCATCCTCGCGCTCCCCGTCGGCTCCGGCCGCTACTGGGGCCTCACCTGTGTGAAGGACCGGCTGCTCTTCATCGACCGCCCGCTCTCCGGCGGCATGAACCTCAAGAGCTTCGACTTCAAGAGCCGCAAGGCCCGGGACGTCGCCTCGGGCGTGATGAGCGTGAAGGTCGCCGCCGGCGGCAAGCACCTCTTGCTGCGCAAGGGGTCGCGCTGGCAGATCACGAACGACAGTGGCAGCGGCGCCAAGACGCCGGCCATCGACAACGTCAAGGTGCGCGTCGTACCCGAGCTCGAGTGGCCGCAGATCCTGCGCGAGACGTGGCGCCTGCAGCGCGACTACTTCTACGACGAGCAGATGCACCAGATCGACTGGGACGCGATGTGGGAGCGCTGGAGCGCCTTCCTGCCGCACGTCCAGCACCGCGCCGAGCTCACGATCCTGCAGCAGGAGATGATGGGCGAGCTCGCCTGCGGGCACATGTACGTGAGCGGCGGCGACATGCCCAAGGCACCGTCGGGGATCTCCGTCGGCCTGCTGGGGGCCGACTACGAGGTCGATGCCGCGCGCCACAAGATCGCCAAGATCTACAAGGGGCAGAACTGGAACCCGGGCCTGCGCGCGCCGCTCACGGAGCCGGGCGTCAAGGCCAGGGTGGGTGACTACCTGATCTCGGTGAACGGACGCCCGATCAGCGGCGAGGAGAACCTCTACGCCGCGTTCGAGGGCACGGCGGGCCAGCGCGTCGAGCTCGAGCTGTCGAAGACGGCGGACGGCAAGAAGAGCTGGACGACGACCGTGGTACCGCTCTCGAGCGACGGGCGCTTGCGCCAGAAGGACTGGATCGAGGCCAACCGGCGCCGCGTGGACGAGCTGTCGGGCGGACGCCTTGCCTATGTCTACATGCCCAACACGGGCGGCAGCGGCATGGCGGCCTTCGACCGCGACTACTACAGCCAGCTCGACAAGGAGGGGCTGGTCCTCGACGAGCGCGACAACGGCGGCGGCAAGGTCGCCGACTACGTGATCGAGGTGCTCGAGCGCGAGGTCATGTGCTACTGGATGAACCGCGAGAAGTGGCTCAGCCGCACCCCGTTCGGGACCCTCGAAGGCCCGAAGGTGATGGTGATCAACGAGTACGCCGGCTCGGGCGGCGACTGCATGCCGTGGATGTTCCGCAAGCGCGGCATCGGCCCGCTCGTGGGCACGCGGACGTGGGGCGGTCTCGTGGGCGTCTCCGGCTACCCGCCGCTCATGGACGGCGGCAGCGTGACCGCCGCGAGCTTCGGCATCATGGACACCGACGGCAACTGGGTCGTGGAGAACGAGGGCGTCGCCCCGGACCACGAGGTCATCGAGTGGCCCAAGGACATCATCGAGGGCCGCGACCCGCAGCTCGAGAAGGCCGTGGAGCTCGCGCTCGAGGCGCTCGAGAAGCAGCCCAAGCGGGAGCGCCCGGGCTACACGCCGCCGAAGGCGCGCTGAAGGACGCCGTCGCTTACGGGCGGCGCGCGGTAATCAGACAGGCCGTACGCCAGTGCAGGTTCGTGCGCTGGATGTCGGTCCATCCGTGCCGTTCGAGCGACTCGATGTAGGTGCGCCGCCAGCGGCTGGTGCGGATCAGCTCTTCGAGGTTCTCGTCGAAGACCACCTTCCACGTGGGCCAGATGCGGGGGCCGAACCACTTGAGTCCGCGCATCCACCCCTTCCAGATCTGGCGCGGGATGAACCCGCGCGGATGCGCGAAGTCGTGGAAGGCGAGGCGCGTGCCGCTGTGCACGTGCGGCGCGATGCGTTCGAAGATGATGTCGGGATCGACGTACTTCGGGATGTAGGACGACACGACGGCATCGAACGTGCCCTCGAGCTGCATGTCCTCCGCGTTCGTGTGCTTCAGCGTGAGGTCGATGTCGCTGCCCTCGAAGCGCGTGCGGGCGATGGCCAGGTAGTCCTCGGTGATGTCGACGCCGACGAGCGCGGCCTTGGGGCAGCGCTGGTGCAGGCGGTTCAGCACGATGCCCGTGCCGCATGCGAGATCGAGGATGCGGCCGGCTTCGGGATCGAGGCTCGCCATCATGGCGTCCTTCCAGCGGCGGTCGAGCCCGAGCGTCGTCTTGGCGACGACGCGGTCGTAGGACTCCCCCGTGCCGGGGAAGAACGTCTCCGAGATGTGTTCGCGCTGCTCGCGCGTCGTCGTCGAGATGTCCATGGGGCGGCGAGGGTACCAGGGGCCGGCGGGCGCCCTATGCTGGCGACGTGGGATCGGATCGTCTGCTGCTCGTGCTCGCGCTGGCCTTGGCCGGACTCGGCCTCGTCGCGCTCCTGAGCGACGAGGACGGCGCGGAGGATCCCGTCGACGCGCTCCCCGCAGACGGCGCGAGCGCGGAGGCCCCGGCTGCAGAGCTCGAGGGACGCGGCAACGGCGCGGCGCGCCCGCCCGTGATCCCACCCGGCAAGGAGGTCCGCGTCTCGCCGGAGGAGCTGAAGAAGCGCTGGCTCGGCACGATGGACGAGGAGTTCCAGAAGCGCTGGAAGGACCGCGTCGAGCTGCGCGGCATCGTGGTCGATCACGCAGGCCGTCCCGCGGCGGCCGCGGACGTGTATCAGCTCCCCGACCACGAGCGCGCGGGAAGCGTCGGCGGTAGGTGGATGCCGCGCACCCAGAGCGACGGCGCCGGCCGCTTCACGATCTTGGCGCTGAAGCCGCTCGCCGAGTCCATCTTCGTCGCGCGGACGAAGGACGGGGCGCCGGGATGGGTGCCGGGCAGCGACGTGGCGCCCGGCGCGACGATCCGCATCGTCCTGCCCGAGCCGACCCAGCTCGACGTCTACCTGGTCGACACGCAAGGCAAGCCGCTGCCCAACGAGGGTGTGCGTGTCGTCCCGCTTACGGCGCGCGGCATGGCGCGGCGGTTTCCAGGACCCGAGACGCCGATGCCGGAGCAGTACGACGCAACCGACGAGAACGGACGCGTCCGGTTCGCGTTTCCGCGCTCCGTTCCCGTGATGGTGATCCCGTCCCTCGACGGATGGGTCGCTGACCCGCAGGAGCGCTGGCTGCCCGACTCGATGGGCTCGGTCAGCTTCACGGTCCAGAAGGGCGCGACGCTGATCGTGAAGGCGGTCGATGCGGCCAGCGGCAAGACGATCGGACAGACGGTCTGGGCCAGCGTCCTGGACCGCGAGACCGGACGCGAGCTGACGGCGGGCTCTTCCACCGACGCGAACGGCGTGCTGCGTTCCGACCTGCCGCTCCTGCCCGGCTTCTACGACGTGCTCGTCACCATGCGCGACCGGGAGCCGACGCTGCTGCAGGACGTGCGCGTCGCAGAGGCCGGTGCAGAGGTCGAGATCACGGCGCGCATGGGCCCGCTGAAGAAGGCGGCCACGCTCTCGCTGATCCTCCCGCCCCCACCCCCGCGAGACACGGACGGCCGGAAGACGCGCGGCCGCGGCCGGGTCGCGCCCATCGTGTTCGCCAAGCGCCTCGATGGCGGCTTCGAGCGCCATGGCTGGGTGCGCCGCGTCGACGCGAAGCGCGACCGAAACCGACCGGACCGCTTCACCCTCACGATGCGGCCCGGGCCGTACGAGGTCGTCGTGATGAACCCCAACACCGCGTACGTGGGGCATCTCCGGAACCTCACGCTGGCCGCAGGAAGCGAGCGCACGCGGCGTGTCCCCATGGAGCCCGGTGTGCAGTTCGCGCTGCACGAGGTGCTGCCCGCGGACGTGCACGTGCGCAGCGTCTGGATCGAGGTCGCCGGCGTCGGCCGCTTCCCGCCCGTCGGCTACGACGCGCGACTCGCCGGCGGTCTGCGCGCTTGGGGCGGCCTGGTCAACAACCTCGCCGCCGCCGGCAGCTCGGCGCGCAAGAACGCGGGGGCGGGCCCGGTGCTCGGTCCGTTCCCCGGCTCGGCCGTGACGGTCGAGGTCGTCGACTGGGAAGGCGGGACGAACCGCTACACCGTGCGCGCGCGTTGAGCCCAAGACCCGCCCAGGGCCCTGTTTGGTGCCGTTCTCGACCGTTCCTCGAGCGGCCGCCGTGCGCGGCGAATGCGCCCCCCGAACCGTCCCCCCCACCCCGTAGTCTCCCGGCGGCTGGGGATCGGACAGGGCAGCGCCCAAGCAGGCCCCCATTTGGGAAGCCCCAGAGTCACAGGAGACCACCATGGCCACTGCCAACAGTTCGCAAGAGTTCTCGACCGTCATTGGTGCCGACGCGAAGTTCAAGGGCGAGCTTCAGTTCGAAGGCGGCGTTCGCATCGACGGCTCGTTCGACGGTGCCATCAAGACCCCCGGCAAGGTCCTCATCAGCCAGAAGGGCCAGATGAAGGGCGAGATCGATGCGGGGAGCACCACGGTGGAAGGCACCGTGGACGGCAACCTCACCGCCAAGGATCGCATCGAGCTCAACGCCTCGTGCAAGCTCACGGGCGACATCAAGGCCTCGAAGCTCCTCGTCAAGGAAGGCGCCGTGTTCGTCGGTCGCTGCGAGGTGGGCGGCTCACTGCCCCCGAAGACGCAGAAGGACACCAACGTCCGCGCGATCGCCGACGCCGCCGCCGGCAAGAAGTAGCCCTCGGGGCGAACACCAAGACTCCGGGGCCCCGGCGGGATCGCCGTCGGGGCCCCGCGTTGTGAGTGGAGGCCGGCCTCGCGAATGGCACGATCGCGGACCCCACGGCAGCGGCTGACCCTCTGCACGTCGTGCAACAAGCCGCTCAAGATGGACGTCTCCGCGAAGTCCGTGAGCTGCCCCTCGTGCAACGGGCGCGTGATCTGCGAGCCCATGACGGTCAAGGACTACGTGGCCGTCCGCAACCTCAAGGTCGCCAACCACATCCACATCACGAAGAAGGGCATCGTGGTGGCGAACGTGCGCGCCGACGACCTCGAGGTCGACGGCCGTCTCACGGGCAACACCGTCGCCCTGCAGGGCGTGGTCATCTCGCGCAAGGCCCAGGTCAAGGGCGACGTGCGCGCCTCGTGGCTCGAAGTCGCGGAGGGCGCCATGCTCGTGGGCCACATCCGCGTGGGCCCCGATGAGGTGCCCGAGCTGGAGGCCGTCAAACAGGCCTCGCTCGACGAGATCACCGAGATCGCGTAACGCGGCTACGCGATCGGCTGGCGCGCCCCGGTCTGCACCTTCCAGAGCCCGGCGTACACGCCGTCTCCTTCGAGCAAGTCGTCGTGGTGGCCCTCTTCGACGAGCCGGCCGCGCTCCATCACGTAGATCGTGTCGGCGTTCCGAACCGTGCTCAGCCGATGCGCGATCACGATCGTCGTGCGGCCGACGGCAATGCGCTCGAGCGAGCGCTGGATCGCCGCTTCCGTCTCGTTGTCCACCGACGACGTCGCCTCGTCGAGGATCAGGATCGGCGGGTCCTTGAGCACGGCACGCGCGATCGAGAGCCGCTGGCGCTGACCGCCCGAGAGCTTCTGACCACGCTCGCCGACGATCGTGTCGTAGCCCTCGGGCAGCTCGGTGATGAAGTCGTGGGCCTCCGCCACGCGCGCAGCGGCCTCGACCTCCGCACGCGTCGCGCCGAGCCGGCCGTAGGCGATGTTCTCGTACACGGAGCCGTGGAAGAGGAAGACGTCCTGGCTGACGAAGCCGATGGCGCTGCGCAGGTCCTCGAGCTTCAGCGTGCGGACGTCGCGGCCGTCGACGACGACGCGCCCGTCCGTCACGTCGTAGAGCCGGAGGATCAGCTTCACGAGCGTCGTCTTGCCTGACCCCGTTGGCCCCACGACGGCCGTCGTGCGGCCCGCCGGCATGCGAATCGTCAGGTCATCGAGGACGGCCCCGCCGCTGGCGTAGGCGAACGTCACGCCCTCGAAGGCCACTTCGCCTTGGCCCTTCTGGAGCGGCAGCGCAACCTCTCCGTCTTCGATCCCCACCGGCGTGTCGAGCAGACCGAACACGCGCTCGGTGCTGGCCATGGCGCGCTGATAGAGGTCCACGGTCTCCCCCAGACGCGTGAGGGGCCACAGGAGCCGCTGGGTCAGGAACGTCATCAGCGCGAAGACGCCAGCCGAGAGCGTGCCGTCGAGCACGAGGTGGCCGCCGTAGACGAGCGTGGCGATGAAGCCGCAGACGATCACCATGCGGATGAGCGGCGAGAACGCACTCGAGAGCCGGATCGCCTGGCGGTTGCGCTCGCGGTAGTCGTCGCTCAAGGCGGTGATGCGCTCGACCTCATGCGCCTCGTTCGTGAAGCTCTTGATCGTGGCGATCCCGCCCAGGTTGTTTGCGAGCTGGCCGTTGAGCAGGCCGACCTGCTCGCGCACGGCCGCGTAGCGCGGCGCGATACGGCGTTGGAACAGGAACGAGCCGTAGAGAATCACGGGAATCGGCAGCATCGCCATCCAGGCGACCTGGGGTGCCATGACGAAGAACGCGGCGCTGACGATCACGACGGTCGTGCCGATCTGAAGCAACGCGTTCGCGCCAAAGTCGAGGAAGCGCTCGAGCTGGTTGACGTCGTCATTCAGCACGGCCATCAGCCCGCCCGTGCTGCGCTCCTCGAAGTACGCAAGCTCCAGGCGCTGGACATGGCCGTACGTGTCCAGTCGCAGGTCGTGCTGGATCGTCTGCGCCAGGTTGCGCCAGAGGACGCCCTGGCCGTACTGGAAGAGCGACTCGAGCCCCCACACCAAGAGCGTCACGACCCCGAGCACGAGCAGCTGCGTCCGCGGGTCGGGGATCCCGAAGCCGGCGAGGAAGGACTCCTCCCCTTCGACCACGACGTCGATGCCGATGCCGATCAGGAACGGCGGCGCCAGGTCGAAGAGCTTGTTGAGGATCGAGTAGCTCGTCGCCTGCCAGACGCGACCCCGGTGGGGACGCGTGTAGCGCCAGAGGCGACGCAGCGGACCGGCCGCGCGCTCCGCCATCAGTCGTCGCTCTGGAGCAGGTCGACGAAGGAACGCGCCGCGGGGCTCATCTCCTGCGGGCGGCGGTGCACGCAGTGGAACGACCGCTTCACGGAGAAGCCCTTGACCGGCACGGCTGCAAGCAGCTTCGCCTCGATCTCGTCCTGGATCGCCAGCTCCGACACGAACGACAGCCCGAGGCCGGCACGCACGGAAGCCTTCACCGCCGACGTGCTGCCCACGCGGCAGACGATGTGGAGATCGTGATCCAAGCCCGCCTCGGCCAGCGCCTCGAGGATCGTGCGCTGCGTGCCCGAGCCCTCCTCGCGGCCGACGATCCGCTCACCGGCGACGTCTTGGAGGCTGACGCTCTTGCGCTTCGCGAACGGGTGATCCGGTCGCACGATGAGCACGAGCCGATCCTCGCCGTACGCGAACGAGACGAGCCCCTTCGCGAGCGGTGCTGCACCCACGAGGCCCACGTCGATCTCACCGGCAGCGACGTGGTCGACCACCTCCTGCGTGTCGCCGGCGCGCATCAGCAGGCGGATGCCCGGATGCTCGTCGTGGAAGCGCCCGAGCAGCCCGGGCAAGACGAAGTCGGCGGGGATCGTCGAGCCGCCGATGACGAGCGAGCCGCTGAGCAGACCGGTCAGCTCCGCCACGGCCATGCGCGCGCTGCGCTCGGCATGCAGCACCTGTCGCGCGGGGGGCAGCAACGCGTTGCCCGCCGCGGTCGGCTCCACGCCCGAGCGACTTCGTGAAACCAATCGCAGCCCCAAGCGTCGTTCGAGGTCGGCCATGTGACCGCTCACGGTCGACTGGCTGAGGCCCAGGGCGCGCGCCGCCTTGGTGAACGACTTCTGCTCGAGCAACGCAACGAAGACCTCGAGCTGGCGGATGGAGAGCGGATCGGTGTTGGCCATGGATACAGGTCCTAGGTCGTCCGGGACGGTTGTATGCACCCGTTCGATCCGTAGTATCCTGCGCACCCGATTCTTAAAATCGGAAAAACCGATGGATTGTGAGAAAGGCATCGACATGCAGCGCTCCCCCACCTGGTTCCTGGCCGCCGTCCTGGCGGTCTTCCTCACGGCCTGCGGCGGCTCGGAGGACAAGGGCCCGACCACCAGCGGCGACGGCGGCGGCGGCGGCGACAGCGCCAAGCCCACGCTGAAGTTCACCGCGATCCCGGGTGAGGACCCGTCGCGACTGCAGGAGAAGTTCGGCCCCGTTGCCGAGTACCTGAGCGAGCAGCTCGGCGTGCCCGTCGAGTACGTGCCGGCCGCCAAGTACTCCGCGTCCGTCGAGATGTTCAAGAACGGCGACGTGATGCTCGCGTGGTTCGGCGGTCTCACCGGCGTGCAGGCGCGGCACTTCGTCAAGGGTGCGGAGGCCATCGTGCAGGGCGTCGAGGACCCGAAGTACAAGAGCTACTTCCTCGCCAACGCCGACAGCGGCCTGAAGCCCGGCGACGACTTCCCGATGGACATCGCCGGCAAGACGTTCACCTTCGGCTCGAAGTCCAGCACGTCCGGCCGGCTCATGCCCGAGCACTTCATCCGCAAGAACACGGGCAAGTCGCCGGCCGAGTTCCTCGGCTCGGAGCCGAAGTTCTCGAACAGCCACGACCTCACGTGTGAGTGGGTCGAG
Source organism: Planctomycetota bacterium (assembly GCA_030066775.1). Taxonomy (GTDB): domain Bacteria; phylum Planctomycetota; class PLA2; order PLA2; family JAEUHO01; genus JASJAY01. The sequence goes on from JASJAY010000167.1 coordinate 11,443, forward strand.
AAGGGCGTCGTGCAGGTCGGCGTCGTCAGCTACACGACCTACGACCGGCGCGTGAAGGAAGGCGACACGGATCCGGCCAAGTGCTTCATCCTCTGGAAGACGCCGGACTACCCGGACTACAACTTCACGGCCCACCCCAAGCTCGAAGAGACCTACGGTGCGGGCTTCACGAAGAAGCTGCAGAAGGCGCTGCTCGACATGAAGAGCGAGACGCTGCTTGCCGGCTTCCAGCGCACCGGCATGATCCCGGCCAAGAACTCCGACTTCGCGGTCATCAAGGAGCTGGCCATGGAGCTGGGGCTCCTGCGGTAGCACGACAGGAGCGCAGATGGACGTCGAGAGCGCAGGCTTCCGGATCGAGGCGGCCAGCGTTCAGTTCGCGAGCACGCTTGCGCTGTCTGCGGTCGACCTCACGGTGGCGCCCGGCGAGGCCCTCGGCCTCGTCGGGCCCAGCGGATCCGGCAAGAGCACGCTCCTCAGGCTCTTGAACGGCACCTTGCGGCCCACCGAGGGCCGCGTGCTCGTCGGCGGCCAGGACCTCGCCGCCCTCTCGCGGCGTGCGCTGCAGCGACGCCGCTCGCGCATCGGCTTCATCCACCAGGACCTGAGCCTCGTCCCCAACCTGCGCGTCTCGCAGAACGTGCTCGCGGGACGCCTGGGCCGCATGGGGTTCCTCGCGTCGGTGCGCGCGATGCTCTTCCCTGGACGGAAGCAGGTCGCGCGCGCCCATGGGCTGCTCGAGCGCGTCGGCATCGCCGAGAAGCTCTTCGAGCGCACCGACTCGCTGTCCGGCGGCCAGCAGCAGCGCGTGGCCATTGCCCGCGCGCTCTTCCAGGAGCCGTCGGCGCTGCTCGCCGACGAGCCGGTCTCGAGCGTGGACCCGGCGCGCGCGAAGGACACGGTCGAGCTCCTGACGCGCATCTCGCGCGAGGAGCGGCTCACGCTCTGCATGAGCATCCACAACCTGGAGCTCGCGCGGACGTACTTCCCCCGCCTCGTAGGCCTGCGCGGGGGACGCGTCGTCTTCGACAAGCCCTCGAGCGAGATCGGCGAGTCCGAGTTTCACGCGCTGTACGACCTCGAGCCGGACGAGCTGCTCGCCGATGGCGCCTGAGTCGATCCGGCGTCCGTTTCCGATCGGCCGCCGCGGCGGCGTGCTGCTCGCCCTCCTCGGCGCGGGCATCTGGGCCTACGTCCACCTCGGCGTGACCCTCGCGGACCTGATCCCGGGTGAAGCGGGACTGC
>JASJAY010000168.1 GCA_030066775.1 Planctomycetota bacterium
CAGACGACCGCGAGCACGGGCTCGTCGCCCTGCCACTGGGTGCGCTCGAGGAAGGCCTCGACCTCGCTGAGGACGCCGTCCGGGCCCATCGCGCGGATGGCCGCGGCGTCGAAGACGGCGTTGCCCATGGCCGACGCGCAGCGGGTGCGCTTGAGGCCCACCTGGACCGCGTGCTCGGCCAGGGCCAGCAGGCTGGTGGCGAGCTCGGGGGCCGTGCGGCAGGGGCGGGTCTCGGCGAGCCAGCTCTCGTCGAGGACGCGGGTGACGAGCTCGTGCAGGGCGAGCTTGTCGTTCGCGATCCAGGCCACGGGCGGCGGCGGCCCCACGACCTGGATCGGGAGTCCCGTGTCGTGGTGGACCTGCTGGGCCAGCGCCCAGACGGGCTCGACGCTCATGAAGGGGAGCAGGCGGAGCGCGCCGGCCTCGCGCGCCGCCGCGAGGATCGTGTCGTAAGGCGCGCCCTCGGCGCAGCTTCGGGCGACGGCGAGGGGATCGCTCGTGTGCCGGGCGTCGACCCAGCGCGTGGTGCCGAGCCCAAGGTGCTCACGGCAGTACGTCTCGTAGCCCTCGGCCGGGGCCGTCACGGCGGCGAAGAGGTCGCCCTCGCCCGCGCGGATGCGGGCGCGGTGGATGTACTCCTCGACCGCGGTGATCTCGTCGAGGAACGGGATCCCCGAGAGGTCGTCGAGGTAGAGCCCGGGGATCGCGCCGTCCGAGCCGTCCCAGGTCAGCGCTGCGTAGGGCCGCATGCGGGCTGCGAGCCCGTGTTGGCGGGCGGTCTCGGAGACCGCGGCGGCGACCCGGTCGGGCGTCGGGGAGGCGGTCCGGGCGTCGGTCTGGGGGGGCGTCATTTGGGGCGGCGCGAGAGCCTAGCAGGAGGGGGGTCGGCTCACGGTTTGCGACCCCCGGAAGCCCCTTCCCTCCCGGGCGAGGCGTGAGAAAATTGGGAATTGCGCCATCCCGCGAGGGGCTCGGCTGCAGGAACCCTCGACCGGATGCGCGAAAAGCCGCACCTGGAAACGAGGGACCTACATGCACGCCACGCCGCACGAGCCGCACAAGATCAAGACCGTCCGTCTTCTCGCCTTCCCGACGATCGAGGAACGCAAGAAGCACCTGGCCGAGGCGCGCTTCAACGTCTTCCACCTCACGCCGTCGCAGGTGAGCTTCGACATGTGCTCCGACGGCATCAACGCGATGAGCCAGGAGCAGGTCGCGGCGCAGTTCATCGGCGACGAGGCGTACGCCGGCGCGCGCAACTTCGAGTCGCTCGTCGACGCCGTGCAGGACGTGCTCGGGCACCACTACGTCTGCCCGACCCACAACGCGCTCGGCAGCACCAAGCTCGTCGTGTCGACGATGCTGCCGTCCGGCTCGATCGTTCCCAGCAACGCGCGCACGCGCATGGACCAGCTCGGTCCCGCGGGCGTGCTCTATCCGGACGTGCGTGATGTCGGCGAGGGCGTCTTCACCGGCAACCTGAGCCTGGCCAAGCTGGGCAAGGTGCTGAACGAGGCCGACGTCACGCTCATCGGCATCCAGGCGTTCGCCGACGGCCAGCATCCGTTCAGCCTCACCAACCTGCGGGCGGTCAAGGAGCTCGCGACGCGGCACGGCAAGCGGATCATCCTCGACGGCTCGCGGATCATCGAGAACGCCTGGTACATCCAGAAGCACGAGCCCGGCTGCTCGAACCTGAGCATCGCCGAGCTCGTCAAGCGCATCGTCAAGACGGCGGACATCTTCCTGATGGACGGCGCCCAGGACGCGCGCTGCAACACGGGCGGCCTGCTCACCACCGACCACCCGGACATCCACGAGAAGTTCATGAACGAGGTGGTGGTCTACGAGGGCCTGCACACGTACGGCGGCATGGCCGGGCGGACGATGGAGGTCTTCGCCGTCGGGCTCCGGGAGATGTGCGAGGAGGCCGAGGTTCGCTGGGTGATGCACCAGAACGAGCGCTTCACCAAGCGCCTGCGCGACGCCGGCGTGCCTCTCGAGCGAGGCTGCGACGGGGCCTACATCAAGGCCACGGAGTTCCTGCCGCACCTGAAGGAGTACCAGCAGGACGCCTTCTCCGCGGCCCTGTACGAACTCTCCGGCGTGCGCGCGCTCTCGCGCGGCCTCGTGGACCGGGACGACCTGGTTCCGGTGCAGATCCCGCGGCTCGCGATGATGAACGAGCAGATCGACCAGGTCGCCGACGCGATCATCGAGCTCTACAAGCAGCGCGACAAGGTGCCGCCGATGCAGATGGTGGAGTCGGGTCGTTGGCGCGACCAGATGGCCTACCACTGGGTCTTCGCCGACTTCCTGCCGTTCGAGTTCGACACGTTCCCCTACGAGATCCACACGATCGAGAAGGTTGGCGTCTTGAGCCGCGAGCAACGCGAGAAGGCGATCCGCTCGGCCGGCTACAACACGTTCCTGCTGCGTTCGGCCGACGTGGCCATCGACCTCCTGACCGACTCGGGCACGACGGCGATGAGCACGGACCAGTGGGCGGCGTACGAGGGCGTGCGCGCGAGCGCGACGACGAGCGACGAGTACCACGACCTGGTCAAGACGCTCCAGGGCATCACCAGCTACACGCACATCATCCCGACCCACCAGGGCCGGGCCGCCGAGCACATCCTCAGCGAGATCATGATCAAGCCCGGGCAGATCGTGCCCGGCAACATGTACTTCACGACGACCAAGCTCCACCAGGAGCTGGCGGGCGGCGTGTTCCGTGACGTGATCGTCGACGAGGCGCACGACCCCGAGAGCATGTTCCCTTGGAAGGGCAACATCGACCTCGAGAAGCTCGACGCGCTCGTGCAGAAGCACGGGGCCGAGGGCATCGCCTACATCTCGTTCGAGCACTCCGTGAACATGGCGGGCGGCCAGCCGGTCAGCATGGACAACATGCGCGAGGTCTACAACTACTGCGGGCAGCACAAGATCCCGGTGTTCTTCGACTCCACCCGGTTCGTCGAGAACGCCTACATGATCCAGGAGCGCGACCCGCGGTACCACGACGTGCACATCAGCGACATCCTGCGTGAGATGATGCTCTACGGGGACGGGTGCACCGTCAGCGGCAAGAAGGACTTCCTGATCAACATCGGCGGGCTGCTCGCGTTCCGCGACAACGCCGAGTGGGCCAAGGAGGCCGAGGAGCGGCTGCGCATCTACGAGGGCAACATCACGGACGGCGGGCTGGCGACGCACGACCTCGCGGCGATCGCCAAGGGCGTGCAGGAGATGCTCGACGACCGCTACATCCGCTCGCGCATCAAGCAGACCCAGTTCCTGGGCAAGCTCTTGCTCGACGCGGGTGTGCCGATCGTGACGCCTCCCGGGACGCACGCCATCTTCCTCGACGCCAAGCGCTTCCTGCCGCACGTCGATCAGGAGCAGTTCCCGGCGCAGCGGCTGGCGGCGGAGCTGTACGTGGAGACGGGCGTGCGCGCCATGGAGCGCGGCAACGTCTCGAGTGGACGTAACGCGGAGACGGGCGAGAACTACCGGCCCGCGCTCGAGCTGGTGCGCCTGACGATTCCGCGTCGCGCCTACACCAACGATCACATGCGTGCCGTGGCGGAGGGCATCATCCGCCTCTATGAGCGGCGCGAGGAGATCCAGGGCCTGAAGTTCACCTACGAGCCCACCAAGCTGCGGTTCTTCCAGAGCCGCTTCGAGCTGCTCACCGAGAGCGAGATCGCGGAGCGGGCGGGCGCTCCGCGATCCGAAGATCGGCCGCAGGCGCTCACGTCCTAGCGAGGTGTGCGGGCGGGCGGGAGGGCCCGCTCGCTACCTCCCCAATCCGGGCGGATGAGCGGATCAGTCGAGATCTTCGAAGATCGCGTCGACAGGCAGTTGCAGCTCCGGCAGTACCCATGATGTGACGACGTGGCCCGGCTTGTGGAGGAGCGGGTCTGCGAAGGCGCCGTCCACCAAGCGGTACACGTCGAGCGTGCGTGCGTCGCCGTCGACGATCCAGTACTCCCGCACGCCACTCCGCGCGTAGCGATCGCGTTTGACGATGCGGTCCTGAACGACTCCGGACGGCGAGAGCACCTCCACCAACAGGTCGGGGGCCCCCTCGATGTGCGGGCCGAGGTTCAAGGAGATCCGGTCCGCAGCGAGAAAGACGAGGTCCGGCTCGACGACGTCCCCCGTGGGAAGGTGGACGCCGACGGGAGCCATCCAGACCCTTCCGAGCCCGGCGCTACGGACGTGGGTTTGGAAGCGCACGGCAAGGTTGAGCAGGATCGTCTGGTGGTTCGTGTGCGGTGCCGGGGTCAAGACGAGCTCCCCCGCGAGGAGCTCGGCCCGCACGTCATCCGGCAGGGCCATGTAGTCCTCGAGGGTGGCGCGGGGGCGTGTCTCGATGCCCGTCATGGGGGCCATGATACGCCTCCGTGTTCAGGCGGTCGCTCCTACCTCGTTCTCGGCGGCCGGGCGGTCACGCGTTCCTCGGAATCCACCCGTGCGCGGCGCGGATTCGGTACGCTCTCCGCATGCTGGACGCGCGCATCGAGACCAAGGCTGCCATTCCCTTGATGGGGATGGAGACGACGTTCATCTCCGCCATGTCGCCGGACTCGAACGCGGCGGAGGTGATCGGACCCCACTGGGAGCGCTTCAACGCGCGCCGACCTGAGATCGCCGGGGTCGCTCCCGAGGTCTCGTACGGATTCCTCTGCTACGGCGAGCCGCCCAACCCCGCGCGTGACGACGAGTACCGCTACCTCGCGGGCTTGGAGGTCGCGCCGGGCACCGATGTGCTCGAGGGCATGCTGACGGTCGAGATCCCGGCGGGGCTGTACGCGGTGTTCGAGCACAAGGGTCCCATCTGGACGTTCCATCAGACGTTGCAGCAGATCTACGGGGAGTGGCTGCCGGCGTCGGACTACCAGGGTGACGGCCGCGGCGACGTGGAGCGTTACGACCCGCGCTGGGTCTTCGACAGTGAGGACTCGATCTTCGAGTACTGGGTCGGCGTCAAGCCGCGGGGCTAGGGGCAAGTTCTCGCAGGGCTCTGCATCTCCCTGGCGCCTCCATCCTCCCTGCCCTCCCGCGTCCGCCTCCGGCCGGTCCGGGACCCCGATCCACGTGGATCGAAAGGACCTCCCATGCTCCGCGCCCTCGCCCTGTCCCTGCTCGTCGCCCTGTCCACGGTCGTGCCTGTGACCGATGCCCACGCCCGTTCGAAGCTCACGATCGGCACGTCGAAACCCGCCGTGCTCCAGTGGCTCAAGCCCAACCTGACCGTCGACTCGCTCGCCATCATCGAAGGCTCGGGCGATGTCATGCAGAAGGTCTGGGGTCAGGCCGTCGTCCGCAACACGGGGCTCACGTCCACGGGCCCCTTCGGCGTGTCCCTGTACACGACGATCAACGGCAAGCTCGACATCCAGCACTACTGGTTCAGCCAGGGCCTCGCCCCGGGCCAGTCCCACCTGATGACCTGGAAGCTCCCGGCAGCTCCGTACAACACCACCCAGCAGTACGTGATGGGCGTATTCGCCGACCCGTTCGACAGCGTCGACGAGCTGAAGGAGTACGACAACAACGCGTCGCACGTGGTCTTCAAGTAGCCCGGCTCGGGCCGCGTCCCTACGTGGTCGTGAGCTCGAGCAACCCGTAGCCGGCGTCGCGGAGCTTGCCCTGCGCGATCAACATGTCCCAGATCTCGCGGTCGTACTGTTCCGGCGGCTTCACGCCGGTGATCGAGGAGCTCTCGCCCTTGCTGAGGGGATTACGGCTGGCCGAGGACTCGTCGTCGAGGCGCGCGAGCTTGAGGCGCTTGCGATAGGCCTTGAGCGCGCGCTTGAGGACGGCGCGGTCCCACTCCGGCAGGTGCCCGGTGCCGGCGTCCCACTGGGCGATCAGCTGCCGCAGCGCGTCGGCGTCGCGCTCCCAGACGGGGAGCGCGATGTCGGCATCCTCGTCGCAGCCGGCGCGCGCCACGTCGCGCTCGGCCTTGGTCCAGGCGGCGGCGAGGGCGTCGTCGTCGGGGCCTTCATCCAGCTGCGCGATCAGCGCACGCAGGCGGTTGCAGAGCAGCCAGTTCTCGACCGGGGCCATGGGCCGAGGATAGCCGTGCAGCGGTTCGAAGGGGAGGCGGCTACTCCTCCGTTTCCTTCTCCTCTTCGATCTCCCGATCCTCGGGGATCATCAGGTACTCGCTGCCATCCGTGGCCTCACCCGACGTGCTGGGATCATCGCTGTGCTTGCGGGCGAGCTTCTCGCGTCGCTTCTGCTGCTTGCGGCGCTCCCGGGCGCGCTTCTCGTAGGTGTCGGCCATACGGCGGTCCTTTCTGGTGGATCAGCGGGAAAGAGTACCGGCGAATGGCGGGGGCGACAGGGGCTGTCCGCGAGTTCGTCTTGGACATGCGCGGATCTCCGCGCGTGTGCGTCCAGGTTCGCTGTCGCCGCGCGTTCACGAAGAACGCAGTGAACGCCCTCGAATCCACTCGTTTGCGCCGTTCGAGCGCGACGCTTCGGGCGAGTTCGACTGCGCCGGATTCCGCGGTCGGGCAGCGGCTTTTCGCCCAGTGCGTCTCCGGCCCCAGGGTGTTGAGAACGACTCACCATGCTGTGTTCAGAGATGTCGGAATTCATGCGATTGCATGCGTTCAATGGCGTGTCTCCGAGCGGCACGCAACCTGCACCAGCGACTCCGCGGGCTTCGGCCCATTGGAGGTGAATGATGGTGCGATATCTTCTTGGCACATGCGCATGGCTTGCCGTGGCCGTGCTTGCCCTGGGGGTCGTCGGTTGCGGATCGTCGGGTAGCTCCGGTGCTGCCCAGGCGCGAATCCCGCCGTCGATGGACATGGTGGCCGTCGGACGAGACAGCGGCGTCCTGATCTTCCGCAACGTGCTCTACAAGCAGTTCGGCGACATCGCCGATGTCCATCTGCTCGAGTACGACAACAACAACGACGGCACGGTGGGTGTGTTCGTTGCTGACAACCGGATCTTCGTCTCGCTCAAGCACGAAGACCGGGTGTACATCTGGAACGACTTCGCGAATGTGACGAGCGGGCAGGCGCCCGACGTCGAGCTCACAAACGGCCTGGACGGTCCCAACCGGCTCGTCGTCTACAACGGGGACCTCTACGTGTCCTGCGAGTACAGCGACCGCGTAGCGATCTTCCGAGACGTGACGACGCTCTCCAACAGCTCCAGTCCGGACGTGCGGCTCGACGACGGCATCGATGAGCCCAAGGACCTGGTGGTGGCGAACGACAGCCTGTACGTGGCTAGCGAATACGACAACAGGGTCTGCATCTGGCGCAATGTGGCAGCACTCGGCGACTGGGACAGCGCGGACGCGAAGCTGCGGACCGCCACCTCGTTGATCGTGCGGCCCCAGCGCTTGGCTCTGTATGCGGATTCGCTGTACGTCTCCAGCCGGGATCACTCCGTTACGGTGTTCCGCAACGCGAGCCTGCTCATGGACGATGCGCCGCCGGACGTCGTGCTCGGTGGTCCCTCGAACCTGGATCGGCCGCGTCGCGTGCTCATCGACGCAGGCGGGCTCTACATTCCCAACAAGTACGGCGACTACGAGGACGACGAGCCGGGCCTCTCGATCTTCAGGAACCCGATGGCGCTCACGTTCGGGCAGACCCCGGACGTCGCGGTCACGACCGAGGTCGTGTCGCGCATCTCGGCGTCGGATCTCGAGGACAACGTGTTCGCGGGCTTCTCCCGTGAGGTCGACTCGTTCTTCTTCTTCCTGCAGGCGCACAGGATCGAGGAGAACTCGGCGCCCGACGTGATGCTCTGGGATCCGCGGATCCGCTACGACAACATCGGCGAGCTGATCCTGGTTCCTCGCTAGGCGTTCTCCCCCTGTAACGCACCGAACTCACGCCCGCCGCCCTCAGGGCGGCGGGCACGCTGCCTTGCCGCGTCCGCAGAATTCAGATTTTGCGGGCGCGGCAGCCCTCGTTCGTGGCACCTATCTGGGAAGAGGAGGCCTCGATCGGGATGAGGGGCGCGCGCGCACACTTGGCTACGTCCACCGGCAGCGTCGGTCGGCCGTCGGTGCGCTGAGGTCCGCCGCATGGAGAGTCTGCTCCCAGGCGGATCCGGGATGAGCCCGCTCGCAGGCGCCGCTGCTCGCTACGTGCTGAACTTGGCTACGGGCGAGGATCTCAAGCGCGCGGCCGAGCGGGTGATGCGGGATCGGCTGAAGCGCGGCCAGACCGAGTACCTGCCGGCGACCGACACCCTTGCCGAGCTGCACGAACCGACGCTCTCCGAGGCGAGTGACCCCTTCGAAGCGATGCTGGCGGAGCTCGACGCCACGCTCCCCGATCGTCGGGCGGCGATCTGGACCCTGTTCCTCCAGATCACCCTCCGCATGGCGGTGAAGTGGACGCCGCCGCGCGAGGGCTTGCGCGAGCTCGTCGAGACCTGGAGCGCCCTCGGTCTTGCTTCCAAGGCGTACGTGGGGGACACGTACGGCCTGGCGCCGCTCATCGGCCTGCACCACAGCTTCGAGGAGCTCGACGAGCTCCATGCGCCCGACTCCCGGGCGCATCGAGCCCGGCGTCGCGAGCTGAACGAAGAGGCCGTCCGTCTGGCAGGGGAGTGGCCGCGAGCCCATCCCAGCGTGCTCTACGTCGGTCGTCCGGCGCAGCGATGCGCCCGCGCGTTGCTGCTCAGCCCGGATGCGCGCGTCCTGCTCATGGAAGTCGTCGGTTCGGCGGGCACGCTGTGGATCACGCCGGGCGGGCGCCTCGAGGAAGGCGAGACCTTGACCGAGGCCCTGGCGCGCGAGCTGCACGAGGAGCTCGGACTGAAGGACGTCGTACCGGACGCTGAGATCTGGCTGCGCGTGGGCTCGCTGATGGGGCCGGGTGGGGACGGCTTCGAGCTCGAGCACATCTTCCTCGTTCGGACCGAGACGTTCGAGCCGCAGCCGGCCAATCTCGATGACGCGGAGGCGCAGCGGTTCGTGCGCTTCCACTGGTGGTCGGTCGAGGAGATCGAGGACGCGGATGACGCCTTCGCGCCGTTCCAGATGGGCCGCCTGCTCCGGCAGCTGATCGAGGAGGGACCGCCGGCTCATCCCATCGAGACGGGACCGTGAGCCCTCAGGCGTCGAGGCGCGTGAAGTACCAGGCGAAGGCGAGGACCTCGCGCGCCATGAAGTACGGCTTCTTGAGCATGACGCGCGTCTCGTTCGCGGGCACCGTGTAGGCCCGGAGGCCGCGGCGGACGGCGCGGAGCTTGATGCGCGCCAGGTGGTAGTCGTGGCTCACGAAGAGCAGCGCGGACCAGCCGTTCTCGCGCGCAAGGGTCGCCGCCGTGTCGACCGTGGCGGCGGTCGTGACGCCGGTTTCGTCGAGAACCAGCGCGTGGTCGGGCACGCCGGCTTCGAGCGCGATTTGCCGCATGCACGCGGGCTCGCTCAGGGGGGCCCTGGGGTCACGCCCGCCCGAGAGCACGAGCGTGTCGACCAGGCCCTCGTGATAGAGCGCGCACGCGGTCTGCGTCCGGTCGAGCAGCGCGCCGCTGGGGCTGCCGTCGGGGCGCACCGCGGCGCCGAGGACGACGGCGGCGTCGCCGGGTCGGCGGTAGTCGGTCGCGCCGAACGAGACGAGGTGCAGGCCCACGCCGAGGACGAGGAAGACGAGCGGTAGCGTGCCGCGAGCGACCTGGTGCCAGAGCATGCGCCGGTTGGGCGCGACCTGGCGCTCCGGCGGGCGCGCCGTGAGCGCCCACACCAGCAGCAGCAGGCCGACGAGCAGGCTCAACGGAACGGGCAGCGCACTCTCGATGGCGCCGCGCGCGACGAGGGTGAAGAAGACGATCGCATCGGCGAGGCAGGCGACGGCCAACAGCAGCGCGATGCCGCGAGCGACCCGGAGGCCGCGGGGATGCATCCGCCGGCCCACGAGGACCGCAACGCTGAACGCGGCGGCGAGCAGCGTCGCCGCGAGGGGCGGCAGGGCGCCGCCGCGCAGCCAGAGCCAGGTGCCGTCGAATGCAGGTGCGACGAGCCCGAGCACGACGTTGATGCCGGCGGCGAGCGCGAGTGCAACGATGGCCGCATCGAGCAAGACGGACGCGGAGAACAACCGATATCGAAGAGCCATCCCAACGTGTGAATCGTCGGGACATGCGACATGCTTGAGCGTGGCTTCGGCGATCAGCGATCCATGGCGGCGAGAGCCGACGGCAGTCCGTGGTGCCGGCGCCATGCGGCGAGCTGTCCGAGATGCATCGCGACGTGCGTCACGAGCATGAAGGCAACCGCGTCGCCGAGCGTCGGCAAGGAACCGTCGAAGCGCCACTCGATGCGCTCGCCGAAGGGCGCGCGGTCACATGTCTCGAGGGCCTTGTCGATCCGCGTGACCTGGCGATCGAGCTCGTCCAGGAGTGCGTCGCGGGACGGGTAGGCGCCGGCGTCGGGCTCGGGCAGCCGGGGATCCCCAGGCCCGCGGCGCTCGAAGAGGTCCTGCCAGCCGTCCGGCAGGTCGCGCTCGAGCCCGACGTCTTCCGCCGTCATGTCGATGCCGCTGATGACGTGCCCGAGGGTCCAGGCGGCGTGGTTCTCGAGACCCGCCGGCCCGGGCTGGGTCCAGAGCGCGTCGGGCACGTCCGCCAGCGCGTGGGCGTAGGCATGGACCCATCGAAGCTGACTTCGCATCCGTTCCATCGGCGCCTCCGCCCCGGATCTACCATGCGCCGATGGTCGTGACGGACCCCCAGGCTCCCGAGAACGCGCCGCTCTGCGCCTTTGTCGACTCGATGGTCGGCCCCGGGTGGTCGGCCGTCGACCGCTCGCGGCGCGTCGGCCGCAAGTCGATCGTCTGGGCGGTCGAGGGCCCGGGCGGAGAGCGCGTCTACCTGAAGCGGCACGAGGAGCGCAAGCTCTTCGAGCGGACCCGCGCCGCCTACGAGCGGTACATCCCCGCCCTCGAGCTGCCCGACGACGTCGAGATCCCCGCCCTGCTGGGCATCGATGAGACCCTCGGCGCCCTGGTGATGACGGAGATCCCGGGCACGGTCGTCGCGGAGGGCGACCTCGCGCCCGCGGACCTCGAAGCGGCCTACGCGCTCGCGGGGCGATTCGTTTCGCGGGTACATGCTGTCCCGCTCGACGCCGACGAGTCGTCTGGGTGGTTCGCGTTCTGGCGGCAGCGGCTCGAACAGTGGCTGCCGCTGGCCGAGCCTGCGGTCGACGCCGAGACCATGGCGTTCACGTGGGCGTTCGCCACGCCCGATGCGGACGAGGTCGAGCCGCCGATGGTCGTGACGCACGGTGACTGCTCGCCGCGTAACTGGATCTTCCGCCGCGAGGCGGGCCGGCCGGTGCTCGGCATCATCGACTGGGAGCGGGCACAGCCGTCGATGTGGATCGAGGACGTCTGGCGCATGGCGTACGACTTCTGGCACGGGCGTCCCGAGCTTCGTGCGGCGTGGTTTCGCGGCTACGGACGCGAGCCGAGTGCCGACGAGCAGCGCTGGCTGCAGCGGTTCTCGCTGGCGTTCGGTGTCGGCGGCATCGCCTGGGCCGTGCGGCAAGGCGATGAGGACTTCGTCGCCACCAACCTAAAGATCATCGCGCGGGTGCGGGCCGACATCGGCTGAGCTCGGCGGCGAGCAGCACGCGCTTTCGCTCGACGCCCCAGCGGTAGCCGCCGAGGGCGCCCGTGGCGCGCAGCACGCGGTGGCAGGGAATCAGGTAGGCGATCTCGTTCGCGCCCACGGCGCTCGCGACCGCGCGCGCCGCCGTCGGCCGCCCCAGCGCCGTCGCGAGGCTGCCGTACGAGACGACCGCACCCTCCGGGATGCGCAGCAACGCTTCCCAGACGCGCACTTGCAGGTTCGTGCCGCGCAGGAGGAGGGGGAGCGGACAGTCGTCGCCGTCCCGGCGCGCGAAGATCCGCTCGATCAGGGGGGCCGTCGTCCGGTCGTCGCGGACCAGACGCGCTTCGGGCCATGCGCGGCGCAAGGACGCGAGGTCGTCGTCTTCGGGCGCCTGGAACGAGAGGCGCACGATGCCGCGCTCCGAGGTCGCGATGCGCGCCGGGCCGAAGGGCGTCTCGTGCCGGCCGTAGCGGAGGGTCAGTCCGGCCCCGCCGCTCTTGACCTCGCCCGGGGTGACGGCCTCGACGCTCACGAGCAGGTCGTGGAGTCGGCCGGGGCTGCTGAGGCCCACGTCGAAGGTCGTGTCGAGCACGGTGCGCGCCTCGACGAGGCGCTGCTTCGCGGCCTCCGCCGAGGCGAACTGCAGGAAGCGCTTCGGGCTGACGCCCGCGAAGCGCTTGAACAGCCGCTGCGCGTGGAATGCGCTCGATCCCATCCGCGCGGCGACCTCGTCCAGCGACGGCTGGGCGCCGCGCCGCTCGTCGAGGAAGCGGATGGCGTCGGCGATGCGCGCGTAGTCGCTGGCGTGCGTCATGGAACGAACCGTACGCGCCCGGCCGGATCCGGCCACCCGGATCTTGCGCCTCACTGCTACCGTGGCCGCCCGTGGAGGGCATGCGTCTCAGTGTTTGGCTCGTTCCGGAACGTCGGCAGGCGCTGCGGATCCAGCCGATTCTCGACTTCCTGGGGCAGCGCTACGAGGGGCCCGCGTTCCAGGCCCATGTGACCGTGTTCGCCGGCTCGTTCGCGAGTGAGGCGCCACTGCTGCG
>JASJAY010000034.1 GCA_030066775.1 Planctomycetota bacterium
GGCTGCCTGACACAACTTGCAGCAGTTTTCCCCGGTACCCGCGCTGCGCGTTGCGGGGGGGCGTAACACATCCGGGGGGGGCGCGCTTGGGAGGGGGAACCGAGACCCCCTCTCACGGAGCCCCTCATGCACCTCCCCAGTCGAATCGTCCTGTTGGCCGCGGCCCTGACCCTCTTCGCGGGTCTGTTCGCGGCGCCCGATGCCCACGCAGAGACCCTGCAGGAGCAGTACTTCTTCAAGCGCCGTCCCGCCGCGCACGCCGAGTTCGCCCTCGTCGGTCCGCACACCACGCTCGACGCGACGAACGCCGCGATCCGCTGGTCGATGGACAACGGCTACGAGGTCCAGTGGGAGGCCGACGGCTCGGCGCCCATGATCCTCGTCGAGCGCACGGTGGCCCACGCGACGGTGCCCACCAAGGTCGTCGTGGTCTACGTGACGCCGGCCTACAGCTGGTACCACTGGTCCCACTACCGCACCTACTGGAAGGGGTGGAAGGTCAAGGTCCGCTGGCGCGGCTGGTCGTCCTACTACGGCTACAAGCTCTTCAAGAAGAAGGTGAAGCACTACGACGACTGGAAGTGGAAGAAGAAGAAGTGGAAGAACAAGAAGAAGTCGAAGTTCCACTGGGACAAGAAGAAGAAGAACAAGAAGAAGAAGAAGGCCAAGAGCAAGCGCAAGGGCAAGCGCAAGTAACGCCCGCCACTCCACTCGCCTGACATCCGTCGACCCCCGGGCGCACGCTCGGGGGTCGCTTCATTTCAGGCGCGCGGCGCGCAAGCGCTCGGCGGCGTCGACGACCTGCGGGAGCACGGCGTCCATCTCGTCGGGAGTCGTCGTGCGCCCGAGGCTCAAGCGCACGGCGCCGCTCACCGTCTCCTTGTCCAGCCCCATCGCACGCAGGACGTGCGACGGCTCGGGCGTCGCGCTCGTGCACGCGGAGCCCGTGGCGATGGCGAGGCCGGTCAGCGCCGTCACGAACGCCTCGCCTTCCACGTGCGGCACGGCGAACGCCGACACGTTCGGTAGACGCGTAGCCGGGTTGCCCAGGCAGCGCACGTCGGAGAGGCTCTCTCGCAGCCCGTCTTCGAACGCGTCGCGCAGCGTGCCGACGCGCGCGGCGTCGGCCTCGTGCTGCGTGCGGCACAGCTCGGCGGCCACGCCGAGTCCGACCGCCCCCGGCACATTGACGGTGCCGCTGCGCAGCCCGCGCTCGTGTCCGCCGCCGTGCAGCCGCGGCTGCAGGCGCACGCGCGGTTTGCGGCGCTGCACGTACAGCGCGCCGATGCCCTTGGGCCCGTACATCCGGTGTCCCGAGATCGAGAGCAGGTGGATCCCCAGCGCCTTCACGTCGATCGCCGTCCAGGGCGTCGCGCTCGCAGCGTCTGTATGGAAGAGCACGTCGCGCTCGGCGCACAGGCGCCCGATGCCCGAGAGGGGCTGCAGGGTGCCGACCTCGTGGTTGGCCGCCTGCACCGAGACGAGGATCGTGTCCTCTGTGAGCGCGGCCTCGACGGCCTCGACCGAGACGCGGCCCGTCTCGTCCGGGGCGACGCGCGTGACGCTGAAGCCGCGTCGCTCCAGCCACGCGCAGGAGTCGAGCACGGGGCGGTTCTCGATCGCCGTCGTGACCACGTGGCGGCCCTTGCTGAAGAGCTGCTCGCCGACGCCCTTGATGGCGAGGTTGTCCGCCTCGGTCCCGCCGGAGGTGAAGACGATCTCGGCCGGCTCGGCGCCGATCAGGTCCGCGACCCGGGCGCGCGCCGTTTCGAGCGCCTTCTCCGCTTCCCACCCGTAGGCGTGCGCCGGGCTCCCGGGATGCCCGAAGGCTTCACCGAAGTAGGGCAGCATCGCCTCCACGACCGCCGGGTCGCAGGGCGTCGTGCTCAGGTGGTCGAGATAGATCGGCCTGGCCATGGGGGCAGTATCGCCCGCGATGTCCGCCTGACGACCTCGCCCGGCGGATTCGCGTTCAGCCCGCGCGGGTGGCGGGATGCGGGCACCCCAGCTGCTAGTGGATGCCCTGCGCGGCGAGCCAGCGCTCGGCGTCGAGCGCGCCCATGCAGCCGGAGCCCGCGGCCGTGACGGCCTGGCGGTAGACCTTGTCGGCGACGTCGCCCACGGCGAACACGCCCTCGATGTTGGTCATCGTGTACGGAGGTCCGGGCAGCTCGATGTAGCCGCTCTCGTCCGTCGTGATCTTCCCCTCGAGGAACTTCGTGTTCGGCTCGTGGCCGATGGCGATGAAGAGCCCCTTGCAGTCCATGTCGCGCTCTTCACCCGTCTGCGTGTCCTTGAGGCGCACGCCGGAGATGATGTCGTCGCCGAGCACGTCCACGACGGTGCTGTTCCACGCGAACTCGATCTTGGGGTTCTCGAACGCGCGCTCCTGCATGATCTTGCTGGCGCGCAGCTCGTCGCGGCGGTGAACGATCGTCACCTTGCCGGCGAACTTCGTGAGGAAGGCCGCCTCTTCCATGGCGGTGTCGCCGCCGCCGACCACCACGAGGTGCTGGTCGCGGAAGACGGGCAGCGCGCCGTCGCACACGGCACAGGCCGAGACGCCGCCGCCGGACGTGGCGAGGCGCTGCTCGTTGTCGAGCCACAGCCACTTGGCCTTGGCGCCGGTCGCGATGATCACGCTCTGCGCCTGTACGGTGCCGTTGTCCTGGCTCGTCAACGTGAACGGCCGCGACGAGAAGTCGCACTTCACGATGTCGTCGGTGATGACGCGCGTGCCGAACCGGACGGCCTGCTCCTTGAAGTCGCCCATCATGCCCTGGCCGGTGGTGCCCTTGGGGTAGCCCGGGTAGTTCTCGACGTCCGTCGTGAACATGAGCTGGCCGCCGGGGATCATCTGCTGGGTGGGGGCACCCTCGTAGACCAGCGGATCGAGGTCGGCGCGCGCTGCGTACAGGGCCGCGGTCCATCCCGCGGGGCCCGAGCCGATGATGACGACCTTCTCGATACCGTTGCTTCCGTTGTCGCTCATGGGGTTCCTCTGTCAGCTCGTGATGCGAAGGGGCCGGATGCTACCCGGTCGGGGGGCCTTCGGGCGAGCCGCGTCGAGAGTGCTCTCGGCCGGCGTCCGATCGGGGGTGCCCCGAGGGGACGGACGTCACTCGGCGGCGGTGGGGGCGCGGCCGACCGAGAGGTAGCGAAACGCCGCGAGAATGGCCGCGAGCATCGCGATGCCTTCCAGCACGCGCCTTACGGCCGCCCGCTCGTCCTCGCTGTCGCCGGGCAGGGGCTGCGTCTCTTCGCCGAGCACGCCGTCTTCCTGGGCGAAGGTCTCGATCGCGGGCCAGGCCGCGTTGATCAACGCGTAGGCCGCCTCGCCGCGCGCGTCCAGCTCCGCTGCGTCGCCGGCCAGGTTCGCCTCGAGCGGGCCCATGACCTCGTTCACGAGCCCGCGGTAGTAGGCCTCTTCGCCGTCGTCGGGCTCGTCGAGCAGGATCTCGAGCGTCTCACCGGGATCCGAGTCCTCGGCCCCGCCCGCGGCGAGCATGGCGAGCGTGGTCACGTGGGCGAAGCGGAAGACCAGGCTGGCGCGTGCGCGGATCGCCTCGTTGCCTTCGAGATCGTCGGCGTCGTACGGGCGTCCCGCGACGCTGGCCGTCATCTGGGCCGCATCGGCGACGAGGCCGCGCCAGTGGAAGCAGCTCGGGAACCAGTCGTCGAGATCGTCGGCGTGGCGCCCGAGGGCCTCCTCGACGAAGTGACGAAGAGCGGCGCCCGACATGGGTGCGCTAGGCCGTGAACGACGTGCCGCAGCCGCAGGTGCCCGTCGCGTTCGGGTTCGAGAACTGGAAGCCGGAGCCCATCATCGACTCGTAGTAGTCGATCTGGATCCCGTCGATGAAGAGCATCGACTTCGGATCGACGAAGAGCTGCACGCCCTCCGACTCGATGATCTGGTCCTTGTCTCCGGCGCCGCGCTCGAGGGCGAGCTTGTAGGAGAGGCCCGAACAGCCGCCACCGACGACCTGCACGCGCAGGCCAGCGGCGCCTTCCTGGGTGGGGTCGCTCATCAGCTGGCGGACCTTGTCGGCGGCCTTGGGGGTCAGGGTCACGGACATGGCGGTTCTCCGGTCAAGACGGGTCTAGTTTATCGACGCCCGGGCGCCTGCAAGGTTGCATCCAGACGCTCTGAACCGCGTAGAGGCCGATTTGGCGCGGCCGGGGTTACTCGGGGGCGAGCGTCAGGATCATGCCGGCCTCGAACGAGCAGAAGTACAGCTCGCCCTGCTCGTCCTCACCGATCGCGGAGAGGTCCGGCACGTCGCCCACGGTGCGGAAGTTCTGGCCCAGGACGCGGCCGCTGGCGCCGTTCACATCGAGCGCGAAGATCAGGCCGCGCATGTGGTCGCCGAAGATGTACTTGCCGCGCAGCGCCGGCACCCGCGCCCCGCGGTAGACGAAGCCGCCCACGCCCGCGGTGCCCTGGCCGCCGGGGCCGCGGACCCACTCGAACACGGGCTTCACGAGGCTGGCCTCACGGATGTTCGGCGGCAGCGGGCTCAGCCGGCGCTTGCCCTCGAAGTAGGGCCAGCCGTGGTTGCCCGCGCGCATGATCTCGTGCACCCACTCACGCGACTCGGGGCCGGTCGTGCCGGGCTCGACCGTCCACATGCGGCCGGAGGCGTCCCAGGCGAAGTGCCACGGGTTGCGCATGCCGAAGGCCCAGATCTCGGGGCGCACCTGGTTGGGTACGCGCGGCCAGGGGTTGCCGGCGGCGATGCCGTAGGCCTTGCCCGGCGCGGGCTTGTCCACGTCGAGGCGCAGGATCTTGCCGAGCAGGCTGCGCGGGTTCTGCGCGTTGCCGTCCTTGTCGTTCTTCGAGCCGCCGTCGCCCACCGCGACGAAGAGCATGCCCTTCGGGCCGAACGCAATGTGGCCGGCCTGGTGAATGGGGAACTTCTTCGGGATCTCGATGATGGACTTGCGCGAGCCGGGGATGGCGGCGTCGCCGCGCACGCTCACCTCCGCCACGACCAGCTTGAACTTGAGCGCCGGGTTGCGGGCGTCGGCGTGGGAGGCGAGGTAGCTGACGAACGCGCGCCCGTTCGTCTTGAACTGGGGATGGAACGCGAGACCCAGCACGCCGCCCTGCGCCTTGTTCACGCAGATGTTGCGCCAGTCGAGGAAGACCTTCGGCTTCGCCACCGGGCCGACGCCGCGCCACTTGGGCAGCATGAGGATGCGGCCCGGCTTCTCCACCACGAACAGCCGGTCCGAGCCGTCGCCCGCGTTCACCACGCGGATGGGCTGGGTGAACTCGGCGTCCGGCCAGGCCTCTTCCATCTTCAGGCCCGGGATGCGCGGGGGCTCCTGGGCGTGGACGGCCGCGGGGGCGAGCAGGAAGGCGAGGGCGATCAGGACGGCCGGCGCGAAGGCGAGACGGGTCGACATGCGGTGCTCCCTGGGCCCGAACGGGCCCGCGGAGCGGATCCTACCTGTGCCCCGGGTCGGCGTCGACGCCACCCGGGGACGCTTGGCGGTGCGTAGCGCCTCGAATCAGGCGTCCGGCATGAGCATGGCGACCCAGCCGTCGTCCTCGGTGCTGCAGATGTAGATGTCGCCGTCCTCGTCCTCGCCGAGCGAGCCGATGGACGGGAGCTCCGTGAGCAGCCGGAAGTTGGTGCCCCGGGCGTTCATCCCGGAACCGACGATGTCGAGGACGTACACGGCGCCGCGGCCGTAGTCCGCGAAGATGTACTTGCCGCGCAGCTGCGGGTGGCGCGTGCCGCGGTAGAAGTAGCCGCCGACGCCGGCGGTGCTCTCGGTGCCTTCGCGCTCGTAGGCGAACGCCTTGGGCACCAGCTGGTTGCGGCGGATGTTCGGCGGCAGCGGCACCAGCTGGCGCTTGCCCTCGAAGTAGGGCCAGCCGTGGTTCTGGCCGCGCACGATCTGCTGGACCCACTCCTGGGTCCGCGTCCCGGGAGGCGCCGGCTGCCGGGCCGAGGTCCCCGGCTCCACGACGAACATGCGGCCCTGGGCGTCCCAGCTGAAGCGCCACGGGTTGCGCACGCCGTAGGCCCAGATCTCGGGCAGCACCTGGCGCGGGGTGTTCGGCCAGGGGTTGTCGGCGGGAACGGCGTACTGCTTGCCCGGCGCGGGCTTGGCGTCCACGTCGATGCGCAGGATCTTGCCCAGGGGCGAGCGCACGTTCTGCGACACGTGGGCCGCGCCGGAGCCCGGCTTGTCGATGTTGTCGCCGACGCCGATGTAGAGCTTCCCGTCGGGGCCGAAGGCGATGCCGCCGGCGTTGTGCAGGCCCGTGGACTTGCGGATCCCGAGCAGGGGCCGCCCGCGCGGAATGGCCTTGGAGCCGTCGCTGCGGTACTCCTCGACCACGAAGATGAACTTGTTGGCCGGGTCCCGGGGCTGCGTGTTCGCCGCGAGGTACGAGACGAAGAACCGCTTGTTCGAGCGGTACTGGGGGTGGAAGGCCACGCCCAGCAGGCCGCCCTGGGCATTCGTGACGCCGGTGACCCGCGTGCGGATGTCCAGGAACACCGTCGGCCGGACCGAGGACGCCTTCCGGTCCCACTTCGGCAGGCGCATGATGCGCCCCGGCCGCTCGGCGACGTAGACGTTGCCGCTGCCGTCCTTGGCGTGCGTCACGAGCACCGGCTGGGAGAAGGTGATCTCCGGCCAGGCGTCGTCGACGGTGTAGCCCTTCATCTCGGGGGGGCCGGCCTCACCCGCAGGGACGAGGGCCGCCGGAGCGGCGAAGGCCAGGGCGAGGAGCGAGGCCACGAGGGCGGCCGAGCGCAGGCGCTGGGGCATCGGGATCTCCTGTGTTCCAGATGTGCCGGATGGCGCATCCTACAGGCGCCGGGGCCCCCTCAGCGGGGGTGTTTCGAGGCGACCCTCGCGCGTCCCGGAACCGCCCGGAATCCGCGTTGGGGGCGGGGGGCGCGCTGCTATCGTTCGACACTCGAAACCCGCAGAACCCCGGGAGCGAGAGCGGTGTATTTCGAGTTCGCCAACGTCCTCGTGTTCACCGTCGTTGCCGTCGGGTTCATCGTCGCCAATCTCGGGCTGGCGAGGCTCCTGCGGCCGAAGAGCACGACCGAGCCCAACAAGGTCGCCATCTACGAGTGCGGCGAGCCGACCGTCGGCCAAGCGTGGATCCGCTTCGACATCCGCTTCTACACAGTCGCGCTGATGTTCGTGATCTTCGATGTCGAGATCGCCCTGCTCTTCCCCTGGGGCGCGGTCTTCCGCGACCTGGCCGAGCAGGGCATGGGCACCATCGCCTTCATCGAGGCGGGCACCTTCATCCTGATCCTGATGGTCGGCCTCGCCTACGTCTGGGCGCGCGGCGACATCGACTGGACGGACGTGGAGGGTTCGCGCGGTGGCGGCGGCAAGGTCATGCCGGAGCGCGTGCCCTCGGCCGACCGTCCCGTGCAGGAGACCCGCGAGCCGGCCGTCGCCGCGGCGGGTGCCGAATCCGGAGGAGCCGATGCCTGACGCCCCCCAGCCTGGAGCCGCCGTCAACCCGTGGGATGACGATCCGGAGCTGCGCCAGAACGTCATCCTCACCAAGATCGACTGGGTGAAGGACTGGGGTCGGCGCCACGCGCTCTGGCCCATGGCGTTCGGCCTGGCCTGCTGCGCCATGGAGATGATGGCCACCGCGGCCACCAAGTACGACCTGGACCGCTTCGGCGCCGGCGTGTTCCGCGCGTCGCCGCGGCAGAGCGACCTGATGATCGTCGCCGGCACCGTGACCCACAAGATGGCCCCGCGCGTGCGTCGCCTCTGGGACCAGATGCCGGATCCCAAGTACTCGATCGCCATGGGCGCGTGCACGGTCGGTGGCGGGCCCTACGTGAAGTACGGCTACCACGTCGTGCAGGGCGTCGACCAGGTGATCCCCGTCGACATCTACCTCCCCGGCTGCCCCCCGCGGCCCGAGGCGCTGATCGACGCCATCCGCAAGCTTCAGTTCCGCATCCTCGAGCGTGGCGGCAACACCCTGCCCGAGGATGAGACGGGCGTCGGCGCCGCCTGACGATCCGTCGAGCGCTCCGCGTCCGCGCGGGGCCCAGACCCGACACCCCACCAACCCCACCGAGCCCCCTTCGCGCGAGACCCATGGCTGACGCCCCCGAGGAACCGGAAACCCCCGCATCGAACGCCGACCCGGTGACCGAGCGCGCCTTGGGCGTGCTCGAGACCGAGCACGCCGACAGCGTCGTGGCCTCCGAGATGACGGGTGCCCACCCGTGGATCCAGGTCAAGGCCGAGGGTCTGGCCGACCTCATGCGCACGCTGCGCGACCACGACGACACGCAGCTCGACTGCTGCCACCTGATCACGGGCGTCGACTATCCGGGCAAGGGCAAGGACGTGGGGGAGATCGAGGTCCTCTACCACCTCTGCTCGTACGCCAAGCGCGAGGACGCCGCCTACTTCAAGCGCGCCGAGAAGAACGACCCCTGGGTCGCCATCAAGGTGCGCGTGCCGCGTGATGCGCCGAACGTGCCGACCGTGATGGAAGTCTGGACCGGCGCCGACTGGCACGAGCGCGAGACGTACGACCTCGTCGGCGTGCGCTTCACCGGCCGCCCCGACCTGCGCCGCATCCTGCTGCCCGAGGACTGGCCGGGGCACCCGCTGCGCAAGGACTGGGAGACGCCCGCCTCCTATCACGGCATCCCGATCATCGCCCCGGAGGACCTGTGATGAGCGACGCAGGGCACACCCCGGGCGGCGGTGACGTGGCCGAGCGCGACGTCTACACGGGCGCCGGCGAGCCGGCCCCCTCGCCCTCCAGCGTGCACGAGCGCCAGGAGCTCGTCGGGCGCGACCTGCGCACCGAGGAGCTCGTGCTCAACATCGGTCCGCAGCACCCGGCGACGCACGGCGTGCTGCGCGTCGTGATCAAGACGGACGGCGAGTTCGTGCGCGAGCTCGAGCCCCACGTCGGCAATCTGCACCGCTGCGCCGAGAAGATCGGCGAGTCGGTGCCTTACTACCAGTGGCTGCCGTACGTCGACCGCATGGACTACCTCGCCGCCATGTGCAACGAGCACGTCGCGGCGATGGCGATCGAGAAGCTCGGCGGCGTCGAGGTACCCGAGCGCGCGGAGTACTGCCGCGTGATCATCGCCGAGGTGCAGCGCATCCTGAGCCACCTCATGGCGATCGGCGTGTACGGCCTCGACCTCGGCGCCTTCACGCCGTTCCTGCACCAGTTCCGCGAGCGCGAGCGCGGCATGGACCTGCTGGACCACATCTCCGGCGGCCGGCTGCTGTACCACTACATCCAGATCGGGGGCGTCAAGCGCGACTTCAGCCGCGAGTGGCTCGACGAGCTCGATGCGTGGCTCGCCTCGGTCGAGCGGCGTCTGCCCGAATACAACACGCTCCTGCTGAACAACCGCGTGTTCCAGCAGCGCACGGCGCACATCGGTCTGATCAACGAGGAGACCGCCAAGCGCTGGGGCGTCACCGGCCCGGGTCTCCGTGCGGCCGGCGTCGACTGGGACCTGCGCCGGGACGTGCCGTACTCCGTCTACGACCGCTTCGAGTTCGAGGTGCCCTGCGGCGAGAGCGGGATTGCCGGTGAGCTCGGCGACTGCTTCAACCGCCACTGGATCCGCGTCCGTGAGGTCGAGGAGTCCCTCAAGATCATTCGTCAGGCCCTGGCCCAGATGCCCGAGGGCCCGACCATGGCGAAGATGCCGAAGAGCTTCAAGGCGCCCAAGGGCGAGATCTACGTGCGGGGCGAGAACCCGCGCGGTGAGCTCGGGGTGTACATCGTCAGCGACGGCAAGCCCACCGCGTACCGCATCCGGTGCCGTGGGCCGTCGTTCAGCAACATCGCGGTGATCACCGAGGTCGCGCGCGGCACGATGATCGCCGACCTGGTCGCCTTGATCGGAAGCCAGGACATCGTCCTGGGCGAGGTGGATCGCTGATGCAGGCTTGGCTCGACAGTCTCATCGCCGGCTCGGAGCTGCTGCAGCAGGTGCCCGCGGGGCTGATCTACACGATCGGCATCCTGGGGGCCTGCACGCTGGTGCTGCTCTTCGCGAGCCTGCTCGCCGGCGAGGTCGTGTGGCTCGAGCGCCGCGTGGCGGGTCGCATGCAGGCGCGCATCGGCCCCAACCGCGTCGGCCCGCAGGGGTTGCTGCAGTTCCTTGCAGACGGGCTCAAGCTCCTAGGCAAGGAAGACATCATTCCGGCCACGGCGGACAAGGCCGTGTTCCTGATGGCGCCCGTGATCGTGTTCATGGGCGCCTTCGCTGCGTACTGCGTGATGCCCTTCGGCTACGGGCTCGTGCCGGCCGACATGAACCTCGGCCTGTTCCTGATCCTCTCGATCACGAGCATCGAAGTCGTCGGCGTGATCATGGCCGGCTGGGCCAGCAACTCGAAGTGGTCCATCCTCGGCGCGATGCGCGAGGTGGCGCAGATGGTCTCGTACGAGATCCCGCTCGGCATCGCCGCGCTGTCCGTCGCGATCCTCGCGGGCACGCTGAACCTCACCGACATCACGCTCCAGCAGGGCGGCGGCATCTGGAACTGGTACGTGTTCCGGGGGCCCTTCGGCTTCATCGGGTTCTTCGCGTTCTTCATCGCGGCCCTCGCGAGCCTCAAGCGCGCGCCCTTCGACCTGCCCGAGGCGGAGTCGGAGCTCGTCGCCGGCTTCCACACCGAGTACACGGGCTTCCGCTTCGCGATCTTCTTCCTCGCCGAGTACGCGGGGATGATCCTCTTCGCGATGCTCACCAGCGTGCTCTTCCTGGGCGGCTGGTACACGGGCATCCCGGGCATCGAGCTCGACGGCGCCGGCTCGCGCTGGATCGGCTTCGGCGTGCTCTTCGCCAAGACCTCGTTCTTGCTCTTCGTGATGATCTGGGTGCGCTGGTCGCTGCCGCGCTTCCGGATCGATCGCGTGATGTACCTCTGCTACAAGGTCCTGCTGCCGATCAGCGTGCTCTGCGTGGTCGGCGCTGCCGCCCAGGTCTGGCTCGGCATCACGCTCGCCGGTGGCACGCTCGCCGCGCCCGGTGAGGGCGGCTTCGCCGACTGGTTGGCGGGGGGGAGGCCGTAATGCTCGCCGGCTACCTCAAGAACATCTGGCACGGCGTCTCGACGACCGCGAAGGGCATGAAGCTCACGTGGCGTCACTTCTTCACGAAGCCGACGACGATCCAGTACCCGGATCCGGGCGAAGAGACCTACTTCAGCCCGTACGAGCGCAGCCTGCACGAGTTCGAGCCGGAGAAGTGCATCGTCTGCTTCCTGTGCGCGAAGGCGTGTCCGGTGGACTGCATCCGGATCGAGGACGACCCGACGAAGAAGTCGAAGGCGGGCAAGTTCCTCACGGTCTACGAGATCGACTACGCCAAGTGCCTGTTCTGCTCGCTCTGCGTCGATCCCTGCCCCGTGGACTGCATCCACATGGGCACGCAGCACGACCTCGCCGCGTTCCAGCGTGACGACGGCGGCGTGAAGATCGACTTCATGAACGGCGAGGGCTACTGGCGCACCGCCGAGACCAGCGCCCACCCCGAGTCGGGCCTGAAGCCGCACCTCGAGCGCCACGGCCTGAACAAGGAGGAGGACGAGTGAGCCACGCCCTCCTGGCCATCGACATCCCGGATCTGACGCCCTACCTGCCGGGGATCATCTTCGGCACGCTGGCGGCGATCTCGATCCTGGCGTCGATCCTCGCGGCCACGGCGCCGAAGATCGTGCACGCGGCCTTCGGCCTGATGGCGGCCTTCTTCGGCATCGCCGGGCTCTACGCCATGCTCGGCGCCGACTTCGTGGCGCTGGCGCAGGTCGTCGTCTACGTGGGCGGCATCCTCGTGCTGCTCGTCTTCGGCATCCTGCTCACGGGCCGCACGCGCTACGCGCTCGGCCTCGAGCGCGAGCCTTCGGCCAAGTGGCCGATCTTCGCCGGCGGCCTGTTCTTCTTCGGCATCCTGCTCGCGATCCACGGGAGCGAGTTCAACGTGGTCACCGACCCGGCCGAGCCCGCGGCGACCACGCCGGTCATCGGCCGTGCGTTCCTCGATCCCAACCAGTACCTGATCCCGTTCGAGCTCGCCTCGGTGCTGCTGCTGGCGGCGCTCGTCGGAGCGGCCTACCTGGCCCGCCGGAGGCGGAGCACGTGACGTTCGCGGACATCCATCTCACGGGGCTCCTGCCGACCGCGACGGTCGGTCTGACGGGCTACCTCGTGGTCGCGGCGGCGGTCTTCTCCGCCGGCCTCGTCACGGTCATGGCGCGCCGCAACGCGGTCGCGATCCTGATCGGCATCGAGCTCATGCTCAACGCGGCGAACCTCAACTTGGTTGCGTTCGACCGCTTCGGCCCGTTGGAGGTCAACGGGCAGCTATTCGCGCTCTTCATCCTCGCCATCGCCGCAGCGGAGGCGGCGGTTGCGCTGGCGATCGTGCTGAACGTCTTCGACGCACGCGATCGAATCGACGTCGATCAAATCGACGCCTTGAAGGGCTGACGGAGGGACCGGGGAGGGGATGCTCACACTCGCGCTACTCATCCTGATCGGGCCGCTCGTCGGCTTCGTGTTGCAGTCCCTGTTCGGCAAGAAGCTGCCGCGACAGGGCGACTGGCTCACCGTGATCGGCATCGGCGTCTCGCTGGTGTGCTCGATCTGGATCCTGTTCTCCATGTGGCTGGGCGATGCGACGCCGTTCAAGGCCAGCTGGGACTGGTTCCAGATGGGGGCCGGCGACGCGCTCTCGATCGGCATCTACATCGACGGCCTCACGGCCGTCATGCTCTTCGTGGTGGCCCTGGTCGCCTTCCTCGTGCACGTGTTCTCGATCGGCTACATGCACGGCGACCCGAAGTACTGGCAGTTCTTCGCGTGGCTGCAGATGTTCAGCTTCTCGATGCTCGTGCTGGTGCTGGCCAACAACCTCTTGCACCTGTTCATGGGCTGGGAGCTCGTCGGCCTCTGCTCCTACAAGCTGATCGGCTTCTGGAGCGAGAAGCCCGACCCGGCCAACGCGGCCCGCAAGGCGTTCATCACGACCCGCATCGGCGACCTCGGCATGATGGTCGCGGCCTTCGCGATCTACGCGGCCTGCGGCTCGTTCGACTTCGACAAGATCTTCGCCGCCGTCGAGAGCGGCAACTTCGACTCGTTCTGGCTCGGCATGGCGGGCATGGGCCTGTTCATCGCCGCGGTGGGCAAGAGCGCGCAGATGCCGCTCCACGTCTGGTTGCCGGACGCCATGGAGGGCCCGACCCCGGTCAGCGCCCTCATCCACGCGGCCACCATGGTCGCGGCGGGCGTCTACCTCGTCGGCCGCATGATGCCGATGCTCACGCCCGACGTGCTCACCGTCATCGCGACGGTCGGTGCCACCACGGGCCTGATGGCCGGCCTGATCGCGCTGGCCCAGGACGACATCAAGAAGGTGCTCGCCTACTCGACCGTGAGCCAGCTGGGGTACATGTTCCTCGGCCTGGGCACGGGCGCGTGGCACGCCGGTCTCTTCCACCTGACCACGCACGCCTTCTTCAAGGCGCTCATGTTCCTCGGCTCGGGCTCGGTGATCCACGCCTGCCACCACGAGCAGGACATGCGCAAGATGGGCGGCCTCTGGAAGAAGCTGCCGGTCACCGGCACGACCTTCTTCATCGGCGTGCTGGCCATCGCCGGCCTGCCCTTCCTCTCCGGCTTCTACTCGAAGGACGCGATCCTCGCCGGCGCCTACGGCCGCTTCCCGCACCTGTTCTGGATCGGCCTCGCCGCCGCGGTGCTCACGGCCTTCTACATGATGCGTCTCTTCGTCATGACGTTCATGGGCAAGCCGCGCGACCAGCACATCTACGACCACGCCCACGAGGGCGGGATCTCGATGACGCTGCCGCTGATCGTGCTCGGCTTCCTGGCCGTCGTGTCCGGCTGGCCGTTCCTGGGCTGGAACACGAAGCTGCTCGATCCCTCGAGCATGGGCCAGGTGCTCGCGATGCCGACCATCCTGAGCTACGAGCAGGAGCACGCGTCGAACATCGTCGCCGTCGTCATGCCGCTCGCCATCGCGGCCGGTCTGATCGGCCTCTTCCTCGGCTGGCTCGTCTTCGGCAAGGGCGCCGATCGCGTGCCGGCGCTGAAGAAGCCGTTCCGCTGGATGGAGGTCGCGTTCCAGAACAAGTTCTGGTTCGACGAGCTCTTCCGCGAGCTCATCCTCAAGCCCGGCTACGCCGCGGCGCGCTTCTGCACGCTGATCGACTCGGTCGGCGTCGACGGCGCCGTCAACGGCGTCGGCAAGGGCGGTGTGAAGTCCGGCCGCGGGTCGGCCTGGACGGACAACTTCATCGTCGATGGGCTGGTGCGCCTCACGGGCGCCATCTGCCAGGTCGGCGGGTCGATCGTGAGCACGCTCCAGAGCGGCCGCGTTCGCATGTACCTCTCCCTGAGCGTGGGTGTGGTCGCCATCACCCTCGTTCTCCGTTGGCTTCTCTAGGGTCCCGAGATGCTCAGCTTCCTCGTCTTCCTTCCGTTGATCGGGCTGCTCCTGATTTGGGGTAGTCCTGCGCGATTCGCGCGATCGATCAACGTGCTCACGTGCGGCGTTGCGCTCGTGATCAACCTGATCCTCGCCTTCGGCATGAAGACGTGGGACGGCTACTCGCACTACGTGCAAGTCGACTGGATCTCCGCCATCGGCGTGCATTACGAGATCGGTGTCGACGGCCTCGGCATGGTGCTCTTGCTGCTCACCACCTTCGTGAGCCTGGTCTCGGCCATCGCATCCTGGCGCATCGAGAAGTACCAGCGCGGGTACCACATGATGTTCCTGCTGCTGCTCACCGGCATGCTGGGCGTCTTCGTCGCGCTGGACCTGTTCCTCTTCTACATCTTCTGGGAGATCATGCTCCTGCCGATGTACTTCCTCATCGGCATCTGGGGTGGCCCCAACCGCAAGTACGCGTCGATCAAGTTCTTCCTCTACACGCTGGCCGGCTCGGTGCTGCTGCTGGCGGGCGTCCTGATCACCGTCTTCCAGAACGCCACGGACACGGGCCTCGTCTGGTCGATCGTCGAGCTCAGCAAGACAGCGAGCGTCTCGGGCGACCTCGTCGCGGGCGGCGTCGGCCTCTTCTGCTTCATCGGCATGTTCATCGGCTTCGCGGTGAAGGTGCCCTGCTTCCCGTTCCACACGTGGTTGCCGGACGCCCACGTCGAGGCGCCCACACCGATCTCCATGATCCTGGCGGGCGTGCTGCTGAAGATGGGCGGCTACGGCATGATCCGCATCGCCTGGCCCTTCTTCCCCGATGCGGCAGCGGTCATGGGGACAGCCATCGCGGCGATCTCGGTGATCGCCATCGTCTACGGCGCCTTCGTCGCCATGGGCCAGACCGACTTCAAGAAGATGATCGCCTACTCGTCCGTGAGCCACATGGGCTTCGTGACGCTGGGTCTGGTGGCAGGCACGCCCGAGGCGATCAACGGCGCGATGTACATGATGCTCGCGCACGGCACGATCAGCGCCATGCTCTTCATGATCGTGGGCGTGATCTACGACCGCGCCCACCACCGCGACATGGACCGCTTCGGCGGTCTCGCCTGGAACATGCCGAAGTACTTCGTGCTCGCGAGCTTCGCGTTTTTCGCCAGCCTCGGGCTGCCGGGGATGAGCGGCTTCATCGCGGAGTTCACGACGTTCACGGGCACGTTCGCGAGCCACCTCGTCGACCCGGTAACGGGTGACGTTATCTACAGCTATCGCTGGGCCGCCTTCGCCGCGCTCCTGGGCGTCGTGCTGACGGGCGCGTACTACCTGATCGCGCTGCAGAAGATCTACCTGGGCAAGACGCCGAAGGTCTACACGGATCCGAAGACCTACCCGGACGTCTCGCTACGCGAGAAGCTGGTCCTGGTCCCGCTCGCGGCCGTCACGCTCTGGATGGGCGTCATGCCGGCGGTGTTCATGGACATGTACAAGCCGTTTACTGACGACCTCGCCGTCACGATCACCAACGCGATGAAGGCGATGGGGGGCTAGGCAGGTGGACTTCAGCTCGATCATCCCGGTCGCGCTCGTCACGCTCGGTCTCCTGGGCGTGATCATCGCGGATCTGCTCGGGAAGGGGCAGAAGCCGATCGTGCCGCAGGCCATTGCGGTGCTCGCGCTCCTGGCTGGCGCGCTCTCCGCGCTCGGCCTCGAGCAGAGCAACGACACGGTGCTGGGTGTGCTGCGTCCCGACGCGTTCACCGTGATCTTCACGGTGTTCTTCTGCGTCGTCGGCGCCATGACGATCATTGCCACGACCCGCGGCGAAGCGTTCCGCTCGCCGGGCGGCGAGTTCCTCTCGATGATCCTGGCATCGGTGATCGGCATGGCCGTCCTCACGATGTCGGTCGACCTGATCTGCCTGTATCTGGCGTTCGAGACGGTGTCGATCCCCAGCTACGTGCTGGTCGGCATGCGGCGCGCAGATCCAAAGGCGAACGAGTCGAGCCTCAAGTACGTGCTCTTCGGCGCCGTCAGCTCGGCGCTGATGCTCTACGGCTTGTCGTTCATCGTTGGCCTCTCGGGCGGCACGTCGCTCGATGCCGTCGCGGCGGCGGTCCAGAACGGCGCCGGCAGCCAGCCGATCTTCGTGGTGGCCTGCCTGCTCGTGTTCGCGGGCTTCGCCTACAAGATCTCGGCCGTCCCGTTCCACTTCTGGGCGCCCGACGTGTACGCCGGCGCGCCGGCCTCGGTCGGCGGCTTCCTCGCCGTCGCGTCGAAGGCGGCCGGCTTCGCCGCGCTGGTGCGCGTGGTGGCCGCCATGACGCCGGAAGGCGTTGGCGACGCTGCGGACCCGATGGGGCAGCTCCTGCCCGAGGCCAACGCGCTGATCGTGATCATCGCCGTGTCGGCGATCATCACGATGACGTTCGGCAACCTGGCGGCGCTGAAGCAGCGCGAGATCAAGCGACTGCTCGCGTGGTCGAGCATCGCGCACGCGGGCTACATCATGCTCGCCGTTACGGTCTGGTCGCCGTACGCGCTGCAGGCGTTGATCTTCTATCTGATCGCGTACCTGTTCATGAACATCGCGGCCTTCTTCATCGCCGGCATCGCGATTCGCGAGATGGGGACGGGCGAGCTGCGTTCGTTCCGTGGCTTGATGACGAGCAACCCCGGGTTGGCCGTCTTCATGGCGATCATCCTGTTCAGCCTGACCGGCCTGCCGCCGTTCTTCGGCTTCATCGCGAAGTACCACGTGTTCTACGCGGTGTTCGAGAAGGGCTACATCTGGCTCGGCGTGATCGGGCTCGTCAACGGCGTGATCTCGCTCTACTACTACGCGCGCGTGGTCGCCTACATGTTCCTCGACGAGCTCGAGGAGGGCGAGGCGCCCCCGTCGATCCGCATGTCGTTGGTGGACAAGGTCTTCTGCGCCGTCACGGTGATCCCGCTCGTGCCGCTCGGTCTCTTCTGGGCGCCGATCTGGGAGTGGGCCCAGGCGTCGATCCCCGCCGTGTTGGGTTTGTAGGGAGGTCCGGATGAGCACCACCGCCGCACCGGCCGCCTTCATCGACGCGCTGAACGAGCTGTTCACGCGGGCCTACTACAGCGCCGCCGGCTACGTCTTCGAGTCGCAGCCCTTCGGCCACGACGAGGACGACGATCTTCTGCGCGCGCTGAACGAGATCAGGCGTCAGGAGCGTCAGCACGCGCGGATGCTCGGGCAGATCCTCGAGTCGATCGACCGCGTGCCCGAGCCGGGCGCGTTCCCGTACTGGTACCGCGACCTCAACTACCTGACCGTTCCGTACATGGGCGGGTTCGTGGTGGAGTCGCTCGAGACCGACATCGGGCTCTACGAGCGTGCGCTGGGGCTGACGCCCGAGGCCATGGGCCTTGCGCGCACGATGCTCGACGCCATTCGCGCCGAGAAGGTCGTGATGCTCGAGGAGCTGCGGCCGGTGGCCGACGAGGCGAAGGTCCTCGAGGAGAAGCGCTACGAGGCGGGTCGTGCGGAGGTCAAGAAGGCCCGCGCGAAGCGCCTGGCCGAAGAGAAGGCCAAGAAGGAAGCGCTGCGCAAGGGCGCCGCGGCCGTGCCGTCCGCCGTTGCGAGCATGCCGGATCCGGACGAGCCGGGCATCTCCAACAAGGAGAAGGCAAAGCGCTTCGTGCTGCGCATGCGCGCGATGAAGAAGGCCGGTGCGGGTGCGGCCGCTCCCGCGGCAGGACCGTCGTTCGAGGAGTGGGCCAAGAGCAAGGGCCTGCTGGATCCGGAAGAGGACGGGATTGCCAACAAGGAGAAGGGCAAGCGCAAGGTCCTCTGGAACCGCGGCAAGAAGCAGTACGAGAAGGAGCTGGCTTCCGGCGCGCTCGGCGGCGGGGGCGCGGGTGCTCCGTCCTTCGAGGAGTGGGCGAAGTCCCAGAACCTCCTCGATCCCAACGAAGACGGGATCGACAACAAGGAGAAGGGCAAGCGCAAGGTCCTCTGGAACCGTGCCAAGAAGAAGTACGAGAAGGAACTCGCATCCGGCGCACTCGGTGGCGGCGGGGGCGGTGGCGGCGCGCCGTCCTTCGAGGACTGGGCCAAGTCCGAGGGTCTCCTGGATCCCAACGAAGACGGGATCGACAACAAGGAGAAGGGCAAGCGCAAGGTCCTCTGGAACCGCGGCAAGAAGAAGTACGAGAAGGAGCTCGCATCCGGCGCCCTCGGTGGCGGCGGCGGCGGTGCGCCTTCCTTCGAGGACTGGGCGAAGTCCCAGGGGCTCCTGGATCCCGATGAAGACGGGATCGACAACAAGGAGCGCGGCAAGCGCAAGGTCCTCTGGAACCGCGGCAAGAAGAAGTACGAGGCCGAGGTCGCTTCCGGCGCCGCCGCAGGCGGTGGGAGCGGTGGGAGCGGTGGCGCGCAGACCTTCGAGCAGTACGCGGCCGCGAATGGCGTGTTGGATCCCGACGAAGCGGGGATCGACAACAAGGAGAAGGGCAAGCGCAAGGTTCTCTGGAACCGCGCCAAGAAGAAGTGGGAAGCCGAGCAGAACGGCTAGCTCCCCACTCCCTCCTCATTCAGTACCGCGCGTGATGCTCGCGCGTATGCATGCCACTACGTCGTAGACGCACTCTGGCGTGCCCCGGCGCCGGCCATCGCGTTCGTTCGCGAACCACGTCCGGCGGCTGATCCGAAACAGGATCAATCGGCTTCCCGCGTGATGGCGGAGGCCCGTTCGACGCTCCCGGTGGCGCCCGCGACTTGGCGACCCGCTTGCCGTCGACCTCGAACACCGGGGCGTTCGCGTCGCCTTCGATGAGCTTGATGATGCCCACATCGAGCATGAAGTGATGCCGCCCGCAGAAGTGGACGACGTTGTAGACCTCACGACAGCCGCCGGCGGCGTGCGGCGTGAGATGACAGTAGTAGAGCCAGATCTCGTGGTTGCATCCGGGGAACTCGCAGCAACCACCTGACCGCTTGCGGACCTCGCGCCTCACCTCGGCTGGGATGTAGCGCGAGTCGGGATCGTCCTCGGTGTTCTCCTTGCGCCGGGGACGTGGCTTCTTGCGATCCTCGTCGTAGCGCTCCAGGTAGTCGTCCACGACCACACCGAAGGTCTGGCCCTTCGACAGTGCCTTCCCGGCCTTCTTCGATGCGAGCACGCGCGCCCGCGCGAAGTCCTCCTTGGCCTGCCGTGAGACGACCAGGTTCAGCTCCGAGACCTTCTCGGGTGCTTGTCGGAGCTCCTCCAGGCGTCGATCCACGCGCCACGCAAGGCGTCCGCGCGTGAGGTCTTCGACCCAAGCGAGCCAGTCGTCGCCTTCCTTCACCGCACCGGGAATGACGAGCACCTTCGCGGCGAGGCCGGCGCGCTCCGCGTCGGTGTTGCCGCCCTTGACGGCCTCGATCAGCTGCGGATGGCTGTCCTCGAGGCGCGCCAGATTCAGGAGGGCGCGGGTCTGCTCGGGATCGAGGCCGAACCGTCCCCCGTACTCCTCCATGCTGCCGCAGCCGCGCAGGACGAAGTGCGCGGTGTCTTCGACCTTCGCGAGGTCGCGGCCCATCGCGAGCTGCAGCTCGCGCACCTGCGCGGCTCGGTCCGCCATGCGGTCGTCGGCCCCGGGGACCTCGGAGGCGACGACCTGGCGCTTGTCGGTGCGGAAGACTGACACGAAGAAAATACTAACGGGCGCCTCCGACACCCGTGCCCCTACCATGCGCGCCGTGCGCCCCTTCCTCCGCCAGACCGCCCACCGCCCATGGCCGCTGCCTCAGAGCCCCTGGATCCTGGCCCAGACCTGGGAGCAGCTCCTCTTCCTCCACTGGCCCGTGGAGGCGACCGCGCTCGCCGAGCGCCTGCCGCAGGGCCTCGAGCTCGACACCTTCGATGGCGAGGCCTGGCTCGGCGTCGTCCCCTTCCGCATGGCCTGGGTCCGCCCGCGCGGCCTGCCCCCCGTGCCGCCGCTCTCCTTCTTTCCCGAGCTCAACGTCCGCACCTACGTGACCCGCGACGGGATGCCGGGCGTGTGGTTCTTCAGCCTCGAGGCCTCGTCACGCGTCGCGGTGCGCATCGCGCGCAGGTTCTTCCACCTGCCGTACTTCGATGCCGACATGTCGATCGACGCGGACGGCGCCCAAGTCCGCTACACGAGCCAGCGAACCCACCGCGGTGCGCCGCCGGCCGAGTTCCGTGGTTCGTATGCGCCCAGCGGGCCCGTCGACCTCACCAAGCCAGGAACCCTCGAGCACTGGCTCACCGAGCGCTACTGCCTCTACGCGGCCGACGAGCAGGACGTCCTGTACCGCGCCCACATCCACCATGAACCGTGGCCGCTTCAGCCGGCGGAGGCGACGCTCGCGCTCAACACCATGGCCATGAGCCACGGGCTCGCTCTGCCACACCGCGAGCCGCTCTGCCACTTCGCCCGCTCCATCGACGTCGTGGCCTGGCTGCCGCGCGCCGTTGACTGAAGCGCTGCCTCGTCAGTCGCCGCCGTCGAGCGCGGCCTCGAGCTTGCGCGCCAGCGCACCGATCTCGCCTGGCTGCGTCGCGGCGCGCCGTGCCGCATCCCGCGCCGCTTCGAGGAACCCGTTCGCGATCGCGAACCGCGCCTCGACGAGATCGACGAGATCGTCGTCGACTGCAGCCGCGATGGCCTCTCTCGCACGCGTGTATCGCTCGCGCTCCTGCGCCGACGCCACCACGAACGAGCGCCGGACCGACTGACGTGCGAAGCCGTCGAGCGCGCGGAGCGTCGCGACGTAGCGCCCTGGCCCGAGGTCTGGGAGCTCGAGCGTCGAGGTCGACACCGTTCGCGACAGGTCCACGCCGGGCCCTTGCAGCCGCACCTGCATCCGCCGTGCGCCCGGCGGCGCCGTCCAGCTGAGGACCGACGGCGACGCCAGGACGGTCCCGCGCGGTCCCCGCCAGACGGCGCCTCCGCGCGCGCTCCCGGCCGACGGCACCGAGACCTCCGCGGTGACTCCTGCGAAGAGCGCCGGCTGATCCGCCTCCAGCGCCGCCAGGGAGGCGCTCAGACGCTCGGCCGCGGGACGCACCTCGGGTTCCTTCGACACCAGGACGACGAGCGCCACCACCAGGGCCGCCGCCACGGCCCCGATACCCAGCACGATGCGGCGTCGGCGACGTGCGCGGGCGTGCCCGAGCACACGGAGCAGGAACGCGGCCTCCGGGTCTCGCGCGAGCGCTGCCACCTCCGGCCGATGCGTCTCGCCGCCCACGCCGGCCGCGACCGTGTTCGCGTCGAGCCCGAAGCTGGATGCGGCAACCAGCTCCGCGAGCAGGCGATCGTCCTGCGTGTCGATGCTCATCCCGTTCCCCTCTCCTCGGCCTCGTCCGAGCGCTTGGCGTCGGATCGGGCCAGCATTGAATCGAGTATTCCCAGCAGGGCGGCCTGGTTCGAGTCCGCCGAGATCGAGAACGTGCGCAGCTCGTAGCGCTTGCGCACGGCGGCGCGCAGCCGCCGCGCAGCGGAAGCGAGCAGCCGCGTGATGCGCGCGGGGCTGATACCCAACACGCGCGCGATCTCCTTCTGGGGTAGCTGGTGGCGGTACTTGAGCACGACCACCTCGAGCTCGCGCTCCGTCAGCGCTGCCCATGCCTTCGCGAGTACATCGCCTACGAGCCGCTCGGTCTCGTCCGCGGCGGCTCGCGAAGCAGGCGTGCTGCCGGTGTAGAGCGTCTCCTCGAGCCCGGGCGCGAGCGGCGCCGTGCCGGCGCGGGCTCGCCAGGCGTCGGTCAGCCGGCGCCACGCCACCGTGGCCAACCACGCGAGCAGCGGACCCTGGCCGTCGTAGGTGCCGATGCGCGTGCGCGCGGCGCCGCTCGGGGGCGCTCCTGCGAGGCGTCCCCAGACGTCGTCCAGCAGCTGCGCGACATCGCCGCGTCCCGCGCCGCGCCGGCGCATCATCGCGCGCAAGGGGCGGGTGAAGCGCGCCTGTAGGCGCTCCCACGCCGCGGGCAGGCCGAGCTCGCACGCGACCGCCAGGTAGTAGTCGCCGTTGTCGATCTTGGGCAGCGCACGCTGGGCGTACGGCGTGAAGTCCTCAAACGGCAGGTCGACCGTCGGGTGCGCAGCCCGTCCAGCCTCGTAGGTCCTGGACAGACGTTCGTCTGCGAGGGAGTGCGGTCGCCTCGCCCTTTGCATACCGGTTCCTCGGCCGTGGGGTCGCTCCACTCTGGAGACGGGCCCCTCGAGACGAATTGACCCCGAAAGTCGGAAACGGCTCACATGCTATGCTCCCGCCCATGTGCACGCGCGGAGCCCGGTGGATCGGGATCGTCGCGATCCTCCTTGTTGGACCGGCGCTCACGGCGGCAAACGACGACATCGATGGCGCCGAGCGGGCGCGCATCGCCCATGGCGCAGGCGACGAGGCCGCGCTCGATCGCGTCGCGAACTCGAAGCACGGCGACGTCTGGCGCGTCGTCGAGCGGTTGGCTGCCCAGGGCCACGCGGAAATCGGGAAGGCACTCGCCGAGCGGACGAAGGACGCGAAGCTCGTCGACTACGCCGCTTGGCGGGCTGTGAACCCCCTGTCGAACGACGTGCTCCTGGCCCTCGATCGTGTCACCGCGCACCGCCGTGCGAGGCAGGGGGACGCCGCGCGCAAGGCGCTCGCCGCGATCGACGGCGAGCTGGAAGGTGTGGTCGCCGTGACGCGCGACATGCATCGCCTCTACCTGTCGAAGCAGCCCGACGAGGCGCTCGAGGCAGGCCGTGCGGCTGCAGAGCGAGCGCAGCGAATCGGCTGGCGCATCGGTGAGCGCATGGCGCGCGCGGGCTGCGTCAACCTTGCGTGGACCCTGAAGCGCTACGACGACGTCACGGTGCACGGCGCTCTGCTGCTCGAGAACCTGGGGACCGGCGGCGCGCGGATGAGTCGCTACCGTGTTCACATTCGCGTCTCCCAGGCCCATCGCCGGGCGGGTCGAGCGCCCGAGGCCATCGAGCATGCGGTGGCCGCGCTCGAGCTCGCACCCACGAAGCCCGAGCGCGCCAAGTCGCTGCGGTACGTAACGACGCTCGACGCCGCGAACCCCGACGCCCATCTCACGCACCGTCGCCTGCTTGAGCTGCGGGCGCTCGAGGTCGAGGCCGGCAACGGCGCGTACGTGGCGGGGGCGGATGTGCGGCTGGCGGTGACCGAGGCGACTCTCGGGCTCTGGAGCTCGGCCGTCGATCGGATCGAGAGCGCGCTGGCGTACTTCGAGGCAGGCGGCGAGGACTGGGCACGACGCGGCGCGTACCTGAACGCAGCCCGCCTTGCGCTCGAGATGTTCGATCCCCGTGGGGCGTTGCGCCATGTGCGGGCGGCGCGAGCAATCGCGACGAAGCGGGTGCTCGACGAGGCGCCGCTCGACTTGCTGGAGGCCGCGGCGTACGCGCAGATGGACGACCACGAGGGGGCGATCGCCGCCTACGAGCGGCTCGTCTCGAAGGACCGCCCGGCGCCGCGGACCACGCACGCCCTGGCCCTGCTTCACCTGGGCTCGCTCTACCCCGGGGTGGGCCGCGTCGACGACGCCGTGCGCGTCCTCGACAAGGCGGGGCCCCTCGTCGATCGGCTCGGCGCGCCGAACCTGCGAGCCCAACTGCACGCTTCACGGAGCCAGCTCGAGCTGGCGCGCGGGGACGTCGATGCGGCGGTGGAGGCCGGGGACGAAGCGCGGAAGATCGCGGATCGATACCTGCTCACCAATCTGGCGGTCCTCATCGAAGGCCAGCTGGCTGAGGGCTTCTTCCGAGCGAACCGGTTCGACCTGGCGACCCGGCATGCACGGGATGGGCTGGAGCTCGCGCTCCGGCAGTCCGCGGCCCTCCCCGTTCGGCTGGGGGCGCAGTACCGCGCCCAGATGCCGCAGTTGCTGCGTCTCTCCATCGAGGCGCCGCTCCGGGCCGACGATGCGACGACGGCCTTCGAGCACGCCGAGCGGATCGGCGCCGTCGCGCTGCGCAATGCCCTCGGCGGTCCGCGCGCTGCATTAGACATGCTCGACGCCGACCTGGTCGAGACGGAACACGCACTTCAGAAGGCGGAGGCGGTGGCCGTGGCCGGCTACCGAACGGCGATTGCCAAGCGCGATGCCGAGGCGGTCGACCGTGCATCCGCCTCGCTCGAAGACGTGCGCGCGCGGCTCGACCGGCATCGCGATCGGATGCACCTGAAGCACGCCGCGGCCGCGCAGCTGATCGAGCCGCGCATCGATACGCTCGACGTGGTTCAGCACCGGCTCGCCGACGCGCAGGCGTTGGTTCGGTTTGCCGTCGGCGTGACGCAGGTGCACGCGATCGTCATCACCCGCAAGGCGGTGCGCGTCGTGGCGATGGGGACGCCCGCTTCGTGGCGTACGTTGCTCGACACGCTCGTCCTGGAGGATCCCAGCGCACCCTGGGAGGCCCCCTGGAAACGGCTCCGCGAGCGCGTCGTGACGACCCTGGCCCTGCCTAAGTCGATCCGGGACGTGGTGGTCATTCCCACGGGCCAGCTGGATCGCCTCCCGTTTCAGGCCCTGTGGCCCGAGCGACGCGTGACCCTGCTGCCGTCGGCCACGGTGGGCCGGCTGCTGACTGAGCGGGGCCGCGACGCGCCCGGCGGCATCCTCGCGGTGGGCGATCCGGCCGGCGGGCGACCGCTGCCCGCCGCCGAACGCGAAGCCGCGCAGATCGGGGACGTCACGTTGGTGGGCAAGGCCGCGACGGAGTCGGCCGCACGCAGCGCGATTGGCAAGCGCGAGCACTGGGCCGCGATCCACTTTGCGTGCCATGCCGCGATCGATCCCGAGAACCCGACCCG
The DNA here is from genome assembly GCA_030066775.1 of Planctomycetota bacterium. Taxonomy (GTDB): domain Bacteria; phylum Planctomycetota; class PLA2; order PLA2; family JAEUHO01; genus JASJAY01. The sequence goes on from JASJAY010000034.1 coordinate 25,279, forward strand.
CTCGGCGCTCGAGCTCGCCGCGTCGAAGGGAGCCGACGGCTTCCTCACGGTGGGGGAGATCCTGCGCATGCGCGTGTCTACGGATCTCGTCGTGCTCGCGGCGTGCTCTTCGGCCGGGGGCACGGCGTTCGAGCAGGAGGGGCGCGTCGGGCTGGTGCACGCCTTTTTCGTGGCCGGCGCGAAGCGCGTGCTCGCGAGCCTCTGGGACGTGGACGACCGCGCCACCGAGGTGTTCATGCGCGGCTTCTACGAAGCCCTCGCGAAGACGGATCCCGCAACGGCCCTGCGCCTCACGCAAGCGGCAATGCAGAAGCACCCGGCGTTCAGCCACCCCGCACACTGGGCCGGCTGGCAGCTCTGGGGGCCGTAGCGGCTAACCGGCAGCGAAGCGCTCACCCGCACGCAACGCCGTGCGGAGGATCATCGAGCTCTTGGGCGGCTTCGTGTGGTAGCCCGAGGTCTTCGAGGTCTTCTGGCGAATGATGACCACGTCGACCTCGTCCTTCGTCTCGGTCTCGACGATCACGCCGGGCGGCAGGCCCTTGGGCACGCCGCGCTCGAGAAGCCCGAGCCCCTCCTTCGCCACGAGGCACGCGTAGAAGTACGGATAGCCCGTGCCCTGCACGCGATTGACGACGACCTGCGCCTGGAGGCCGTAGAAGCCCTCGGGGCCGTCCGGCCAGCGTGCGGTCAGCTTGAAGTTGTTGGGATTGCGCTCGCCGTCCTTGCCGACCATGTACATGCGCGCCTTCAAATCGGCGTCGCCCACGTCCTTCGTACCGACCCGGTCCAGAACCTTCGCGACGTGCGTGGCCTTCAGCACGAGGTCGCCCCGGGTCTGGATGAAGCGCATGCCGTTGAACCACTGCGGCACGATCAGGAGCACGCCGTCGACGGCTACGATCGTCGCGATGTTCGGCGTGTCCTCGCGGAGCATGAACCAGACGGCAGCCACGCCGCCCAGGGCCAGCAGGAACATGAATGCGCCGCCGGGGCTGCTGATGTCCATCAGGCTCGAGTCCCAGGACCGCATCTTCTTGTCCAGGTCGAGGATGTCCTTGATGCGCCCGACGTCCGTTTCCTCCCACGCGCCGTTCATGCGCGGCCGGCGATGGTCGAGCTTCGCGTCGAAGCCGCGCACCCAGGTCAGGACCAGGGCGAACAGGAGGAACGGCACGCCGACCCACGCGTTCAGGAGCGCCACCTGGAGGCCGAAGCCGATCAGCACGAGCGCCATGACGATCGTGAGGCGGTGCTTGTAGTCCATCGACTTCGCCGCGCCGAACTCGATCGCGTGTTCTTCGCTCTCACGCTGCGCGAGCGTCGGCTTGCGGTCCGCCGTTTTCGCCGCCGTCATGCCGTCTCCTCCGGCTCGATACCGTGGACCTGGTACAGCTCGTCGTAGCCGATCTGGCGCCAGTAGAGCGGACACGCGCCGTTGCAGATGTGGAAGTGCTCGCACTTCTGGCAGATCGCGTGGGCCTTGCTCTTCGTGCGGAAGGCCTTGGCCTCCGGCGCATGCCAGATGTCCTCGAAGTCCCGCGAGAGCAGGTCGCCGACGGGCTCGTCGTAGCTGGCGCACGGCAGCACCTGTCCGTCGGCGCCGACGGAGATCAGGCCGTCACAGGCCGAGCAACCCTTGTTCCCCAGCCCGTGCAGGATCGGATTGAAGATGCACATCGGCGTGGGGGAGTACCACTTGAACTCGACGCCATGCTTGTCGCTCTCCTCGAGGATCCGCTCGAGCACCGGGCCCAGGTCGACGTACGAGATCGAGAGCTGCTCGTTCAGCACGGCGCTGCCCGTCGGGATGACGAGATTCATGCTGAAGGCGTCGAGCCCCAGCTCCTCCTTGACGAAGCGCGGCATGTTCACGGCATCGTCGGCGTTCGTCTTCGTGATCGTCGTGTTCGTGTGCACGTGCACGCCGACCGCCTTGAAGTTGTGCACGGCGGCCACCGCGCGCTTGAACCCCGTCGGGATGCGCGTGATGCCCTCGTGCACCTCCGCCGTCGTGCCCTCGATGCTGACCTGGGCCGAATTGAGGCCCGCGTCCGCCAACGTGCGCGTCAGCTCCTCGGTGCCCTTCATGCCGTTCGTGATGAGATTCACGCGCATGCCGATCGACCGCGCATACCGGACCATGTCGGGGAGGTCGGGCCGAAGCGTCGCCTCGCCGCCCGTGAAGCTGACGCTCGGCACCTTGGCCTGGCCGCGGATCTTGTCCAGCACGCGGTAGATCTGCTCCAGCGTCATCTCGTCGTCGTTGCCGACGGGATTGACCGTGCAGTTGCAGCCCGCGTAGCAGAACGTGCATGCCGCATTGCAGCGGTACGTGACGGCGACCTCGGAGAGCACCGGGTAGGGCGAGAACTCCATCTCGAAGGGGATCTTGTCGACCGCGCACGACTCGTACGTGTCGTTCAGGCCCTCCTTCAGCATCAGCCGCACGTCGAGCAGGAAGCGCTCCACGTGACGCCACACCTCGATGCGTCCGCGGTGGGGGGCGAGGATCGACTCGAGCGTCTCGCCCTCGAGCAGCCGCGCCATCAGGTCCACGCCTTCCGGGTTCAGCTTGAACGCCTGATTGGGGCGCTTGATGAAGACGTTGTCCTCGCGGCGGACGAACACGTGGTCCTTGACGCGCGAGACCCACTCGCTGACCCACTCGAGGTCGACCTCTTGCGGCGCAGCCGCGATGGCCATCTCCTCGAGCCGCCCGTTGCCGTTCCTGCCGAACACTCTCGAGAGCAAGCCCATCAGAACGACCCTCCGCTGTGGCATGCCGAGTGGCAGGCCGAGTGACACGCGGAATGGCACGCCGAGTGGCAAGCCGAGTGACACGCGGAGTGACACGCCGAATGGCAGGCGGAGTGGCACGCCGAGTGGCAGGCGTCCGTGAGCCCCGGATCCGCAAGGAACTCGTGATACGAGATGTGGTCGACATTCACCTCGATCGAACGCTCGAACTTCGCGGGTTGGAGCGTCCGGTCGTAGTCGTCGTAGCCGTAGCGGTGGAAGTACCAGTGGTGCCAGCCGTGGTGGCGCTCGCGGTAGGGGTGGCGGCCGTCCGCCTCGGGACCCTCGTGGCCCTCCTTCTCACGCCGCTTCCAGATCGGCTCGATCTCCTTGTTCCAGTACGCCTTGGTCGCCTCGATGTCGCAGTCCCAGGCCTTCTTCTGGACGTTGACGAGCACCAGGTCGAGCAGCTTCTCGAGCTCCGTCTCGGAGAACTGCCCGTCGTCCATCGCCGCGAGGACCATCTCCCACTCGTAGGGCTCGAGCTTGGTCATGTCGTACTCGTGGCGAGCCAGCGTCTTCACGCGCAGCGGGTCTTCGCTCGTGATCTCGAGGAACCCCGCCTGCGTGAGGCGTTGGAGCATGACGCTGAGGATGCGCTTGTAGGGCATCTCCAGGAAGAACGCGACCTCGACGGGCGTGAGCGTCGTGCACACCTTGCCGGGCTTGCGGAAGGTCGAGAGCTCGAGCTTCGGCGGGACCCA
>JASJAY010000169.1 GCA_030066775.1 Planctomycetota bacterium
GCGATGCGCATCGCCGCCGCGACCATCGACGAGGCGGAGAGCAAGCGCTTCCTCAACAAGGTCCTGCCGAACGACAAGGACCACCGCGTGCGCAGCGCCGGCGTCGACGCACTCGCCGATCTCGAAGAGGGATGGGAAGACCTCGTCATCGGTCGCCTCGGTGATCCGGTGTGGGGCGTGCAGCTCCAGGCCCTGCGCATCATCGAGCGGCGCGAGCTGCAGGCGGCCGTGCCGCACATGATCAACGTCCTCGCGAAGTGCAGCCCGCGTGTGCAGGTCGAGGTCGGCAAGGTGCTCAAGGCCTTCACCGGTGAGAACTTCGACCCGTATCACGAGGTCTGGTCGCAGTGGTGGGAGGACCACAAGGAGCAGTTCAAGAACAGCCCCAAGATGCTGAAGGGCGGCAAGCAGGAGCCGCAGCAGGACGTCGAGTTCTACGGCCTGCGCGTCAAGTCCGACCGCATCCTCTTCATCATCGACGTCTCGGCCTCGATGAAGCTCAAGACGAAGAACGACAACCCCAAGGAGCGCTGGAAGGAGCCGCCTACGACGACCGGCGATGACGAGCCGCCGCCTCCGCCGCCGCCGGAAGAGATCCTCTCCGGGCCGAAGATCGACGTCGCCAAGCACGAGCTGAAGAAGGCGATCAAGAAGCTGCCCAAGGGCACGACCTTCAACATCATCGCGTTCAACCACCTGGCGAAGCAGTGGAAGCCGAAGATGGTGGAGGCGAGCGAGAAGACCAAGAAGGATGCCTACAAGTGGATGCGCGCCCTCAAGCCGGCGGGCAACACCTACATCGACGGCGCGCTGCGCCTGGGCTTCCGCCTCGCCGGGCTCGAGAACTTCGACAAGGCGTATCCGGACATCTTCGTCGACACCATCGTGCTCGTGTCGGACGGCGCGCCGACGGACAACGCGTTCAACGCCAAGAACATGGATCCGCAGATCATCCTCGACCACGTGAAGGAGTGGAACAAGCGCAAGCACGTGGTGATCCACTGCATCGGCGTCGACATGGTCGAGGGCGTGCAGTTCTTGAAGGACCTCGCCGCCCAGAACGGCGGCACGTACGTCGATCGCTAGTCGCGGCGAGCAGGCCGTGACGGAGGGGGCGACGAAGAAGCGGACCGCGCGCAACGCGTGGACGCGCATCGGTACCGTGCGCGGCGTCGGGATCTTCGTCGACCCGATCCTGCTCGTGATCCTCGGGCTGATCGTGATCGGCAGCGCCGGGGCGATGGGCACACGCGTGGCGCTGGTCGGGGTCCTGCTCGGTTCCGTGTTCCTCCACGAGATGGGCCACGCCTGGATGGCCCGCCGGCGCGGGCTCGGTGTGACGGGCGTCTTCCTGCACCTGCTGCCCTTCGCGTACGTGGAGCGCGGCGAGCCGAAGGACGAGCTGCGGGTGGCGTTGGCCGGGCCGGCGGTGAGCCTGTGCACCTTCGCCGTGCTGTTCGGCGTGCTGGCTGTGGTCGAGGGTGTCCCCGCCCTGTCTATCGAGGCGTGGACGGCGGGGCTGTTGCCGATCGCCGCGGGCGTCAACCTGCTGATGGGGACGCTGAACCTCCTCCCCGTGCTGCCGCTCGACGGCGGGCGCGCGCTGCGTGCGCTGCTGATGATGAAGCTCGACGCACCGACCGCGCGCGGCATGACGGCTCGCGTGGGCACCTTCGCCGGCGTCGCGCTGGTGGGCTTCGCGCTCTACCTCTGGCGCATGCCCGAGTCCGCCTACGTCGCCACCCTGGGCGTCTGGCTCTGCGTCGTGGCTTGGCGAGAGGCCGCTCGGTAGAGTCGGCTCCCGAGGGAGCTAGACATGTTGCATGCCCGCGTTGTTCTGTTGATGCCGTTGTTTGCGGCGTTCCTCCTGGCGGGCTGTCAGACCTTGGACACGGTCGAGAACGCCGCGACGTCGCTCGAGCGCATGGGCGACACCACCACGGAGCTCGCGGCGGGCGCAACCGAGACGATCGACACCGTCAAGAGCGCCATTGCCGCGCTCGACGTGCAGATCACGAACATCGGCAAGCAGGTGGAAGCCGCGCTGCCGGCGACGGCCGAGACGACGCGCAGCCTGCTCGAGACGATCAACGAGACCGCCGCAGCAACGGGCACGGCGACGGCGAAGATGATCGAGCGCAGCGCGGTGGCCGTCGAAGAGCTCACGCCCGAGGTCAAGGGCACCTTGGCGTCGATGCGCGAGACGGTCGAGATCACCGGCAGGAGCCTCGACAACATCTCCAAGCGCATGGACGGCACCATGGCCGCGCTCCAGGACCTGGCGACCCACCTCCGCGAGAGCACGGCCGCGGGCGCTCAGATGGTCGAGGACACCCAGAAGCAGCTGAGCGGCGCCCTCGCCGAGGCGCAGAAGACGCTCGGGCAGACGACGGAGTCCATGCTGCGGCTGGAGCAGGAGTCGGTCGTGACCATGCGGTCCATGCAGGACTCGCTGAAGGCGATCTCGAGGACGTTCAAGGTGTTCGCCGAGGACGACGACGAGCAGCTGATCCGCAACCTGGGCAAGCGCATCGACTCGCTGGTCACGCTCTTCCTCTGGGTCCAGATCCTCGGCGTCGTGACGCTGATCGCGGTGACCGTGCTCTTCATCCACCACAAGGCGACGACCAAGGGCCGCCACGAGGCGATGGCGCGCAAGCTGGGGCTCGATCCGAAGGCCTAGCGGAGAGGACCTAGCGCGCGTCCGCCAGGAGCGTGCCGTCGAGGGACGGCGCGACGGGGGTGGCCGGCGTGGCCGGCGCTTCCGGCGTCTCGAGGGCCTGGGCGCGCTTCGAGAGGATCTCGCCGGCGTCGTCGAGGATCGAGGCCGCCTCCGAGAAGGCGACGAAGCTCACCACGCCGAAGGCCACGACCAGGAGGAGCATCAGGGGAAGGATGATCTTGTTGGCCATGGGTGCTGCCCTCGAGGTCGCCGGCTCGATTGCCGTCCGACCTGCCTTCCCAAGCGCGGGGGGCAGCGGTCCGTTACCGGAATGTCCTCAGCGGACGGTCGTCGTGGTGGCGGCCCGGTTCCCGAAGGCGTCCAGGGCCTGGACGACCACGTCGTAGGCGGTCGCCGCGGGGACCGGCAGATCGGCCCCGAAGGCCTCCGCGTCGTCGTCGAAGAGGCCATCGGAGGCCCCCAGAGGCTGCCAGGGGCCCCCGTTCACGGCCACGCGGATCGAGTGGATCCGGCCCCCGGCGGGGTCGGCGGCGCGGCCCTCGACGCGCAGGGCGCCGCCCTCCAGGACGCGCGCCCGGCACGTCACGGTGGGGGCGGTGTTGTCCACGCGGACCGGGGCCAGGCGCGCCTGGGCGCCCCGCGCGCGGTCCGCCGGGTTGTCCGGCCCGTCCGCCACGCGGACGCTCACCTCGTAGAGCCCGTCGGGCATCCCGCTCGTGTCCCAGGCGTGCTTGGGCGCCTTGAGCACCTCGGCGTCGACGAGCGTGACCGCGTGGGCCGCCCCCTGGCGCTTCACCGTGATGGTGACGGCCAGGCGGTCCTTGTCCGGATCGCTCGCCTTCCACGTGATCTGGCGCACGGGGTTCGCCTTCGGCGCGCCCGTGCCGTTCGCGGACGGCGTCGCCACGGCGACCTCGCTCACCGCGGGGCGACCGTTCGGGGCCTGGGCGATCGCGGCGACCGAGCGCAGGAAGGCGTCGTCGCCTTCGAGCTCGACCTTCACCTGCAGGAACCGCGCCGTGCCTTGGGCCTTGCCCGTCTGCCCGTCGAAGGCGCCGAGCCGGGTCCACGCGCTCCACGATGCGTCGGGCGGGTTCGTGGCGCCGGTGCGGTAGCGGGCGCTCTTCGCGCCGCCGGTCCAGAGCGTCACGCGGCCCCACGCCGACGGCGAGCCGGCGTCGAGCACGGGCGACGTGTACGTCCCGCGCGCGGGCGCGTTCCGCAGGCGGTGCAGCACGGCGGGGTTGCTGGTCACGACGGCGGCCAGCCCCTGTGCGTCGCTCACGAGCACGCTCGCCTCGGCTTCGGGCAGATCCGTCAGAAGCGTGGGCGTGCTGCCCGGCTCGACGCGCACGATGCGACCGGACGGATAGGTACCCGCCACCGCGCCGGTCCCGTCGCTCGCGAGCGTGAGCACGGCGACCTTGGGCCGGCTCCAGAGCGAGGTCAGCACACCGCTCGCCTCGAGGTGGTACACGCGCCCGTCCTGCAGGGCGTTGCGCTTCGGCGCGGTCTGGCCCGGCTTGGTCGGCTGCGGCTTGGTGAGCTGGCCGAGGTACATGCCGAGCATCTGCGCATTGCCGCCGGCGCTGTTCTTGTTTGCCGCGATCAGCAGGCTGCCGTCGGCGCGGTGCACGAGCCCGACGACCTCTTCTTCGTCCAGGTCGCGCAGCACGCGCACGCCCTTCGCGTCGACGCGAAGCACGAGCCCGCGCGGGGCGGTGCCCACGGTGATCGTGCCGCGATGTACGAGCAGCGCACGCGCGTGCTCGTCGTCGATCTCGGCGATGCGCTTCGTCTCCCCGTCGAGCGTGATCCGGTGGACGCTGCCCGGCATGCCGCACGCCGCGACGAGCGAGTCGCCGTCCTGTGCCAGGGCCCACACGTACTCGCAGTCGAGCTCCGCCAGCGCGGTGGTCTTGCCGTGCACGTCGACCTTCACGACGCGCGATCCGGGGAAGACGGCCGCGGCCACGGCGCCGCCCGGAAGCGGCGCGAGCGCGGTGATGAGGAAGCCGTCGTCCATCTCGATGCGGGTCGTCGTGCCGTCCGGCGCAACGCGCAGCAGTGCGGCGCGGTTGCCCGTGCCGATCCAGAGCGTGCCGTCGTCGTGTCGCACGGCGGCCCACGCCGTCGGGACCTCGAGGGGCATCGCGTCGAAGCGGGGCCCGGGCCGGAGCACGCCGTCGTCGGAGAGCGAGAGGCCCTCGAGCGTGCCGCGGGCGAGACCGTCGTGCCCTTCGACGCGCTTCGCCGTCGGCCCGCCGGCGAACAGCGGGGCGCTGCCGAGGGCGAGCAGGAGCAGGAAGGACATCAGGGGGATGCGTCGCATGGGGACGGGTCTCCTAGCGCGCCACGCGCAGCATCAGCGTGAAGGAGCCGGCTACGACGTACGGGACGTCCTTCGTGACCAGCTTCGTGACGGGCTTGAGCTTGAGCTTCTGCCCGCCCGGCGAGCGGGCGAGCCGCGGGATCGACGACACGGGCAGGCCGCGCAGGAGGCGCCCGTCCACGTCCACGTCGACGCGCGAGGTCGGCAGGACCACGACGAGCTGCGTGGCCGTGTAGTACGACTCGTAGAACTTCGGCAGGTCGGCGAGGTCACGCGGCTCGGCGGCGTTGTCCGCCACGAAGTCGCCGCTCGTCACCTTGATGGCGTAGTTGCCGGCCGGCGCGTCGTCGGGAATGCGTACGCGCAGGCGCTCGCGGATCGCCTCGCCGCCGTCGCGCTTCTCCAGCGTGACGAAGAGCTCGACCTCTTCACCCGCGCGGACCTCGTCGGCACCCGCCGTGGCGTTCGTGATGCGCGCGCGACGGTCGGTGTGCTCGACGTCCACGTGCAGCTTGAACCACTCGAGCTTCGCGCGCTGCTTCGTGTTGTTGAGGATCCGGTCCACGAGGTGGATCAGCGCGCGCTGGAAGCCCCCGTCGAAGCCGCCCATCGAGCCCGTCAGGCGCCACGGGTCCATGCCTTCGACCTTGAGCGTCATGTCGAAGTGCTTGGTGTTGTGGCCGAGGGTCGTCTCGGCCCGGCGGAAGGCCTCCTGCACGCTGGCGACGAGCATCTTGCCGAGCACGTGGCGGTTGTGCGCGATCTCGAATCGGAAGTGCTCCTCGCGCTTCGTGACCGGGTTCGTGAAGCGCACGTCGCACGGCAGCATGAACGCCTTGCGGCCGAGGTGCCCGACCACACCCGACGGACGGTCCTGCACGATCGCGCCGACTTGCTCGAGCGCGCCGCCCATCTTGAAGCCGACCTTGCGGCTGGCGACGGTCATGTAGACGTAGCCGACGCTCATCGGGAAGAGCGTCTCGCCGAGCGTCTGGAACGGATGTCCGAAGCCGTACACCGTGTCGCCGTCGACGAAGGTGCACGTGCCGATCGTCGCGACCTGGAAGTCGCCGCGCACGAGCTCGACGACCATCGCAGCGCCGGGCTCGAGCTTCGCGCTGCCGGCCTGCTGCCACGGACGCGCGCCCGGGCGGCCGACCGCACCGCCGTCGACGGCGTGCATGCCGATGCCGCGGAGCGCATCGAGGATGTCGGCGCGCGCCTCCGGGCCGTAGCCCGAGCACGTGACGGGCGTGCCGATCGGGCGCAGGCCCGTCGACTCGTCGACGCTCGGCGCTGCGGGCCGGTCCTTGCGCCGCAGGGGCGTCGGCGCCTCGGCGCCGTTGGGCCGCCCCTCGAGCGGACGCGCGCCCTCGGCGAGCATCGTCTCGATCGGCGTGACGCCGGCGAGCGGATGCTTGGCCCAGTCCCACGTGTACGAGAGCGCGCCGGCGATCTTGCCGTGGAAGTAGATCGGCGAGCCCGACATGCCCTGCACGACCTGGTGGTCGGCGAAGGCCTCGCCGAGGCAGCGCACGAGGATCAGGCTCTGCTTGGCGAGGAAGCCGGGGATCACGTCGATCACCTCGACCTCGAAGCGCTCGATCTCCGTGCCGTGCATGACGGTCAGGCCGTAGCCCTTGAGGCCCGGCGTGACCATGTCGAGCGGGCAGATCTCGGGCACCTTCGCCGCGGCCGCGGGATCCGGCTGCTTGGGGCGCGGGACGGCGACGTCCTTGTCGTCGGCGTGGGCGGTCGGAAGCGAGAGCAGCAGGCCGAGCCCGAGGCACATCAGGAGCCAGCGGCAGCCGGAACGGGTTCGCTTCATGTTCGCCTCGCGCGCCGCGGGTGCACGGCGGGTAGGGACCCGCTTCCCTGTCGGCGTTCCGAGGCGTGGCGCTCAAGGCGCCTCTGGGGGGCCTAGGTATCGATTTGGGCGCGCTGGAGGCCGCCGCTGTAGTCGATGTAGACCGTCTTGAGCTCGCTGAAGAAGTCGATGCCGGCGATGCCCGCCTCGCGGTGGCCGTTGCCGGTGGCCTTCACGCCGCCGAAGGGCAGGTGCACCTCGGCGCCGATCGTGCCGTTGTGCAGGTAGACGATGCCCGTCTTGAGCGCGCGCATCGCCTTCATCGAGGCCGCCAGGTCCTTGGTGATGATCGCGCCCGAGAGGCCGTACGGGGTGCCGTTGTGCACCTCGATCGCCTCGTCGAGGTCCTTCACGCGGATGAGCGCGGTGACGGGGCCGAAGATCTCCTCCTGCGCGATGCGCATGTCGGGGGTCACGTCGGCGAACACCGTCGGCTCGAAGTACCAGCCACCGGCCAGCTCGCCTTCGCCCGTCCAGCGCGAGCCGCCGCAGAGGAGCCGGGCGCCATCTTCTTCCTGGCCGATCTTCACGTAGCGCTCGACCTTCTCGATCGCGCTCGGACGCACGAGCGGGCCGACGGTCGTGGCGTCGTCCCAGCCGTGGCCGATCACCTGCTCGCTGCAGGCCTTCGCAAGCTTCTCCGCGAGCGCGTCGTACACGCCGTCCTGCACGATGATGCGCGAGCCCGCCGTGCAGCGCTGCCCGCTCGTGCCGAACGCCGACCACACGATCGCTTGCACGGCAAAGTCGAGATCGGCGTCGTCGAGCACGATGATGCCGTTCTTGCCGCCCAGCTCGACGTGCACGTGCTTGAGCATCGGGGCCGCGGCCTGGGAGACGATCTTGCCCGTCTCGACCGAGCCCGTCATCGAGATGACCGGGACGTCGGGGTGCACGACGAGCGGTGCGCCCGCGTCCTCGCCCGTGCCGTGCACGAGGTTGACGACGCCCTCGGGCAGGCCCGCTTCGACGAGGCACTGCACGTACGCCTCGGCGCACCCACCCGTCTCCTCGGAGGCCTTGATCACCATCGTGTTGCCGCACACGAGCGCGGGCAGGCTCTTCCACGAGGGGATGGCGACCGGGAAGTTCCAGGGCGTGATCAGGCCGCACACGCCGATCGCTTCGCGCAGCGTGAGACAGACCTTGTTGGGCAGCTCGCTCGGCGTCGTGTTGCCGAAGAGCCGGCGGCCCTCGCCGGCCATGTAGTAGGCCATGTCGATGGCCTCCTGCACGTCGCCGAGCGCCTCGATCTTGACCTTGCCCATCTCCTGCGTGACGAGCCGGCCCAGCTCCTCCTTGCGCGACTCCATCACGCGCGCGGCGCGGAAGAGGATGTCCGCGCGGCCGGGCGCGGGGGTACCCGCCCAGGCGGGGAACGCCGCCTTGGCGGCGTCGACCGCGGCCTCGATCTCGGCGCTGCCGCTCATGGGCGCCGTGCCGATGACCTCGCCGGTGGCGGGGTCGAAGCGCTCCAGGGTCTCGCTCGTCTCGCTCCAAGAACCGCCGATGTAGTTCCTGACCTTTGTCACGTCCGTCTCCTTGTTGGGAGGGTCATCAGAACCCGGGGCGACGGGGAATCCAGCGCCGCCCGGGGCGGCGCGGAGGCTACTTCGCGTCGCGTGCGAGGCGCAGGGTGGCCTCGTTCGGAACGGCTTTCCCGCGGGCCCCGCGCGTGGGCTCGGCGGCCACCACTTCCGGCTTGCCGCCGACCGAGCGCACCCAACCTCCCGGCCGGCCGGTGGGCACGATGTCCTCGTGTCCCGCGAGGCGCATCACGAGCTCGACCTGGCTCGCGCCGCCCTCCTTCGCGAGCTTGCTGACGAGCGTGGCCGTGAAGTAGGCGTGCACCAGCTCCCGCTCCGTCGGGAGCCGCTTCCCTTGCGCCTGTGCGTAGGCTTCGACCCGCTCCGCGTTCAGCATGCGCATGGGGTCGCCCCGGTTCTTCAGCGCAGGCTTGGCCGGGCGGCGCCCGCCGCGGCCCCGGCCCCCGCGCGCGGCGCCCATGTCGGGCCGCATGCGCTCCTTCTCGGCTCCGGACAGGGTCTGCATCCACGTCCCGTAGTCGCCCATGCTCACCGCGCGCAGGTCGAGCAGGTAGGGCCGCATCAGCTTCTGGCGGCGCAGCACGGGCGTTCCGGGATCGCCGATCGGCACCGACCAGTACCCCGCGTAGTACTGCATTCCCTCCGTCTCCGGTGAGGCGGGCGGCAGCTCGATCTCGAAGCGCGCGTCCATGGCCGGCGGGATCATCGCGGTCCAGATCGTGGAGACGCGGTTCGGCGCGGTGGCGCGGAAGCGGTAGACGCCCGGCTGCGGGGTGTGGCTCGCGAGCGGTTCCCAGGTGCGCCCGTCGGGCAGCTGCAGGACCTCGACCGTGGCACGGGGCGTCGTCCGGACCTCGATGGCGATCGGCTCCGTGCCGGTCCAGCGCACCCACGTGGCCGCGGACACGGGCCGCGAGGGGCTCACGCCGTGGATGCGCCGCGCGGCGCGCAGCGCCTCCTCGAAGAACGCCCGGTCGATCTGCCTCGTCTGCTTCCCGTCGGCCGCGGCGAGTCCCTCCACGCGAATGACGGCGGGATCGGCTTCCTCGGGCCCGTCCGGCTCCGGCGACTTGCCGTCGGGCCACAGCACGAACAGGGCGGCGCCCAGCACGACGACCGCAACCGCGGCGATCAGCGCAAGCGGCGGTTTGCGCTCCGGGGCCGGCGCGGCCGGAGCGCGCGCAGCGGGCGGCGCCGGACGCGGTGTGACCGCCACCGGAGCGGGCTTCGGTCGGGGCGGCGGCGCCACAACAGGCGCCGGCGCCGGCGTCGACTCCCCGGACAAGAACTGGTCGAGCCCGTCGGCCAGCGCGGCGGCGCTCGCCGGGCGGTCGTTCGGATCCTTGGCCATCGCGCGCCGGACGAGCACATCCAGCGCATCCGGCACCTCGGCACGTAGCGTCCGCAGCCGCGGCGGCTCGTCGTTGCTGATCTGGTTGATCAGCGCGAGCGCGTTGTCCGCCTGGAAGGGCGGATGCCCGGCGAGCAGCTCGTAGAGCGTCACGCCGAGCGCGTACACGTCGGCCTTGGGGCCGACCTTCTCGCGCTTGCCCGCGATCGCTTCGGGACTCAGGTAGTACGGCGTGCCCACCAGCAGGCCGGTCGTGGTGAGCGCGTTCGAGCCCAGCTCCATCGACAGTCCGAAGTCGGTGACGGCGACGCGCCCGTCTTCGCGCAGGAGGATGTTCGCGGGCTTCACGTCACGGTGCACGATCCCGTGCTCGTGGGCGTGGTGCAGGGCGCGCGCCGCGTCTCGCGCGATGCGCGCGGCGGCCTCGGGCGCCATCGGTCCGTCGTCCTTCAGGCGGTCGGCGAGGTCCTTCCCGTGCACGCGCTCCATGGCGAACCACGGCGTGTCGCCGTGACGGCCGAAGGCGTAGACCGGCAGGATGCCCGGATGCGAGAGGCGTGCGGCTTGGGCGGCTTCCGACTCGAAGCGCGTCATCCACGTGGCGTCGGCGAGCTCGGTCTTCAGGAACTTGATCGCGACCGTGCGCGAGAGCGAGGGCTGGCGCGCCTCCCACACGGCGCCCATGGCACCGCGGCCGATCTCCGCGATCAGCTCGAACTCCCCGATCTGGTCCCCAGGCTGGAGCATCCGCGAGACGATACCGTCAGTCGAAGATGCGCGCCCAGGCGTCCTTGAGCGTCGCGCGGGCGTCGGGTGCCCGCCAGACGCACAGGAGGCCGATCACGACGAGGAGGCCCACGATGAGGCCGCTGAGGATGGCGTAGGACCGGGCATCCACCACGATCAGGAAGCCCAGGGCCCAGATGACGGGGATCGAGAGGAAGAGCCACTTCGCCACGCGAGGAGCCTAGCAAGGGACCGGTGCGTCCGGGGGTGGGGCCCGCATTGCTTCGGGGGGCCCCGGGATGCGGCGACCATGGGCGCCATGTCTGAACCCACGAAGCGTTTCGAAGGCACGTCGACCTACGTCGCCACCGAGGACCTCCTGGTCGCCGTCAATGCCGCGGTCGCGCTCGAGCGCCCGCTGCTCGTCAAGGGCGAGCCGGGCACGGGCAAGACGATCCTGGCCCACGAGGTCGCGAACGCACTCGGTAAGCCGCTGTTCACCTGGCACGTGAAGTCCACGACGAAGGCGCAGCAGGGGCTCTACGAGTACGACGCGGTGGCGCGCCTGCGCGACGGCCAGCTCGGCTCCGAGCGCGTGCACGACATCGGCAACTACATCGTGCGCGGCAAGCTCTGGGAGGCCTTCGAGGCGCCCGAGGGCGGCGTGCTCCTGATCGACGAGGTCGACAAGGCGGACATCGAGTTCCCCAACGACCTGCTGCTCGAGCTCGATCGCATGCAGTTCTTCGTCTACGAGACGAAGCAGACCGTCGAGGCGACCAAGCGCCCGATCGTGATCATCACGTCGAACAACGAGAAAGAGCTGCCCGACGCGTTCCTGCGCCGCTGCTTCTTCCACTACATCCGCTTCCCGGACGAGGCCACGATGTCGGCGATCGTCGACGCGCACTACCCGGGGCTGAAGCAGGAGCTCGTCACCGAGGCGCTGGCCGTCTTCTACGGCCTACGCGAGGTCCAGGGGCTCAAGAAGAAGCCCAGCACCTCGGAGCTGCTCGACTGGCTGCGCCTACTCGTGCTCGAGGACGTGCCCGGTGAGGCGCTCAAGCAAGGTCGCGAGGGCAACGCCATGCCGCCGATGGCGGGCGCGCTGCTCAAGAACGAGCAGGACGTCGCCCGTGTCGCCGAGCGCTTGACGCGCGGCCACGGCCGCGGCCGCTGGTAGGCGGCAGGAGGCACCATGTTCGTCGGGTTCTTCTTCGAGCTGAGACAGGGCGGGGTTCCCGTCTCGCTCAAGGAGTATCTGACGCTGCTCGAGGCCGTGCAGAAGGGCGTCGCCGGCTACGACATCGAGCACTTCTACTACCTGGCGCGTGCCGCGCTCGTGAAGGACGAGCGCCACGTGGATCGCTTCGATCGCGTCTTCGCGAAGTGGTTCGAGGGCATCGCGGGCGTCCCGGATCCCTTCCAGCGCATCCCCGACGAGTGGCTCAAGAAGATGGGGGAGCGCCTCCTCACCGACGAGGAGAAGGCGAAGATCCAGGCCATGGGCGGCTGGGAAGAGCTGCTCGAGACGCTGCGCAAGCGCCTCGCCGAGCAGCAGGAGCGCCATCAGGGCGGCAGCAAGTGGGTCGGCACCGGCGGCACGTCGCCCTTCGGCGCCTGGGGCTACAACCCGATGGGCGTGCGCATCGGCCAGCCGCACTCGCGCCACCGCTCGGCCGTGAAGGTCTGGGACAAGCGCGAGTTCAAGGACTTCGACGACTCGCGCGAGCTGGGCACGCGCAACATGAAGGTCGCGCTGCGCAAGCTCCGCAAGCTCACGCGCGAAGGCCGCGAGGAAGAGCTCGACCTGCCGGGCACGATCCGCGCCACCGCGCGCAACGCCGGCTGGCTCGATCTCAAGATGCAGCCCGAGCGCGAGAACCAGGTCAAGGTGCTGCTCTTCCTCGACGTCGGCGGCTCGATGGACGACCACGTCCGCCACGTCGACGAGCTCTTCTCGGCCGCGCGCTCCGAGTTCAAGCACCTCGAGCACTTCTACTTCCACAACTGTCTCTACGAGCGCGTGTGGCGCGACAACAGCCGGCGCTTCGAGGAGACGATCCCGACGCGCGAGGTGCTGCGCACGTACGGGCCCGACTACCGCGTCATCTTCGTCGGCGACGCGAGCATGAGCCCGTACGAGATCACCGAGCCCGGCGGCTCGGTGGAGCATTGGAACGAGGAGTCCGGCGACGTCTGGCTACGCCGCGTGCTCGCCACGTGGGACCGCGTGCTCTGGATCAACCCGGTGCAGCAGGACCACTGGCGCTTCACCTACTCGATCGGCATGCTCCGCGGCCTCTTCAAGGGCCGCATGGTTCCCCTCACGGTGAAGGGAATCGAAGACGGCCTCCGCCACCTCAAGCACTGATGCGTCAGAGGGTACCGGGTTAAGTCGTCTCACGTCCGCCATCGGGTACCGGGGTTGGGGGGGGGGGGGGGGGGGGGGGGGGGGGGGGGGGGGGGGGGGGGGGGGGGGGGCGCGGGGCGGGGGG
>JASJAY010000170.1 GCA_030066775.1 Planctomycetota bacterium
GACCGAGATCGAGGCCCTGGCACGCCAGCTCAAGGCGCTCCAGGAGGAGGTGCAGAGCGCCCCCGACGGGAGCGCGGGCGAAGAGCCCCCGCCACCCCACTACTAGGCGTCGGCCGCCATCCCGCGCATCACCTTCGCCATCATGCGCACGCGCCCCGGGCGGGTCAGCGGTTTGAGGGCACCCTCGAGGAACTTCGAGAGGAAGCCGGGACGGACGGTGCTCTTCCGCCCGAGCGCGGCGAGGGTCACGCGGGCCACGCGGTCGGGATCGACGGCCTGCCCCATCTGCATCCGCGCGCGAGAGGCGAAGCCGCTGTGCACGGGACCCGGCGCCGAGGCGATCACGTCGACACCCTTTGAGCGCAGCTCGAGATGCAGCCCCTCGGCGAGACTCTGCACGTAGGCCTTGGTCGCGGCGTAGTTCGCCGCCAGGGGCACGCCCTGGAAGCCGACGAGCGAGCTCATGAGCACCAGCCCGCCGCGACCGCGCTCCACGAAGCGTCTGCCGAAGCGCCAGCTCTGCTCCATCAACGAGCGGCAGTTGAGGTTCACCATCTCGATGTCGTTGGTCAGCTCCGCATCGATGAACGGGCCCGCGTGCCCGAAGCCCGCTGAACTGACGAGCAGGCCCACGTCGAGCCCGACCGTGGCCGTGGCGAGATCTTCACCGGCGGACTCGAGCCCCAGATCCAGGGCGAGAACACGGACTTCGATCCCCCACGCGGTCGAGAGCTCCTGCGCCAGCGCTTCCAGCAGCCGGCGTCGCCTCGACACGAGAACGAGGTTCATGCCGCGCTCGGCCAGCTGGTACGCGAACGCACGGCCGATTCCAGATGAGGCTCCGGTCACGACGGCCCAGGGGCCATAGCGATTCAGGAACTGCTCTCCACGGGGCGCCGCACGGCGGGATCGGGTGTTCGACATGACTGGTCTCCACTTGGGTCGAGCAAGGTGTACGCCAAGGACTTGCATTTTGCAAGTCGTGTTCTTAGACTTTGTCGAAGCCTGAAGGAGATCGCCATGCCCAAGCTCTGGATCCTGTTCGTCCTGCTGGCGGCCGCCGGCACCGCCGCCGTTGCCGCTCGCTACGTGTACGTGGGCTACGACTTCCGCGGTCCGGGCTACGACGCCGAGCGGGGCAGGGTCGTGAAGAGCGCTGGGAAACGCGCCCTCGTCGTGATCACCTACGGGCGTGTCGGCGAAGGACGCGCGGGCGACTTTCGCGAGCGCTTGAAGGACGTGATCTCGAGCATGGACGACCAACCGGGCCTCATCGGCTTCGCCGCGCGCAAGCGACTCTGGGGAGACGAGGTCTGGACGATGTCCGCCTGGACGGGCCGAGACGCCCTGGAGGCCTTCGTCTACGGCGGACCGCACGCAACGGCCATGGCGTCCGGCGCCGTCACCCCCCCATCGTTCCGCTCCGTCGAGCTCGAGCTGGATCCGGCGGAGCTACCGCTCGACTGGGACCGGGCCGAAGCGCTCTTCGACGCCCAGGTTCGGGAGGCCACACCATGAGTCGCGCAGCCGGTCGACGCTCCGAATGCCCCCTGGCCTGCACGCTCGACCTGATCGGCGACAAGTGGACCCTGCTCGTGATCCGCGACTTGATGTGCGGCAAGCACTCGTTCAAGGCGTTCACGCAGTCGCCGGAACGGATCGCCACGAACATCCTGACGAACCGGCTGGAGCGGCTCGTCGATCACGGCATCGTTGACCGCTACGTGAACGAGGACCACGCGGGCCGCTACACCTACGAGCTGACGGAGAAGGGCCGCTCCCTCTTCCCCATCCTCGAGTCGATCGCCGAGTGGGGCCTGGAGAACATCCAAGGCACGGTGCAGCGGATGCGTCCGAAGACCTAGGCGACCTGCGCGCCGTCCGCGGGGCCGAGGCGACGCACGAGCTCCCTACGCAGGCCATCGAACGTGACCGGCTTCGCGAGGTAGCCGTCCATGCCCGCTTGGAGGCAACGCTCTTCGTCGCCCCGCATCGCGTTCGCCGTCAGGGCGATGATCACGGGCTCGGATGGCAGCTGACGCCCGAGGCGCCGGATCTCCTGCGTCGCGCGGTACCCATCCATCTCGGGCATCTGGCAGTCCATGAGCACGAGGTCGTAGGGCATCGATCGCACGGCCTGTACGGCCTCCAGGCCGTTGGCCGCGATGTCGGGCCGGATGCCGAGGCGCTCGAGCATGCGCGCGGCGACGCGTTGGTTGACGGGATTGTCCTCCGCGATCAGCACGCGGCCCGGGCGCGGGAGCACCATGGCATGTCCCAATCGACTGGCGGCCTGGGCGCTGTTCGGATCCAGCACCTCGACGAGTACGTTCCGCAGCGCGTGTTGGCGCACGGGCTTGGAGAGCCTGGTCACGACGGGGCTTGGACCCGCAGCGGACTCCCCCGCGAACTGTCCGAGCGAGGTCAGCAGCACGCACGGCAGCTCCGCATATCGGGGCCGCTCGTGGATCCCCTTCGCGAGCTCGAGTCCGTCCATGCCAGGCATCTGCATGTCGAGCAGGGCCACATCGAAGGGCGCCGCATCGGTCGGCTGGGTGTCGATCAGGTCCAGTGCAGAGGCGCCCGTCTCCAGTGCGACGACGGTCATGCCCCACGTGGTGAGCACATTGTCGAGCAGCCATCGGTTGGTGGCGTTGTCGTCGACCACGAGCACGCGGCGTCCACGCAAGACACCCGTCCGCTCTGCCGCCGGCACCGGGTTCACGGCGGGCTCCACGGCCACGGTGAACCAGAACGTGCTGCCAACGCCCTCTTCGCTATCAGCCCCGATCTCGCCGCCCATCAGGTCGACCAGCCGCTGGGAGATGGAGAGGCCGAGGCCCGTGCCTCCGTACTTGCGCGTCGTGCTCGCGTCCGCCTGGGCGAACGCTTGGAACAACCGATCCAGCTTGTCCGCAGCCACACCGATGCCCGTGTCGCGCACACCGAATCGGAGCAGCGCGCCGCCCTCGCTCGTTTCGCGCGCACCCACGCGCACGATCACCTCGCCCTCGCTCGTGAACTTCGCGGCGTTGCTCAAGAGGTTCAAGAGCACCTGCTTCATCCGACCCGGATCGCCGCGCACGGCGCGCGGCAGGTCCGGCTCGGCGATGATCACGAGCTCGACGCCCTTCTGGGCCAGGGGCTCGGCGACGACCTCGACCGCTTCCTCTGCGAGCTCGATGGGATCGAAGTCGAGCGTCTCCAGCTCGAGCTTCCCGGCCTCGATCTTCGAGTAGTCCAGGATGTCGTTGATGACCGTCAAGAGCGACTCGGCCGACAGCCGCACGGTCTCCGCGAACTCGCGCTGCTCGCGCGTCAGCTCGGTCTCGAGCAGCAGCCCCGACATGCCCAGCACACCGTTCATGGGCGTGCGGATCTCGTGGCTCATGTTCGCCAGGAACTGGCTCTTGGCGACGTTCGCGGCGTCGGCGGCGATGCGCGCCTCCTCCAGCTCGCGCGTGCGCTCCTCGACCCGTCGCTCGACCGTCCGGTGCGCGCGAGCGAGATCCGCCTCGCGGGACGCCATCTCCCGCATCTCCCGCACGCCACGGAGACAGGCGGGAATCAGGATCGCGTCTTCGAACACGACCCAGCCGGCGTGCTCGACCCAGCGCCACGCGTCCTGCGCGAACACACCGAAGACGGACTCGGGCCAATAGAGGCCCCGGATTGCGTGGTCGGCCGCGACCACCACGGTTGCCGTGACCAGCACCTTCCAGTCGCGGTAGCACGCGAGGAACGCGAGCGAGCCGAACACGTGGAAGTGCGTCTCGATCCGTCCCCCAGACATGTGGATCAAGAGCGCCGAGAACAGCGTCTGCGCGATGGCGATCGTGTGCCGCGTGATGGCCTCGCCCGGATAGAGCCTCGCGATCAGGACCGGCACGCCGGCCAGCAGGCCGCCCAGGATGGCGGCGGCCCAGACGTGCACGTGCACGCTGCCGCGCGCCCCGATCCACGTGGTCGGGCTCACGACGACTGCCACGACGACCGCGGCCGCCCACTGCATCAACAGCAGCCAGACGAAGAGACGGTCCGTGGTCACCGCGTTGCGATGCCACGCCTTCCGAAAGAGACGCTCGGCCGAGCTAGGCATCCGGGCCGACCTCCGGGTCGTAGAGCAGGCAGCCGAACACGGGGGTCACGACCGTGCCTGACGCGTTGCCTTGCAGGAGGCCGACGACGGCCTCCACGCCGTCGTTGGGCCCCTCGTGCGCGCGCGCGCGCGTGATGCCGCCATGGAACCCCAAGCGCCCCACGCGGTCGTAGACGAAGAGGTGCCCGGACGTCGTGGCGCCAAAACGTCGGGCCTCGGTCGCACCCGGATCGTGGTGCATCCGCGCGCCGGGCACGGCCGCGGCGAGCGGTGTGATCGTGTCCCCCACCCCACTCATGACGATCTGCACGGCCGGCTGCTCGGCCAAGCGCGGCAGGAGCCGGTTCAGCTCTGCGATCGTGGCCCGCGAGCAGGCGCACTCGGGATGGAGGAACAGCAGCAGCGTCGGACCCGTCGGCACCTCGAGGGCGCTCGTCGTCGGCCAGTCGCCGGCATCCGCCGTGGGACCGGGTGCGCCCTGGTAGGCGGCCAGCCACGCGAAGCCGGCAAGGGTCGCCACGAGCCAGACGCCCACCAGCGCCACGGCTCCACGCAAACGGCGACCACGAACTGCGGCCATACACCTTCCTCCCAAAGGGAGTATCGGGAGTGGCTGCAGCCGGAGGCCGCCTAGAGGGGCCGCCGCTCACATGGCCTGAACAAGGGGGCGCCCTGTCCAGGCGACCCGGGCCTTCGGCCTGCTGGGGCGCTAGGCCGAGCGCGCCTCCGCGACCGCCGCCTTCACGCGCTCGATCGCTTCGTCGGCGCCGATGACCTCGGTCTCGCCGCCGCTGCGGGGCTTCCACTCGACGCGGCGGTCCTTGGCGTCGCGACCGACGACGATGCGCAGCGGCACGCCGATCAGGTCCGCATCCTTGAACTTGGCGCCGGCGCCCTGCTTGCGGTCGTCCCAGAGCACGTCGATGCCGGCGCCCTCCAGGGCGTCGTGCATCTCCTGAGCGAGCGCGTCCTGCACCTCGTCGCCGTGGCGCATCTGGATCAGCATCGCCGAGTACGGCGCGATCGGCAGCGGCCAGATCATGCCGTTCTCGTCGTGGCCCTGCTCGATGGCAGCCGCGGCGGTGCGACTGATGCCGATGCCGTAGCAGCCCATCCAAGCGGGCCCGAGCTTGCCGTCCTCCGCCGCGAAGCGCAGGTTCATCGACTCGCTGTACTTCGTGCCGAGCTGGAAGATGTGCCCGACCTCGATGCCGCGCGTGATCGTGATCGTTCCGTTGCCGTCAACGGTCTGATCGCCCTCCTGGACGAGACCGAAGTCGACCGTCTCCGGCTGTTCGAGATCGCGCCCGAACCAGACGTCGAGGTAGTGCGTGTCGGTCTCGTTGCCTCCGCAGAGGAAGCCCTTCACGCCTTCGACGCTCGCGTCGGCGAGCAGGCGCACGCCGTCCTTCAGGCCGATGGGGCCGGCGAAGCCGACCTCGGCGCCGGTGACCTCCTTGACGAGCTTCTCGTCGGCCAGCTCGACGTTGAGCGCGTCGAGGTGGTTGAGGACCTTCACCTCGTTGAGCTCACGGTCCCCGCGCGCCATCACGGCGACGGGCGCCTCGCGGTCCGCCCACGTGACCTTGTAGATCACCGTCTTGAGCATGCGCTCGACGGGCAGGTCCGGGAACAGCGCGAGCAGGTCGTCGCACGACTTGGCGTTCGGCGTGGGCTCCTTGTGCATCGCCACCTCAGCCGGGGGCTCGGGCGGCGCGGGGATGCGGCTCACGGCCTTCTCGACGTTGGCGGCGTAGCCGGTGTCGTGGCACACGGCGATGGCGTCTTCGCCCGTGTCCGCATCGACCATGAACTCCTCGCTGCCGGAGCCGCCGATCGCGCCGGCATCGGCCTCGACGGGCGTGAAGCGCAGACCGCAGCGCGAGAAGATGCGCCGGTAGACCTCGCGCATCATCTGGTAGCTCTTCGCCATCGTCTCCGCGTCGACGTCGAAGGAGTAGGCGTCCTTCATCACGAACTCGCGACCGCGCATCAGGCCGAAGCGCGGACGGATCTCGTCGCGGAACTTGGTCTGGATCTGGTACAGCGTGAAGGGCATCTGCTTGTACGAGGTCAGCCGGGCCTTCACGAAGTCGGTGATCACCTCCTCGTGGGTCGGCCCGAGGCAGACGTCGCGCCCGCGGCCGTCCTGGAAGTGGTAGAGGATCCCGTCGGCGACGTAGCGATCCCAGCGGTCGCTCTCGTCCCAGATCTCCCGCGGCTGGAGTGCCGGCATCAGGAGCTCCTGGCATCCGGCGCGGTCGTGCTCCTCGCGCACGATCGTCTCCACCTTGCGCAGCACCCGCCACATGAGCGGGCCGTACACGTAGATGCCGGCGGCGAGCTTGTGGATGAAGCCCGCCTTCACCATCAGCGCGTGGGAGCGCACCTCGGCATCCGAGGGCTCCTCGCGCAGGGTCACGAAGAACATCTGGCTGAGTTTCATGGGCAGGGATCCTATCCCCCTCCGCTTGCTTCGCGTCGGATCGGAGCACCGTAGGATCCCTTGGGTGCGGATCGTCTCGTGGAACGTCAACGGCATCCGGGCCGTGGAGAAGAAGGGCTTCTCCGACTGGCTCGAGGGCGCGGAGGCCGACATCGTCGGGGTCCAGGAGGTCCGCGCCAAGGCGACCCAGTTCCCCCCCCACCTGGCCGAGCACCCCGACTGGCACCTGCACGTCGTCGAGGCCGAGCGCCCGGGCTACTCGGGCGTGGCGCTCTTCTCCAAGCGGCCGCCCGACCGCGTCCACGAGAGCCTGGACGATCCCGCCCACGACGCCGAGGGACGCCTCCAGATCGCGCGCTACGGCCGGCTCGTCGTGGCCAACGCCTACTTCCCCAACGGCAGCGGCAAGAACCGCGACAACAGCCGCGTGCCCTTCAAGCTCGACTTCTACCGGCGCCTCTTCGACCGGGTGCAGCGCCTGCGCCGCGGCGGAGCCCGTGTCCTCGTGATGGGCGACTTCAACACGGCCCACCGCGAGATCGACCTCGCCCGGCCCAAGTCGAACCAGAAGACGAGTGGCTTCCTGCCCGAGGAGCGCGAGGCGCTCGACCGCTGGATCGAGGCGGGGTGGATCGACACCTTCCGGCGGTTCGAGCCGGGCCCCGATCGCTACACCTGGTGGTCGCAGCGCTTCGGCGTCCGCGAGCGCAACGTCGGCTGGCGCATCGACTACGTGCTGGCCTCCCCCAACGTGAAGCCGTTCCTGCGGGACGCCTTCATCCACGCCCACGTGATGGGATCGGACCACTGCCCCATCGGCGTGGATCTAGACCCAGCGGTCCTCGACTAGGATGCGCGGCCCGGAGGTGAGATGAGCACTGCGAAGCCCGGCGGCCCCGTGCCGCCCGACCAGCTGATCGACGTCGAGGCCGTTCGCCGCGCCTACGTCGAAGGGCAGCCGGACCCGCAGGTCGCGAGCCAGCGCGTGAAGTTCGGAACGAGCGGGCACCGGGGCCGCGCGACCGCGCTCTCGTTCAACGAGCCCCACGTCGCGGCGATCAGTCAGGCCGTGTGCGACTACCGCGCCGCGCACGACATCAGCGGGCCGCTCTTCCTCGGGATGGACACACATGCGCTCTCGGCGCCGGCGCAGCAGACGGCGGTCGAGGTCTTCGCCGCCAACGCCGTGCAGGTCGTGATGCAGGCCGACGGAGGCTTCACGCCGACGCCGGTGATCTCCTGGGCGATCCTCCGTCACAACCGCGACGCCTCCGCCGCCCGCGCCGACGGCGTCGTCATCACCCCGTCCCACAACCCGCCTGAAGACGGCGGCTTCAAGTACAACCCGCCCGAAGGCGGCCCCGCCGACAGCGGCATCACCGGCTGGATCGAGCAACGCGCCAACGCGATTCTCGAGAGCGGTGAGGGCGTGCGCCGCATGTCCTACGACGAGGCGCTGGCTTCGGACCACGTGCGAGCGGTCGATCTGGTCACGCCCTACGTCGACGACCTGCCGAGCGTCGTCGACATCGCGGCGATCCGGGACGCCGGCGTGCGCATCGGCGTGGACCCGCTCGGCGGCGCCGGCGTGCAGTACTGGCAGGCCATCGCCGAGCGGCACGGACTCGACCTGACCGTGGTCAATCCCGAGGTCGATCCGGCCTTCGGCTTCATGACCCTGGACCACGACGGCCGCGTGCGCATGGACTGTTCGAGCCCCTACGCCATGGCGGGCCTGATCGGAATGCGCGACGCCTACGACGTCGCGATCGGCAACGATCCCGACGCCGATCGACACGGCATCGTGAGCCCCAGCGCGGGCTTGCTGAACCCGAACCACTTCCTCGCGCTCTGCGTCGAGTACCTGTTCACCCACCGCCCCGATTGGCCGGAGACCGCGAAGGTCGGCAAGACGCTCGTCAGCAGCGCCCTGATCGATCGCGTGGCCAAGGAAGTGGGCACCTCGGTCTACGAGGTGCCCGTCGGCTTCAAGTGGCTGGCCGGTCCGCTCTACGAGGGCGACTGCGCCTTCGGCGGCGAGGAGAGCGCCGGCGCAAGCCTCTTGCGCCGCGACGGCAGCGTGTGGACGACGGACAAGGACGGCATCGCCTTGGGGCTGCTCGCGGCCGAGATCCGCGCCCGCACCGGGCAGGATCTGGGCGAGCGCTTCGAGCAGCTCACTGCGCGTCTCGGCCGGCCCCTGTACCGCCGGCTCGACATCCCCGCGAGCGCCGAGGCCCGGACGGCTCTCGGCGCGCTCGACCCGGCCTCCCTGGGCCCGCTGCGTCTAGGCGACGAGGACGTCCAGCAGGCGCTCTCCCACGCCCCGGGCAACGACGCACCGATCGGCGGCGCGAAGATGGTCGCCGAGAGCGGCTGGATCGCCGTCCGGCCCTCCGGCACGGAGGACATCGCGAAGGTCTACGCCGAGAGCTTCCGCGACGAGGCGCACCTCGAGTCGCTGCTCGAAACGGGACGCACGCTCGTCGAGCGCTGCGCCGCACCGCCGGCGTAGGCCGGCTCCGCTCCGTTCGTACGCGCGGCAGGACAAATCCCGATCGGGATGTCCCCGTCGGCGCGCTTGCGCCATTCGCTCCATGCCGGGGACGACGTGATGCGTCACGGGGACGCGTCGCGCGGCCGCCCCGCGCTTCGGAGCCTCATCATGACCCACTCGATGCGAAGCCCCATCGGCCTGTTGTGCGGTGCCGCGCTTCTCTTCCTCACGGCGTGCGGCGGCGGCGGTGGCGGAGATGCCGCCCAGCTGGGCGCCCTGCAGGTGCTGAACAACACGGGGATCGACCTCGCGGAGGTCGAGATCCGACAGGGCGGGATGACGATCGCGCAGATCGGCGGCGGCCTCGCGCAGGGTGCCTCGTGGACCTTCGACACCCTGCCCGCCGGCCAGTACGACGTGCGGGCCTTCCCGCCCGGGATCGGGATGATCATGGAGTACCTCGGCAACACGGTCGTCGGCGGCCAGACGACGAACCTCACGATGACGCCCTAGCCTCGTGTGAAGCGCACGGGAACCGGACCGGCCGCGGCGTACGCGGGTATCGTCTCCGCGGCCGGCCCACGCTCTTTCGGGTCGCAACCGACGCACAGGACGCCGAGGAACGAGACGAGGCGATGGACGAGGCAGAGCTGGTACAGCGGGCTCAGGACGGCGACGAGCAGAGCTTCGCGCAGCTGATCGAGTCGTACCGGACGCGACTGCTGGCATTCCTGACCGGCCGCATCCCGCGCACGCTGAAGCGCAAGATCACGGCCGAGGACGTGTTCCAGGAAGTCTCCGTGACCGCCCATGCCCGGCTCGCGAGCTTCGAGTACCGCGGCGACGGTGCGTTCCGTGCGTGGCTCTGGCAGATCGCCCAGCTCAAGCTGCGCGAGGCCGTGCGACGGTTCGCGGGGACGGCCAAGCGCGGCGGGGCCGCCGAGATCTCACGCGGCGGGCGCCGGGACACGGGACTCTTCGAGGCACCCCAGGGCACACCCAGCGAGTACGCGATGGCGGGCGAGCTCGAGGAGCGCGTGCACCAAGCGCTCGGCCGCCTCAGCGACGACTACCGCGCTGTCCTCACGCTGGTCCGCATCGAGCAGCAGAGTCTGCGCGAGGCGGCGGTCGCCATGGACAAGAGCTACGAGGCCACGAAGAAGCTGTACGGCCGCGCGGTCGCGGCCTTGGCGCACGAGATCACCCGCGGCGCCGACGCCTGAGCTACTCGCCCAGCAGGTCGGCGTAGCGCTCGCGCTCCGCGTCGCTGAGCTCGCGTGTCACGCGCGCATCGGCGGTCTCGAGCAGGGTGACCGGCTCCACGGGCCAGAGGCGCGCCGCGCCGTCGAAGCTGGCCGTGAGGATCGTCAGCCCGTCGGGCGACACGCCCGTCCGCAGGATCTTCCCGTCGTGCTGGAGCGTTGCGAGCGGTCGGCCATCGAGGCCCCACAGCCGCGCGGTGCGATCGACGGAGTGCGTGAGGACGTACGTGCCGTCCGGCGCGAACACGGCGTTCATCACGGAGCCGCGATGGCCCCGCAGGACGGCCCGCTCGTTGCCTTCCAGATCCCACAGCCGGGCGGTCATGTCGTCCGCAGCCGTCACGACGGACTCGCCGTCGGGGGCGAAGCGACACGACAGGACGCTGCTCGCATGCCCCTGCCAGCTCGCCAGCCGCTGCCCGGTTCGCCCGTCGTGGATCTCGACGATCCCGTCGTAGGAGCCCGTCACGATCCGCGCCCCGTTCGGCGAGAAGGCGGCGGCGCGGACCTTCGTTCCCAG
The DNA here is from genome assembly GCA_030066775.1 of Planctomycetota bacterium. Lineage (GTDB taxonomy): Bacteria > Planctomycetota > PLA2 > PLA2 > JAEUHO01 > JASJAY01. Next base: position 10,825 of record JASJAY010000170.1, read on the forward strand.
CTCGGCGAGCTGCCCGCCGTCGCGGTCGTGCAGGGTCGCGCCCACGCCGTCCTTCACGAACTGGATCGGTCGCGGCGGGATCCACGTCACCAGGATGCGGTCGCCGTCCGGTGCGGGAATCGCGTACTGCGGGCGCAGCGGCGAGCGCGGGATGGCGGCGAGCTCTTGACCGTCTACGGCACTCCAGCGTCGCACGGTGTGGTCCTTCGATGCAGTGACCACTTCCTTGCCATCGCGGGTGAAGACGAGGCTCATGATCGGCGCGCGGTGGCCGCGCAACGCGACCATCTTCCTGCCTTCGAGATCGCGGATGTGGGCCACGGAGTCCGACGTGCACGCGACGAACTGCTCTCCCGTCGGCGAGAACGTCGCCGCCGACCAGGTCGCGTAGGGCACCTTGGTGATCAGCCGTCCCTGGCGGTCCCAGAGCCGCACCACCCCATCCCGGGCGGCCGTGATCACGTGCGTGCCCATCGGCGACAGCTGCGCCGAGTCGATCCAGCCCGCGTGGCCGTGAAGCGCCACGCCGGCATTGCCTTCCGCTTCCCACAGGCGCACGCTGCCGTCGCGCGACGCCGTCAGGATCCGGTCGCCGACGGCGGAGAACGCGATGGACTCGGTCCAGCCGGTGTGGCCCGCGAGCGCGACCGTCGAACGCACGCCGGTCGGATCCCAGATGCGGACGATCGAGTCGTAGCAGCCCACGACGACGCGATGCTGGCCGGGCAGGAACGCGAACGCAGACGCCGCGCCGCCGGGCGTGCTGAACGTCGCTAGGAGCGTGCCGCCCCGGTCGTGCACGCACAGCTTGTTCCACGGAACGACGCTGAGGATGCGATCGCCGCTCGACGAGAACTGCGCCTGCGTCCCCCGAAACTCGGCCCACTCCTCTCCCTCCTCCGACCAGAGCTTCGAGGTCCCGTCGAGGAAGCTCACGAGGATCTCCTCGCGGCGGGGCGCGAAGACGGCGCCGGTCATCTGCGTGTGGCCGTCGTACTTCGCCTGCTGCTCCCCCTCCAGGTCCCAGATCCGAGCCGTCGCGTCCGCGGAACAGGTCAGGATGCGGTAGCCGCGCGGCGAGAAGACCGCGTCGTTGACCGGCGCACGGTGGCCCGAGAGCCGCGCCTGCTCGGCGCCTGCGAGATCCCACAGCCGCGCCGTTCCGTCCTCCGATGCGGTCAGGATCCTCTCGCCGTCCCGCGAGAACCGCGCACTACGGAGGGGGCCCGTGTGGCCCTCCAGGCGCGCGATCCGCACACCCTTCCGATCCCAAAGGGAGGCGCTCTTCCCATTCGCCGTCCGGACCAAGACGTGCCGACCCGAGGGCGAGAAGCGCGCCTCGCTCAGCGGCTCCCCCTGCCGCAGGACGACTGGCGCGCCCCCATCGAGGGGCCAGATCCGCGCCGTGCCGTCCTCCGATGCCGTGACGACCGCGTCGCCGGCCGGCGCGAACCGGGCGCTACGGACCTCGGCCTCGTGGCCGTCGAAGCGTGCCCGCTCCCGGGAGCTCACGAGCGCCGCGTAGAGGCGCGAGATGGCCGCGGCGCTCGGCGGGTCGGATTGTCGTACGGCGCGCCGCGCGAGAAGGAGCGCGAGCATCGGATCGGCCTCCCCGGCCTCTGCAGAGCTCGCAACCAGGCCGCGGATCCGCGCACGGAAGAGGTTCGCCTCTGCCTCCTGCTGCGCAACGACCGCCTCGTCGCGACGACGATCCAGCTCGCGTGCAACGAAGATCGCCACGATCGCGCCTACCACCAGGAGGAGGCCGCCGGCCCGCGTGAGCAGCCGCCGGCGCTCGGCGCGGTGCCGGGCTTCGAGCGCGGCCCGGCGCATCTGGTCGGCGCGTTCCATCAGCACCTGCGCGCGCTCGTGATCGGGGCGTGCATCGAGGATGCGACTGCAGGCAACGAGGACGCGGTCGAGCGTGGCGATGCGCGCGCGTCCGTCCAGCCCCTCGGCTTCGTCGAGGCTGGTCTCCGCGTCTCGCAGCCACCCGTCGACCTCGCGGTCGATCCGGCTCTGCGCCTGCCAGCGCCGGATGCCCTCGGCCAGGCGGTCGACGCTGGCCGGTCGGTCGGCCTTGTCCCTCGACAGGGCCTCGCGGCACAGATCCGA
>JASJAY010000035.1 GCA_030066775.1 Planctomycetota bacterium
GGTCTACTTCTTCGACACCGTCGAGCGCCGCGTGCTGGTCTACCAGTACAAGGGCCTCGTCTCCGGCAACCGGCCCCTGCGCCCCGGCGACAAGGGCGGCCTCCGCCTCCTGGCCGCGCGCCACATCGACTTCGACCTGAAGCTCGAGGGCTACCGCGACCTCTCCGAGCGCACGCGCGAGCAGCTGCGCGAGAAGTGGGAAGAGATCTACGGCGGCCCCGAAGGCGGCAAGAAGAAGGGCCTCCCCGTCAAAAAGGTGAAGGTGGGCGGCGGTTAACGCCGCTCGGCGCCCCTGCGATCAGCCGGACGGCCCCGGCCCGAGGGCGACGCCGGGGGGCGTGGTAAGGTAGTTCCTTGTTCGGTTTGGCTCGCCAGGAGCCATGACCCGACGCCGGAACCTTGATCGGCGCCCCGCCTTCTGGGATCCTTCCGGCCTACGCAGCCGCCGGAAGCACTCGAAGAGGGAGGGCGAGTCCGGATCTCCGGCTGTGCAGTCCAATTTCCCCCGGGAGTCCACGCGTGGCGAAGTCCAAGAGCGGTGAGTTCTACACCTTCGACGAGGTGCTGCGGCAGCTCAACATCGACGAGAACCGGCTGAAGCGGCTGGTCTCCGAGGGTGAGATCCGCGCCTTCCGCGAAGGCGATCAGATGAAGTTCAAGCGGACCGAGATCGATGGTCTCGCGGGCCGCAGCGGCCGCGGTGGCCAGACGTCCGAGACCTCGCTGACCGAGATCAGCCTCGAGGACGACAGCCAGCCGACCGTCAACGTGGGCGGCGAAGCCGACACGTTGGCCGACGACCTGCTCGCCGAGCCGGACGTCAGCACGGGTGGCATGCGCACGGCCGAGATCTCGAGCCAGGACACGTTCATCGACTCGGGCGACGTCGGCATGTCGACGGAGCCGATCGACTTCACCGAGGACGAGGGCCTCGACGACGTCGAGGAAGTCGAGGACATCGGTGTCTCGAGCGCAGCCGCCGCGCGTGGTGGTGGCGGTCGCAGCCGTGGTTCCGGTCCCCGTCGCGTGGCGATCGAAGAGCCGCGCACGTCGCCGCTGATGTACGCGGTGCTCTTCCTCGCGCTCGTGGTGAGCATTGCCGGCGCGCTCGTGACCATGTCCATCGGCAAGGGCGAGTCGAACAGCATCACGAAGTGGTTCGCCGAGACCTTCGGTGGCAAGAAGGTCGAGCAGCCCGCCGACACCGACGCCCAGTAGGCGCGAGACCCAAAGACAGCCTTTCGAGGCGGACGTCCCCCGAGGACGTCCGCCTCGTTTCGTTGGGGCGCCCAGACGTCTGTCCAAGTGCGTAACCACTCACGGGGGTCTGAAGCAGACCCCCTCCCCACGGAACAAGTCCCGCGGGGCCCCTCCCCCGCCTCCGCTTCGCGTCGCGCGCTCGCGCGCGCTCTGATCCGCGCCTCTCACGCGAATCACGGTTGTCGCGCGGCGGAACGGGGTGAGTGGCTGTCCAAGGGCATCCAGCAACTCCGGCCCGGGTGCCGGGTTCAATGGGCGGATGCGAATCGCCCTCCTCTACGCGCTGCTCGCCCTCGTCTGGGCCGGCGCTGCGTTGGCGGGCGATACGCCGACCGACGACGACGTCCGGTCTGCGCGACGCCTGACGGCGGAAGGCGCCAAGGCCCTCTCCGCTGGACGCCTCGAGCGGGCAACGGAGCGGTTCGCCGAAGCGCTCGAGCGCGTGCCGGAGAGCGTCGAGGCGAAGCAGAACCTCGCCCTGGCCCACGCGCGCCTGGGCGCCGAAGCGCTGCGCCGCGAGGACGGCGGCGTCGCGTTCGAGCATCTCGATCGGGCCCTTCTGCTGCATCCCGATCGCATCCGCTACCAGGTCGATCGCGGTAGGGCGCTGCTGTTGCTCGGCCGCGACGGGGAAGCGCTGCGTATCGCGCAGGCGGCGACCACGACGTCCCCCGAGATGCTCGAGGCCTGGTTGCTCTTGGCCGACGTCGACGAACGGCGCGGCGAGCTCGCGGAAGCCGTCGAGGCGCTCGAGCGCGCCATCCAGGTGGCCCGTCCGCGCGCGCGCGGTGAGCTGGGGCAGCGGCTGCTCGAGCTCAGCAAGCGCGCGAAGACCGAAGCCGCGTTCCTGACGCACGCGACGGGCAACTTCGTGGCGCGCTACGGGCCGGACGCGGATCCCGGCACGGTGCGCCTCGCGCTGACGATCCTCGAGGACGCCTACAGCCGCGTGACGGCCAACTTGGCGACGGCACCCAAGACCCCGGCCCGGGTCGTGCTCTACGAGGGCGGCGAGTTCCAGGAGGTCACCGGAGCGCACGGCTGGGTGGGGGCGCTGTACATCGCGGGCACGCTGCGCGTCCCCATCCGCAACCTGCAGAGCCACAAAGAGGTCGCCGAGCGGATCCTGTCCCACGAGTTCACGCATCACGTGCTGCGCCAGACGGCGCCCGGTCTGCCCACGTGGTGGCATGAGGGCATCGCGCAGCACGAGGAGATCAAGACGGCCTCCAAGGAGCGCCAGTTCGAGCACCTCACGCGGGAGATGCGTCGGCTCCGCGACGCCGGTTCCTTGCTGACGCTCGAGCGCATGCAGAAGACGCATGTCGCGAACGTCTCGGACGTGAACTTCGTGACGCTCTACTACGCGCAAGCGCGCAGCTTCGTCGACTACCTGGTCGAGCAGTACGGGAGCGGCGCGTTGCCCTCGTTCCTCGTGGCGCTGGGAACAGGGCGCGACACGAGCGCGGCGTGCGAGGCCGCCTTCGGTCGAACCGAGGCGCAGCTCTGGGAAGCCTGGAAGGCTTCGCTTTAGAGGCCCTGCGTGAGAGCCCTGGCGTGGGCCCGAGGCCGCGCGAGGGTGCGCCTCGCAAGGCGCGCGAAGCAGGCGATACAGGAACGCATCGTCGATGCAGCGCAACACAGCGAGGCGCGTCCGCAGCCGGCCGAAGCCAGGCAGGGTTCTCGCGCAGGGTCTTATGGCACCTTGATCTCGGCGACCGGCAGGAACGTCCGGTCGAAGCGCTCCGCGAACTCGATCAGGAGCACCTGCAGGTCCGGCTTGACCGTGCGCTTGATGCGCCGCTTGTTCCACTTCACGTCGACGCGCCCGCCCTCGCCGATCATCTCGCGGGTCAGCAGCATGCGAATGCGCCGTACGTCGTCGGCCTTCAGCTCGAACACGCCGCGGCCCTTGTAGCGCGCTTCCAGGCGAGCCGTCCGGTCCTCGATGTAGTCGGCCATGTAGATCCGGCGCCGCTCGTCGCTCATGCTCGACCAACGGCGGTCGACGCGGATCTGGGGAATCTCCTTCACCTTGTCGGTGGCCTGCAGCACGTCGACGTAGAAGGCACGCCCCTCGCCTTCCTTCGCGAAGCGCCGCACGAGACGCTCGGGCACGGGATCGCGCTTTGCGGCGCCGAGCCACTCCTTCCACGGCACGGAGCCCAGGATGAAAGAGTGCGCCAGGTCCGGGAACTCGATCATGCGTGCATCGCGCGCCTTGTAGCGGTGCAGCTTCGAGAAGGCGTAGCGCAGGTTGTGCAGCAGGCGCGGATCGTCGAGGCTGCCCTGGAGGTCGCGGATCGGCACGCCGACCAGATTCTCGATGTAGCGCAGGTTGTTCTGCCCGCCCGACGCGGTGAGTCGGGGGCCGCCGATCATCGGCGCGATGGCAGCGAAGCGGTCCGGTGCACGGAGGGCCTTGTCCCACACGAGGTGGCCGCCGCGGCTGACGCCCGTCGCGTAGATGCGGTTCTCGTCGACGTTGAAGGTGCGCCGCGCGAGACGCAGCGCGGCCCACGCCGTCTCGCGCTCCACGGCCCCCGCCGTGTAGCCGCCGCGGGCTTTGGGATCGCCCGGGCAGACGACGAGCATGCCGAGGGCGTCCGCCGTCTCCTTCCACGCCCGCCAGTCGTTGCGTCCGTCGCCGCCGGCGCCGTGGTGCACGACGAGCAGCGGCGCAGGCGTGGCGGGGTCGTACCCCTCGGGGACGTAGGTTGTGAACTGCAGTTCGGCCGTGCCCTGCGCAAGCGGGACCTCGACCTTCTCGCTGCCGGGGCCCGGCGGCACGGCCTCGAACGCGCCGAAGCCCTTCATCGCGCGCAGCCAGGTCGCGAGGGAGACCTCCTTGCGATTGGCGAGGCGCTTGGCCATGGCGGTGCGCTGGCGAGCGCGTGGGAGGTCGACCAGCGTGGTCAGGAGCGCCGTCGCCTCCGCCACCGTCGCCGGCGGCTTCTCCTCCTCGGCTCGAGCTGGTCCCGCGCCTGCGAGCACCAGGAGGGGGAGGAGGGCGAGGAGAACCGGGGTACGCCGCATGACCGTCCCAACGTACGCGACGGGCCGGGTGCAGCGCGGATCCGCGCAGGCGCGTGCGCCCACCGCGCTAGCTCACGCCGCCCAGCGGCGCCGGCGGCAGGATCCCACGCTCCAGAAACGAGACGTACGTGCCGTCGCCGATGATCACGTGATCGCAGATGCGGATGCCGATCAGCTCGCCGACGGCGCGCAGGCGATGCGTGACCTCCAGGTCCTCGGGGCTGGGCTCGGGATCACCCGACGGGTGGTTGTGGACCAGCACGATGCCCGCGGCGGACTCGCGGATCGCGGGGGCAAAGACCTCGCGCGGGTGCACCAGGCTCGCCGTCAGCGTGCCTTCGGAAACCAGCTCTTCCCGGATGACGCGGTTCTTGGCGTCGATCAGGATGCTCAGGAAGCGCTCCTTGCGCAGGTAGCGCAGCCGCTCGTGGTAGTGCTCGAAGATCTCGAGGCTGGTCTTGAGCAGGGAGCCACGCTGGACGAGCGCACTGCGCATCCGCCGGCCCAGCGCGAAGGCGGCCGAGATCCGTAGCGCGGAGACGCGACCCAGGCCGCGGCCCGTTCCGCGTAGCGCTTCGAGCTCGCGGGGCGTTGCGCTCGCGAGCCCACGCAGCGAGCCGAACACGCGCAGGAGCTCACCCGCGCGCCGCTCTGCCTCCGTGGTGGACCCTCCGGAGATCAGCACGGCGAGCAGGTCGCGATCGGATGCGCGCTCCGGCCCCATGCGCTCGAGGCGCTCGCGCGCGTGGGAGGTCGAAGCAAGCGGTCCCGTCCGGGTTGGGTCGTCCCTCATGACCGTATCTCGTTCGAGACCGACCGTCGGTCACGGTCGACTCGGATCCGTGCGACCGGGCATGCACGCAGAGCGTGCCGGGGCGGTACCGAGCGCGGAGGGAACGGGGGCGCGGCTTACGTCAGGCCACGGCGGCCTTGGCCGCCTCGTCCTTCGCTCTCACGATCTTGGATTCGAGGATGCCGAACCCGCTCGACAGCGTCATGTAGAGCATGAGCGCAGCGGTGTAGTTGTAGAGGATGACGGCGAAGATGATCGGCATCCACTTCATCATCTTGTACTGCTGCGCCGTCTGCTCGTCCTGGGGCTTCGGCATCGATCGCGTGTGGATGATCGAGAGCGTCACCATGAGGATCGGCAACAGGTTGAGCCCGCAGATCTGAAGCACGAGCAGCGTGAAGCAGCCGCCGAAGTCGATCAGCGCATCCGGACCCGAGAGGTCGGCGATCCAGAGGAACTCCGCCCCGCGGATCGTGAACTCGCGACGCAGCGACGAGAACAGCGCGAACCAGATGGGGATCTGGACGATCATCATCAGGCAGCCCCCCGGGAACCCGATGTTGTTCTCCCGGTAGAGCTTCATCTGCTCCTCGCGCAGCTTGCGCGGGTTCTTCTTGTACTTCTCCTGCAGCGCCGTCAGCTTCGGCTTGATCTTCTGGATCTTGCGGCTGTAGCCGCGCATCGAGAGCTGGTTGCGGATCGAGAGCGGCATCATCAAGCCGCGGACGCACAGCGTCATGAGGATCACGGCCAGCCCGATGCTGCCGAAGAGGTTGCGGAAGATGTCGTAGATGCCCAGGAGCGCCTGCGCCACGATGTCCGGGGCGAAGGGATAGGTGATCATCCGCTCGAGGGGCTCGTACCCGTCTTGGGCCAGCGTGCTGCGATCGATCGGTCCCGTGTACCAGGCCAGCTCGATCGGCTTCGCGTCGACCGCGGTCGAGAGCTCGTACGTCGCCCAGGCGTACTGCATGTTCGCGACGCTGCGCGCGATCCGCGCGCCGAGCTCGTTCACCGAGCCGTCTTCGTCGCGGATCTTGCGGTCCCGCGAGGCGTACCAGTCCTTGAGCTGCTGCTCCATGACCGGGCGCTTCGCGCCCTCTTCGCCCGAGATCCAGACCCAGAGCGGCGTCGGCTTGTCCTCGCCCCCGTCGCTGTAGAGCGTCGTCGTGAAGTAGAGCGAGCGCGAGCCGAGCAGCCGGACGCGCCGCGTGCTCACGCCCTGCGACTCGAGCTCGACCAGGGGATGGCCGTACGCCATCACCTGGCTGTCTTCCGCCTCGTCGTCGCCCGTCAGCAGGAGCACCGCCTGCTTGGGCCCGAACATGTCCATGCCCTTGCGCGGCTCGGCCATCTGGCCCGCCGCCGCAAGCAGGCGCACCTGGATCTTGTCCGCAGTGCCGCCGCGCGCGGACATCTCGAGCCGGATGTCGTAGCGATCCTGCTCCTCGACGAGCCACCAGCGCTTGCGCCACGTGACCCCGTCGCGCGTCTTGAACTCGAAGACGACGTCGTCCTCTGCGGTCTGCCCTTCGACCGTCTCGTTGCGCGACCAGTTGAGGCGACGCATCGCACCGGCAGGCGGGTCCTTGCGGCCGGCGCCGCCCGGGGCGACGTCGGGCTTCAGGCCGGTCGTGTCGGTCTGACCCAGGAGGTGATCGATGTCCGCGGGCACGACGAGGTCGAGCTTCTGACCCTCGCCGTTCTCCTTGTGGTTCTTCAGCGCGATCCACTCGATGCCGCCGCCGCGCGAGGTGAAGACGACGTCGAGCTCGGGGCTGCTCTTGGTCAGCTGGAGCGCCGGCGCGTCCTTCTGCGGGTGGTTTTCATCGGGATCGACCGGCGGCTTCGCGGGCTCGTCCGGCTTGGCGGGCTGACCGTTGCCGTTGCCTGCGGGTACCGGGGGCTTGCCTTGCGTCGACGGATCCCCGCCGTTCGGCTGCTCACCGTTCGGATCGCCCGGCGTCTCCTCGCCGTTCTGCTTCTTCGGATCCTCCTTGGGCTTGCGGGGGACGCACCCCTGTCCCGTGAGGGCGGTCCACGCCGTCACGCACAGGAACGACAGCACGACCGCCATGAGCATTCGGCGTTCCATGGCTCGAAGAGACTCCTCCCGCAGATCGACCGGACGCGGTCAGGGGGCGGTCAGTCTAGGAGCCTAGGGGGCGTCCTGAGCCACAATCCCGGCCCGTTGGCCCCCCTGGAGGCCCTCCGGGACCTATCTGCCGACGAGCAGCCGGTCGGCCAGGAAGTTCGGGATCCGCTCCTCGGCGTAGATCTTGTCGACCGTCGTCTGGTAGTCGTACTGCAGCCGGTGGAAGCGGACGATGTTGCCGTCGAAGGTGGCGTACGAGAGGCGCGGATCGCCGTCGCGCGGCTGCCCCACGCTGCCCGTGTTGATCAGGATCTTGCGGTCGCCCAGCTTGCGGATGTCGATGCCGCTGCCCAGCTTGTCGGGCGAGGCGTGCTTCATGTCCGACGTGTAGATGTGCGGAATGTGGCTGTGGCCGATGAAGCAGACCTTCGTGATGAGATCGAAGATGCCGGCCATCTTCTCCTGGTTGCGGATGTCGGCGGGCACGACGTACTCGCGGGTCGGCACACGCGGGCTGCCGTGCGTGTACATGACATCGCCGTCCTCGACGACCTGCTGCATGGTCCCGAGGAAGTTCCAGAGATCGTAGTTCTCGGTGCGATCGAACTCGTTCGAGTTGAGCTGGTCCTTGGTCCACTCGAGCGATGCGCGGGCCTTCGGGTTGAAGTCCTCGCCGTAGAACATGACCGCTTCCTCGTGGTTGCCCATGATGGCGACCTCCGAGGAATAGAGCATCTTCAGGCACTCGCGCGGGTTGGGGCCGTAGCCGATCACGTCGCCCAGGCAGACGATGCGGTTGATGCCGCGATCGGCCATGTCCTCGAAGACGCGCCCGAGCGCTTCGATGTTGGCGTGCACGTCTGCGATGATGGCGATGCTCAAGCCACGGTCCTCGCACGAATCCTGCGAATGGTCGCCCATTATGCGGAGCGGGATCGATCGCCGGATGGGATTCACGGTCGAAATCCCCGCGGCGACGCTGCGGGCTTTGCACGCTACCTGTCGGGGTGGTAGTGTTCTGTTGCCACCAGGGATTGGGGTGGAGGCGTCCACGTATGCTCTGTGCCGATGGTCGGCCGGAGCGGCAGACCATGCGCCCGCAGCGGCCGGCGAACGCGCCGCAGCGATGTCCGTGGTCCCGGCGAAAACCACGTTGCCGTTCCGTGTGGGACGGTCGGCGGACCCAAGAGGGCGGGAGGCGAAGGGATGCGGTGTCCCTTCTGCAAGGTCGACGACGACAAGGTGATCGACTCGCGCGCGAGCAGCGACGGGTTCGCGATCCGTCGCCGACGCGAGTGTCTCGCCTGCGGACGCCGTTTCACCACATACGAACGGATCGAGGAAAGCCCCCTGCGGGTCGTCAAGAAGGACGGCCGGCGCGAGCCCTTCGAGCGGCGCAAGATCCTGCTCGGCATGATCAAGGCCTGCGAGAAGCGACCCGTTTCGATCGGCGCCCTCGAGGAGGCCACCGAGCACATCGAGAACCGCGTGCTCGAGAAGTACGACACCGAGGTGCCCACCAGCTACCTCGGACAGCTCGTCATGGAGGCCTTGAAGGAGATCGACCAGGTGGCGTACGTCCGCTTCGCCTCGGTGTATCGCGAGTTCCAGGACATCACCGACTTCGCTGATGCGCTCAAGGCCATGCTGCCCCGCGAGCAGCCGGTCCGATCCCGAGGCAAGAAGAAGGCCGCGCGCCGAGGCGGCGCCAAGGGCGGGAGCAAGAAGCGCTCGTGAGGCACCCCCGCATGGTCCGCAAGCGGGACGGCCGCCTGGTCCCGTTCCATCGAGAGAAGATCGCCGAGGCCATCTTCCGCGCCGCGCAGTCGATCGGCGGGGAGGACCGCTTCCTCGCCGACGAGCTCGCGGGCGTCGTTGCGGCCTACCTCGCAGCCGAGACGGGTGCGGTCGCGGACCGCGGCGCGGCGCGCGTTCCCACGATCGAGGACGTCCAGGACGCGGTCGAACGCGTGCTGATCGAAGCCGGCCACGCGCGCACGGCCAAGGCCTACATCCTCTACCGCAACCGGCGCGCGGAGGCGCGCCGCAGTCGCGCCGATGCGGAGAAGCAGAAGGCCACGGCCCAGCTGCCCGTGGTCGGCGATCCCGGCGCCCTGCCGCTCGCCCCCGGCATCGCGCCCGAGCCCCTGGCCGACGCGCCGGCCCCGGACCCGGACCCGGTGTCCGATCGCACCCCCGCGGGCCACGGCGATCCCGTGCTCGGTGGGTGGTCGAAGGCGCGCATCGCGCAGGCGCTCATGGACGGCGACGGGCTCACGCGCGTCGAGGCCGAGGACGTGGCGCGCACCATCGAGGCGCGCATCCTCAGCTCCCGCGTTGCGCATGTCTCCGAGTCGCTCGTGCGCGCGCTCGTCGCCGCCGAGCTCTTCGAGCGCGGCACGCTCACGCGGCTCGCCGAGGACCGGAGCGCCGGCCTCGGACACGAGGTCCTCGATCGCGCCTTGGCAGGCGGTCTTCGCGACCGCCGGGCGACCAACCCCGCAGCGTTCGCCGAAGGCGTTGGCGAGGCGCTGCTCAGCCGACACGTGCTCGATCACGTGCTGCCCCCCGAGGCCGCCGCGGCGCATCGCGCCGGCGACCTGCACGTCTACGACCTGGGCGCGCCGCTCCGACTGACGAGCATCGCGCTCGACGCCCCGCGTGTGGTCGAGCGCAAGCTCGCCGGCGACGCCTTCACCACCCGCTCGGGTGCACGCCGCGTCGTGGCGGCGATCGAGGACGTGGTGCTCCAGTTCGCCCCGCACGCAGCCCGCGTGCTGGCTCTCGAGAACCTCAACGTGATCCTCGCGCCCTTCGTGGCGCACATGGACGAGGAGGCGCTCGCCGAGGGCCTGCGCCACTTCCTCCTCGGTCCCGTCCTGCGCTGGACGAATGGGCGCTCGATGGGGGGGCGCGGGGGCCTCCTGCGCCTCGAGCTGGGGCTGACCTCCGGCGTGCCGGCCATGCACCGCGCGCGCCCCGTGCCCGCGCCCGCGCCGCCGGGCCGCCACTACGGCGACTACGACGAAGCGGCGCACCGCGTCACGCGCGCGCTCTTGACCGAGGTTGCCGCCCTGATGCACGAAGGCCACGAGATCGGCGCCGGGCTGACGCTCTCGATCGACCGCCGCGGGCGCAGCGATCCCCAGCGCCGGGCGCTCGAGGGCGATGCGCTCCGCACCGCCGCCCTGGTGGGGGAGCCGCTCATCGTGCTCGACGGGGCCGGCCGCCCGTCCCGGGGCTCCTCCTGGCATCGGGTCACCGAGCGCGAGGTCGCCGACCCGCTGCGCTTCGACCGCGGCGACGTGTCCGCGGCCGGTGCCATCGCCGTGAACCTGGTCGGGCCGGCGCTGCGCACGCGCGCGTCGGGCCTCTCCGACTTCCTGCGCGAGGCAGACCGGCTGGTGCAGCTGGCGCTGGACGCCTGCCAGGCGCGCCAGGGGGCGCTCTTCCGCGCCTCGGAGGACCCCGGCGGCACGCTCTACGGCGTCTCCTGCGGCCACCACCCGCTGGTCGACCTCGAGAGCGCGCAGCACCTGATCGAGCTGGTCGGGCTGGACCAGGCCGCGGTCCTCTTGAGCCGGCGCGGCGGCGACCGCGCCCGCCAGGCGCTCCGCCAGCGCCTCGTCCTGCATCTCGGCCGACGGGTGAGCCACGAGGCGGCGGCCCGTCGGATCGGCGCCACCGTGGTCGAGGGCGTCAGCGAGGAGGCCGCGGCGCGGTTCGCCACGGTCGATCGCGGGCGCTTCCCCGACACCGCCCGCTGGTGGGCGGACGGCGAGCTGCCGAGCTACGCGCCGACGCTCGCGGCCGGACAGCGCCGCGAGGGGGCGGGACTCGACCTCTACGGCGAGTCCGAGAGCGGCCCCGTGGAGCGGCCGCGCGTCCGCGTCCAGCACCGCATCGACCGGGAGGATGCGGTGACCCTGGAGACGCTGCGCCGGGTCTTCGACGACGCGGTGCAGGACCCCAACGTCGCCCAGTACCGGCTCAGCCCCTGGCCGCGCCGGCACGTCCGGGTGGTGCGGGGCCGAGCCTCGGGAGCGCCCTGATGCTGGGGGCGGACGAGGAGGTCGTTCCGACGCTGTTCGTAGGGTCGGATCGAGCCGATCTGAGGGATAGGGCAGCGCCTGAGGGAGGCGCTGCGTAAGGCAGGGCGGGCGCCGGGGGGGCGTCCGCTGCGTGGCATGGGACCCTAGAGGCCCCCGTACGGGATCGCACGAGCCGCATGAAGATCCGCCGCATCGAGCTCCAGGGCTTCAAGTCCTTCGCTGATCGAACCACCTTCGAGTTCGATCAAGGCATCTCTGCCATTGTCGGGCCCAACGGCTGCGGCAAGAGCAACGTCGTGGACGCCATCAAGTGGGTGCTCGGCGACATGAGCCCCAAGAGCCTGCGCGGCAAGCGCATGGACGACGTCATCTTCGCCGGGAGCCGCACCCGCAAGGCGCTGGGCATGTCCGAGGTCACCCTCGTCCTCGACAACGAGGACGGCCTCCTGCCCACGGAGCACACCGAGGTGGGGATCACCCGCCGCCTGCACCGCACGGGCGAGAGCGAGTACCGCATCAACGGCCAGACCTGCCGTCTGAAGGACATCCGCGAGCTCTTCCTCGACACGGGGCTCGGGACCGACGGCAACTCGATCATGGAGCAGGGCCAGATCGACGCCCTGCTGGCCGCCAACCCCCACGACCGCCGCGGCGTCTTCGAAGAGGCCGCCGGCGTGAGCCGCTACAAGCAGCGGCGCAAGGAGGCGGCCCAGCGCCTCACCCGGACCCAGGACAACCTCGAGCGCCTGCGCGACGTGCTGGAGCTGGAGGAGAAGCGCTTCCGCTCGCTCAAGAGCCAGGCCTCCAAGGCCCGCCGGTACAAGACCCTCCGCGAGGAGCTCGGCCGCAAGCGCGTCCTGCGCGCCGTGGTGCGCTACCGCGCCATCGCCGGCGAGCGCGGCGGGGTCCAGGAGCAGATGAACGCCCTCCTGGCGCGCGAGGCCGCGGCCACGGAGGAGCTGGCGCAGCTCGACGGGGCCGTGCGCGAGGCCGAGGTCGCACGCGACGTGGCCCGCGAGGAGGCACATCGCCTCGAGGCCCAGATCGCCCAGGCCGCATCGGACGCGCGCGCCGCCCAGGACCGCGCGACCTACGCCGCCCAGCGCATTGAGGAGCTCACGGAGCGGGTGGCGCAGGCCAAGGCCGCCGCCGAAGCCGCCCGCGAGCGCATCGAGCGCATCCGGCGTGAGGTCAGCGACCTCGAGACGGAAGCCGGCTCGTGCGACGAGCGCGCCGCCGAACAGCAGACCCTCGTCGACCAGGCCGAGACGGAGCTCACCCGTCTCGAAGCCGAGGCCGCGCGCATCCGCGACGCGCACGAGGGTGCGAAGCGCGATGCGCTCAACGCCCTCGGCCGCCTCGGCGAGGTGAAGAACGAAGAGGCCGAGCGTCGCGCCGAGATCCGTCAGGCGATCGAGCGGCTGGGGCGCCTTGCCCTCCAGCGCAAGCAGCTCGAGGTCCGCCGCGAGCGCATCGAAGGCGAAGCGCGCGAGCTCGTCGCGCTCACCGCGAGCCTCGAGGAGCAGACGCAGGAGATGGCCGCCGCCATCGAGGCGGCCGAGGCGCGTCGCGTGTCCTTGCTGGACGACCGCGAAGCCGCGGGTCGGCGTCGCGAGGCGGCGGGCGAGGAGCGCGCGACGAAGGCCGCACGGCTCGAGGTCCTCGAGCGTCTGGCGGCGGCGCGCGACGGCGTGGAAGCCGGCGCCCGCAAGATCATGGATGCGGTCGCCGAGTCGCCCGCGGCCGACGACGGCGCGCGCGACGGCGTCTTCGGTCTGCTCGCGGACCTGCTGCGCCCGAACGCCGATGCCGCGCAGCGCCTCGACCGCCTGCTCGGGCACGCGGCGGGCGCGGTCGTCGTGCGCTCGAAGAACGACGCCTTGCGCTGGATCGAGTGGATGAAGGGACAGGATGCGAGCGAGCGCGCCCGCTTCCTCTGCCTCGATCTCGTCCGCGGCGAAGCGCGCGGTGCCCTGGCCACCCAGGGCTTCGCGCCCGGCTCGCTCGGTTGCGACACGCGCCTCGAGGCGCTTGTCGGCAGCGTGATCGGCGGGACCGTGCTCGTGCCCGATCTCCAAGCCGGCATCCAGGAGTACCTGGAGCGCGGCGTCAACGCGGTCACGCTCTCCGGCGAGCGGGTCACCGCCTCGGGTGCGTTGCTCGCAGGCAGCAGCGCCGAGTCGATGGGCCTCGTGGAGCGCACGGCCGAGCGGCGCGCCCTGCGCGCCGAGGTCGCCCGCCTCGACGCCGAGGTCGAGACCGCGCGACGCGAGGCGCTCGAAGCCGAGGAAGCCGTCCGGGCGGTCGAGGAAGAGCTGCGCCGTCGCCGCCTGGAGCTCGCCGAGCAGGTCGAGGACAAGAGCCGCCGCGGGGAGTCGCTCGCGCGCGTGGAGAAGGAGCGCTCGCACGTCGCCCAAGGGCTCGAGGTGCTCGCGTCCGAGATGAACGAGCTCGACGCCTTCGCCTCCGAGGCGAACGCCGCGCTCGACGAGGTGACGTTGCGTGTCGAGACGCTCGAGCGCGAGCGCGATGCCCTCGAAGACCAGGCGGAGGAAGCGGCCCGCGGCTACGTGGCCGTCGACGCCTCTCGCAAGCAGGCCTCCGAACGCCGCATGGAGCGCAAGCTCGCGTTCGCCGACGCGCGCTCGCGCGCCGACGCCGCGCGCAGTCGCGTGCAGCGGGCCCGCGACGAGATCGCCGAGCTCGAGGCCCGCGCCACGGCGCACGACCAGGAGGCCGTGACGCTCGGCGAGCGCATCGCGTCCGCCGAGGTCGAGGTCACGGAGGCCGAAGCGCTCGCACGGCAGTGCGAGGGCAAGCGCGGCGAGGCCGGCGACATCCTCGTGGCCGCACGCCAGCGCGTGCAGTCCCTCGAGCAGGAGACGCTGGCCACGGCCGACAAGCGCCGCGGCGTCGTCGATGCACACGCCCGACTGCGCGACGAGCTCGAGTCGTTCCGCCTGCAGGACTCGGAGTTCCGCGTACGCATCGAGGCGCTCATCGAGCAGGTCGAGCAAGACCACGGGCTCGACCTCGTGCAGGTCTCCGACGAGAGCGAAGAGACGGAAGCCATCGACCTGACCTCCCTCGACGAGGAGGTCGACACGATGCGCCGCAAGCTCGAGTCGCTCGGCAACGTCAACCTCAACGCCATCCACGAGCTCGAAGAGGCGGAGGAGCACCTCGGCTTCCTGCACGGCCAGGAGCAGGACCTGCTCACGGCGAAGGGCGACCTCGAGAAGGCGATCAAGGAGCTGGACGAGATCTCGACCCAGCGCTTCGGCGAGACGTTCGAGCAGATCCGCGTGCACTTCCGCGACACCTTCCGGCGCCTCTTCGGCGGCGGGCGCGCGGAGATCGTGCTCGAGGACGCGAGCAACCTGCTCGAGTCGGGCATCGACATCATTGCGCGGCCTCCCGGCAAGGAGCAGCGCACGATCAGCCTGCTCTCGGGCGGCGAGCGCACGCTCACGGCCGTGGCGCTCCTGTTCGCGGTGTTCAAGGCCCGGCCCAGCCCGTTCTCGATCCTCGACGAGGTCGACGCGGCGCTCGACGAGGCCAACGTGCGCCGTCTCTGCGGCCTGATCCAGGAGTTCACGGATCGCAGCCAGTTCGTCATCGTCACCCACGCCAAGGCCACGATGGAGATGGCCGACGTGCTCTACGGCGTGACGATGGAGGAGCCGGGCGTGAGCAAGCGCGTGGCGGTGAAGCTCACGGAGTTCCCGGAGGAGCTGCAGACCGCAGCCGCCGGGTAGTCTGGGCTTCGTGAGCAACGGCAAGACGCCCTTCGAGCTCGAAGACGACGACGAGGCCGCACGCCCGGCCCGTCAACCCAAGCCCGCGCCGGTCTACGACGACCCGCCGGAGGCGACGTACGTCGAGGAACCCGACGTCGACACGCGCACGGTCAGCGAGCGCCTCGGGAAGGACCGACCACGCGGCGACGAGGTCATCGGCCCCCCCGAGGACTGGCCGCGGGAGTCGTTCTCCTATCCCGTGCGAGGCAAGGGCATCACGATCATGGCCTCGGTCGTGCTGATCATGTGCCCGCTCGACATCATGGGTGCGTTCGGCGTCGCGCGGTTCCCCGCATGGGTGCTCAAGCTGGTGGCGCTGACGTTCATCCTGCGCGGCCAGCTGCGGCTCATCGGCTCCTCGGCCGCGGGACACGACGTGCCCAAGGGCTGGGAGAAGGCGCTCGAGTTCAACAGCGACGCCATGAAGCGCTGGGCGGCGTTCATGGGCATGTTCATGTTCGCGCTCGTTCCCGGCTGGGTCCTGATCATCGTCGACCTGGTCGAGCCGGGCCTGCTGGTGCTCGGCATCGGCTCGATGTACGTGTCCGTGCTCGCGCTCGGGGGTGCGCTGGAGGATCCGCGCCTCAAGCTGCCGTGGAACGCGATCCCCTGGATGCTCCGTCGGCCGCACCTGTGCGTGCTCGGTAGCCTCGGATGGTGGGCGCTGGGCTTGACCGAGTACGCGCTCGCGAAGTCGTATGGGAGCAGCCTCGGCTGGATCTCGATCGAGTCGGTCGTGCTGCGGGTGGTAAACGCCTACCTCGTGTTGTGGTCGGCGCGCATGCTCGGTGTGATGGGGCGCTCCTGGAAGCAGTCGTGAGCGAGAAGCGCTCGCGCCGCTAGCGCTTCTTTTCCATCAGGATGGCCCAGACCCACTCGCCGTTACCGGCCTTGGCCGGATGGGGCTCGGTCACCGTGACGACGTGGAAGCCCTGCTTGTTGAAGGTACTCAGCGCGCGCTGAAGCGGGATGCCGGAGGGCTGGGCGCCCTCGTACCAGGCCTTGGCCGTCGGCCCTTCGCCGGTCACCGACAGGTACTGCGTCTCGACGGGGCCCGTCGGCTCTGCCGTGGCATCGCCGGCGCCGGTGGCCACGAACAGGAGGGCGGCGACGAGCGCACCCAGGCCGAGCCAGAGAGGAGCGGTGAAGCTGCGGGTCGAGGTGGGGGTGCGCATGGGAAACCTCCGGGCGGGGCAACACAGTCGTTGTACCCAGCGATGCGGGCCAGGCCGAGTTCTAGGGGCTCATGGACGGCTCACGGCCCTTATCCGCGGCGCTGTCTACCCCTCATTGCGGGCCGCGTCGAGCGCGTCGTCGTCGTAGAACGCGATGCCGTGCGCCTCGCCCCGGCGCAGCTTGGCGATCCACGTGATCTGCCCCGTGTGCCAGCCGAAGTGCTCGAGCACGTGGTAGGCGGCGCCGAGCACCGTGGTGCGGATGCCCTGGATGCGCACCGGATCCACGAGCCGGGCCGGGTCGAGGTCATCCAGGTAGCGACACGCGGCCTGGACCGTCTCCTTCAGCGCCTGGAGCAATGCGTCGCCCGCCGGCCGGGCTTCGTCGGCGAACTCGCTCCGCCGCTCGCGTGTATCGACGTCGCCGCCGAGGCCGCTGAGGATCCACTGACGGACGTTGCCTTCGAGGTGTCGAAGGAGCGCGCCGATGCTGGTGATGTCGTCGTGGGGACGCCACCAGATGTCGTCGTGCGACAGGCCCTCGAGCGCGGCGTCGAGTCGCGGCAGGTACTCCTGTCGGAAGCGAATGACCGTCTCGCGGAGGAACAGCGTGGGGGCGTCGATCTCGCTCACGGTGGTAGTGTACGCCGCTCGCGGATGGCATCGGAGGGCGAGCAATGGGCAGAACGGTCACGATCACGCGGATCGTCATGCCGGGCCAGACGAACCGGCACGGCAGCCTCTTCGGTGGTCAGGCGCTGAGCCTCATGGACGAGGCGGCGGCCATCGTCGCCCATCGCGTATCCGAGGGGCCGGTCGTGACGGCGCACATCAACTCCGTCGACTTCAAGGCGCCGATCAAGCAGGGCTGGGCGGTGGAGGTCACGGCATCGCTGATCAAGCCGGGGCGGACCTCCATGCAGATCCAGGTCGAGACGTACGGTGAGTGCCTCGACACCCGCGAGCGTACGCACTGCACGACAGCCGTCTTCGTGATGGTCGCCGTCGACAAGCAGGGGAAGCCCCGGCTCTTGCCCAGCGCGAGGGACGACGACGACGACGATGGCGACGACGATTAGTCGTCAGTCGGCATCGGGCGGGCGGTCCAGGCCGGCGAGCGCCATCTCGACGGCGTTCATGACGGTCGCGACCTCGAGCGGCTTCTTGAGGATGGCGACGGCGCCGAGCGCTTCGCGCTCCTCGGGCTCCAGCACGTCCACGTAGCCGCTGATCACGATGATCGGGCAGCCGGGTGTGCCGTTCTCTCCACGGATGGCTTCGACGAAGCTGGTCCCGCCGCCGAGCGGCATCGCCAGGTCGAGCAAGACGAGATCCGGCTTCATGCGGTCGTACGCGGCCTTCGCGCGCGCCGCGTCGCCGACGTGCTCGACCTCATGACCCTGAAATGCGCAGATCCGCGAGAGCATCTCGCGGGCGCCGGGATCGTCGTCTGCAATGAGGATACGGGCCATGACGCCACCCCCCCGGGGCGTCTCACGTGTCCACACATACCCGTTTCGACCGTAGCACAGGATTCTGGGCCCGCCCAGCACTCCGTCTCGGCCCCGTGCGCCGCGAAATCGGATACCGTGGTGCGCGACACGAGCTCGAGGAGGAGGTGGCCAGCATGCGATCCCCGGCACACAAGGGAGCCGAGACCAAAGCCACAGTCGACACGAAGGCCGCGCGTCGCTGGATGCGGGATCGGGGCATCGCAGGCAAGTGTCCGCTCTGCGGCTCTGCCGACCTCAAGGTCAGCAAGGACTTCTTCGTCACGCTCGGGATCCAGGGCAAGACGGGCGCACCCGATCTCGGCAACGGCTCGTTGCTGGTGCGTCTGCGCTGCGGGCAGTGCGCGCACATCATGTTCTTCCACGCGCGTCAGATGGGACTCGCCTAGCGCAGGGTAGACGCCTCGTCGGCAGCGCGTCGTTCACACGTTGCGCGCGAGGACCCAGCCGATCCAGACCGCTGCGAACCCGACGATCAGGTGCAGTCCGACGTGCAGGAGCGCGGCGCCGAGTCGAGCTTGGCGCGTGAGGTTCACGACCTCCAGCCCGAACGCGGAGTAGGTGGTGAAGCCACCGAGGACGCCGACGACGAGGAAGATCCGCAGCTCGGGCGAGACCCCGCCGCGTGCGTCCATGAACCCCGCGACGAGGCCGATGGCGAAGCAGCCGATGACGTTGACGCCGAGCGTCGCCCAGAGGAACGCCTGCTCGGCGATCCAGCGCGCGGTGGCCTCCCCGGCGAGATAGCGCAGGGCAGCGCCCACGAAGCCTCCGAGACCGGCGAGAAGCACGTTCGTCACGGCGGGATCCTACGCACGAGGTCCCACTCTTGGATCGTGGAGGGGAGGCCTATGATTGGGCGCCGGAGGCCTCTTGCGCGCATTCGTCCGTCATTCGTTGTCCCTCTGCCTGGCCGCGCTCCTCCTGCCGACCCTGTCCGCAGGCGCGAGCGAGTGGCCGTTCGGCAAGGCCCGGGGCTTCGGCATGCGCGGCGGCGACTACTACAACCTCGGGCTGATCGGCGCGAAGGCGCGGGACGCAGATGCCCAGGCGCCGCAAACCCAGGACATGGGCGGCGGCATGCGGCGTGGGGGGGCGGCGCGCCCGACGCACGATCGCGGTCCGTTGCGCCTGGAGGTCGTCCTGCTCTTCCCCGAGGGGCCGGGTGAGAAGGCGGGCCTCGCGAAGGGCGACGTGATCGTCGGCGTCGGACGCAAGGCGTTCCAAGAGGGCTCGCTCGAGCCGCTGGCGGAGGCGCTGGTCAAGGCGGAGTCGGGCGCGAAGAAGGGCATCCTCACGCTCCTCGTCGAACGTGACGGCAAGCGAGAGAAGCTCGCCATTGCCATCCCGCAAGGCGGCAAGGAAGCATCCAAGCCGCTGAAGGCGAAGGCGCGCAAGGCCGTGATCGCGAAGGCGCTGGCCTTCCTGGACAGCAAGCAGGCGTCGAGCGGCGGGTTCGCGCAGACGCTCTCCGGCGCGAACGGCGCGGTCGTGCAGACGGCGGTGGCGGGACTGGCCTGGCTTGCTGCCGGCAACGACCTCGAGCAAGGCGCCTACAAAGAGAACGTGACGAAGGCGGTCGAGTTCGTGAGCCGCTGGTGCGCACGCCCGGGTGAGCAGGGCATGGGCGGCGGCATGGCGGACCCGCGCATGCAGGGGCGCGGGAACTGGAACCAGAACAACTGGGGCTTCGCCCACGCCGCGATCTTCCTCGGCGAGGTGCATGCACGCACGCCGACGCGCGACGTCAAGCAAGCGCTCGCCAACGCCGCGAAGGCGCTGCTTGATGCGCAAGAGGAGAGCGGCGGGTGGGCGCACGGCCCCGGCGGACCGAACGGCCTCGGCTACGTCGAGCTCAACATCGTGACGGGCCTCGCGCTCTGTGGTCTCGGCATGGCGCAGAAGTCCGGCTACGAGGTGCCCGAGGAGGCCATCGAGAAGGCCGAGGCCTATCTCAAGGCATCGAGCAGCGGCGACGGCGGCATCGGGTACTCCGACAAGCCGGGACAGCGCGGCCAGGGGAACATCGGACGCAGCGCGGCCGCGATGCTCGGCTACGGCGTACTCGGCCTGGGGAAGTCCGGGTGGGGCGCCAAGATGCGCAAGTACGTCGAGCGCACGGCGGACAAGGTGCTCGGGGGCCACGCGAGCCTCATGCAGCACATCCTGCTCGCGGGTGTCGGGGCCAATGCAGCCGGCAAGAGCGCCGTATCGAAGTTCTGGAAGGCGCTCGAGCGCGACCTGATCCTCGCGCGCGCTCCGGATGGCTCCTTCCAGCCTCGGCCGTGGCACGAGAGTCTGAGCATGGGCTCCAACTCGGACGTCACGTTCGGCCAGATCTGGACGACGGCCGCGTGGACCGTCGTGCTCGCCTGTGCGCCGCAAGGGCCGGATCATCCCGGTCTGCCGGCCTGGCTCGGACGCTAGCGCGAACTCGAGAAGCCGGACCGCGGTTGTCTCGAGGCAGCGCATCGGGTAGCAAGGCGCCCCCCGAGGAGTCATCCATGAGCCAGGCCTACAAGAAGATCGAGATCGTCGGCACGTCGCCGAGCTCCGTCACCGACGCGATCCAGGGCGCGATCGACCGCGCCGCGAGCACGGTCCACAACCTCAAGTGGTTCGAGGTCGATGAGATTCGAGGCCGCATCGATGACGGCAAGGTGGCCGAGTATCAGGTCACGCTGAAGATCGGGTTCCTGATCGACGGGTCCGAGTAGGCCTGCTACCCGCCTTCGGCGGGTGCCGGTGTTTCCCAATAGACCTCGATCGCGTACCCGTCCGGATCGCGGCAGCGAAAGCTGACGAGGTCGTCGTAGTCGAAGAGCTCGGATGCCATCGCGACGTCGGCTGCGACCATTTCCGTGCGAAGTGCGCGGACGGCGTCGCCGCTCTCGAGCCGGAAGCCGAAGTGGAACCACGCCGGCAGCGCGGCCGGCTCCACGTCCGGCGCGAGCGCGAGGTCGAGCCCGCCGGCATCGCGCAGAAACAGGATCTCGCCGTGCGTCACGTGCCGGCGGAAGCCGAACCAGCGCACGTAGAACGCTTCGGATTGCTCGAGGTCCCGGACGTGCAGGTGGAGGTGGTTGACCTGCACGGCGCCCTGCTCAGTCGCCGTGGATCTGGCCGGCCAGGTAGTTCTTGAGGCCGACGTCCTCGATTTGCTGCAGCTGTGCCTCGATCCAGTCGATGCCCTCTTCCTCGTCGATGAGGATGTGCTCGAGCAGATCGCGGGTGGCGTTGTCGCCCTTCTCCCGGCACAGCGCGATGCCGTTGTTGAGCACGTCGCGCGCTTCGAGCTCGAGCGCCAGATCGCACTCGTGCTGCTCGGGCACCGTCTCGCCCACGCGGATGGGGTTGAGCCGCTGCATGTTCGGCACGCCGTCGAGCATGAGGATGCGGTCGATGAGCTTGTCGGCGTGCTTCATCTCCTCGATCGACTCGTCGTAGTGATGCTTGGCGAGGACGGTGTATCCCCAGTTCGCGCACATCTTCGAGTGCACGAAGTACTGGTTGATCGCCGTGAGCTCCTGCGTCAGCACCGTGTTGAGCAGCTCGATGACCTCGGGGTCGCCCTTCATGATCGCTCCTGGTCACGCGTTGGGGATGGCCGGCGCGCGTGGGCGGGAGTCTACGACCTCGCGTGGAGCGTGCGAAGAGGGGAGGGGCGACGCGTCTACCGGCTCGCGGCCGGGGGACGCCGGTGCGTCAGGGCGTGCTCGCCCTTCGTGAGCATTTCGATGAGCGGCGTGCAGCCTCCGCAGACGCCGCCGGCATCGCAGGCGCGCGTGACGTCGCTGCAGGAGCGGGCGCCGGCCTCGACCGCGCGGCGGATCTGGGTGTCGGTCTTGCCGGTGCAGTGGCAGACGATCATGGGGTCGCGACCTCGCTCACGGTGCCGCATTGTAACCCAGATATTGAGAATCACTCTCAAAATGCGGGCAAAGCGTAGCCCCACGGGCGCTAACGGGCGATGTACGTACCCAGCAGCAGGGCGAGGCTCAGGAGCACCGCGCTGATGACGAGGATCAGGAGGTCCCGGCCGAAGTCCTCCATCTCGAATGCGGGCTGGCCGCGGATCCGCGCCCTGTGGGAGATCGTGCGCCTCACGGCCGGTGGGCGGGGCCGCGGGCCGGTGCGGTTGGCGCGCGCGACGTCCCGGAGACGCCGCGCGGTCTCGGGCCGCGCACGGCGTCGGCGGATCCGGGCCCGACGCGCATGGCGCCAGGCCCAGGCCTCGCTGCTCATCCCGATGGCGAACAGCACGGCGCCCAGGACCAGGCCGAAGACCCGCGCGCCGCGTACCCCGCCGAACCCGGCGAAGATCACGGCCCACAGGAGGACCAGCGTCGCGATCCAGATGACGGCGCGGACCTCGCCAGGGGTCGCGGCCGACCCCCGGCGAGAGGGAGGTGGCGTGCGATCGGTACGGCGGCGTCCCATCGGGTCCTTCCAGCCGCCGGCTTCACTCTACGCCCCATCCGGGGGTACGGTCGGGACGTGGAGTCGAGCTCACCTACGCCGCGCCTGTTGCCGCTGCTCCTGCTCCAGATCGGTGTGACGCTGCTGGTCATCGTCATGGCCGTGCAAGCGCTGATGCTGATGGTCACGTTCGTGGGCCTGTTCGCGGGCGTGCACCTCCTGGTGTTCGGCGGGGTCCTCGCCTCCTTCCTCGTGACGTGGGCGATCGTGGCCTGGCTTCTGCGGCTCGAGCGGCGCATGTCGGGGTGGGCCGTGCTCGACGAGGTCGACTGGGTCGAGCCCTTCGAGTGATCACGCCTCCGTTCTGGCGAAACCCGACGCCGCGAATCCCGTCGTGTGTTCAAACCGGCTCGAAGGAGGCACACGCCGTGAAGAAGAAGACGATTCTCGTTTCGCTCGTTTCCGGCCTCATCGGCTTCGTTGCCGGTGTGGCGTTCTGGTACCTGGCCGGCCCGTTGTTCTTCGATCAGGAGGTCAACGAGTCGATCAGTGCGGCGGATGCCCAGACGGTCCTGGCCCAAGGCACGTTCACGGATGCCGACTCCATCCACAAGGGCACCGGCACGGCGACCATCTTCGAAGGCGAGGGCGGACGACGGACGCTCAGGTTCACCGACTTCCGCGTGACGAACGGGCCGGCGCTCGAGGTGTGGCTCGTCGAGAAGGCCGACATCGGCAGCTCGAACGACGTGGAAGGCGGCGCGTTCGTCTCGCTGGGGCGCCTCAAGGGCAATGTCGGCGATCAGAACTACGACATCCCCGCCGACGTGGACCTGAGCAAGTTCGCCTCGGTCGTGATCTGGTGCGAGCAGTTCAGCGTGCTGTTCTCGCCGGCCACCTTGGCGGCACCGGCGAGCTGAGCGACGCCGGCGAGACCTGGACCTCGGCCACGACCTGCGAAACCGCCGGTCGTGGTCGCGGGTAGAGGCTGCGGTAGGCTCTTCCCGTGCATCGCATCGTCCCCTTCGCAGTGCTCCTCGTCACGGCCGCCGGCCTCGGTTGGCTGGGCCGCACGACGCGCGTCGTCGAGGCAGGCCCGGCACCGCTCGGCGACGTCCAGACCTTCCTCGCGGACAACTGTGTGTCCTGTCACTCCGGTGAGGCGCCGGACGCAGGGTTCGATCTGGCCCGCCTCGACCTGACGGCGCAGGACGTCGAGACGCTCACGCACTTGCGGCACATGGCGGATCGCGTCCGCGCCGGCGAGATGCCGCCGCCGGAGATGCCGGCCCCGGAGCGCGCCACCGCCGTGCGCATGGCCGACGGCATGGACGCACACGTGCTTCGGACGCTCGAGCAGATCGAGCTCGACCCGGGGCGTGTCACCGTGCGCCGGCTGAGTCGCGTCGAGTACCGCAATACGATCCGCGACCTGCTCGGCGTCGCGTTCGAGCCGTCATCAAGCTTCCCGAACGACGACCTCGCCTACGGCTTCGACAACATCGGCGACGTGCTCTCGGTCTCGCCGCTCCTGCTCGAGAAGTACGCGGCCGCTGCCCAGCGAATCGCGGAGCAAGCGATCCTGCTCGAGGACCCGGACAACCCGCCCGTCCGTCGCCTCGAAGCCGAGAGCATGGACTCGAGCCGCGGCGACGACCGCGGCCGCGGCGCCAACACATGGAACCTCTTCTCGAGCGGCGACATCACGGCGCGCGTCACCTTGCCGCGCGACGGTGAGTACCGCTTGCGTGCGCGCGTCATGGCCGACCAGGCCGGGCCGGAGCAGGCGAAGGTCACGTTCCTCGCCGGGGGTCGCGGCGTGCACATCGCCGAGACGACGAAGGGCGACCGCGAGCCCGAGGTCCTGGAGCACACGCTGCGGCTGCCCAAAGGTCAGCTTCGGGTGGGGGTGGGGTTCCCGAACGACTACTACGAGCCGAACGATCCGGATCCCTCCCAGCGCGACCGCAACCTGATCGTCGACTGGGTCGAGCTCGTCGGTCCGATCGATCGTCTCGAGCCGCCGATGGGGCACACCTGGCTCATGGGCGCGGATCCCGGCAAGGGCAAGCCCTTCCGCCGCGCCATGGCGGTCTCCTCCGAGCTGCTGCGACGCGCGTGGCGACGCAAGCCGAAGACGGATGAGGTGCGGCGCATCGCGGGCCTGATCGTGGCGCAGGTCGAAGCCGGAGAGCCGTTCGCCCGCGGCGTGCAGATGGCGCTTCGGGCCGCGCTCGTCTCGCCGCACTTCCTGTATCGCCTCGAACCGGGCGCGACGTCGGGCAAGAAGGGCACGGCGCGTCCCGTCGACGACGAGGACCTTGCTGTTCGCCTCTCGTACTTCCTCTGGAGCAGCATGCCCGACGACGCGCTCTTCGAGCGCGCGCGCAAGCGCAAGCTGAGGAAGCCCGACGCCTTGAAGGCCGAGGTCGAGCGCATGCTCGCCGATCCCAAGGCGAGCTCCTTGTCGACCAACTTCGCCGTGCAGTGGCTGGAGCTGCGCAACCTCGAGTACGCAGAGCCGGACCCGAAGCGCTTCCCCGGCTTCAGCCCGGCCTTGGCCGAGGCCATGCGCCGCGAGGCGGAGCTCTTCTTCGAGACCATCTTGAAGGAGGAGCGCGACGCCACGGAGCTGCTCCGTGCCGACTTCACCTTCCTCAACGGCCCGCTCGCGCGGCACTACGGCGTGTCCGGCGTCGACGGCGACGCGTTCCAGCGCGTGACCCTCACGGATGCACGCCGTGGCGGCATCCTGACGCAGGCGGGCGTGCTCACCGTGACATCGAATCCCACCCGCACCTCGCCGGTGAAGCGCGGCAAGTGGGTGCTCGAGAACATCCTCGATGCCGCGCCGCCGCCGCCGCCGCCCGGCGCGGACAGCCTCGACGAAGAGGTCGTCACGAAGAGCCCCGCGTCGCTTCGCGAGAAGCTCGAGATCCACCGCGCGGATCCCGTCTGCGCGTCCTGCCATACGCGCATGGACGCGCTCGGTCTGGCGCTCGAGGCCTTCGATCCGGTGGGGGCGTGGCGCCAAGGCGAGGGGGCCGCCTCCATCGACACCTCGGCGACGCTGCCCGATGGCCGCCAGGTGGACGGTCCGACCGCGCTCAAGCAGGTCCTGGCCGAGGACCGCGCGTTCCTGCGCTGCCTGACGAAGAAGCTGTTCACGTTCGCCATCGGTCGCGACCCGGGCCCCGCCGACGAGCTGGCGATCTTCCGCCTCGTCGAGGGACTGCCCGAGGGCAAGGCGACGATCAAGGCGATCGTCACGCAGATCGTGCTCCTCGACGCGTTCCGCATGCGTAGAGTACGGGAGTAGCCATGGCGAACATCGTCCTCCGCCGTCACCTCTCACGTCGCGCGTTCCTCGCGGGCACCGGCGCTGCGTTGGCACTGCCGTGGCTCGACGCCATGACGCCCGCCTTCGCCGGTCCATCCAAGCGCCCCACGCGCAGCGTGTTCGTCTTCGCCCCGAACGGCGCGAAGATGGATGACTGGCTCCCGAGTGGCGGCCACGTGTCATCCAAGACGTTGGCCGCGCTCGCGCCGCACAAGAAGAACGTCACGTTGCTCGAGGGCTTTGCCGTCGACGGCGCGCGTGCCCATGGGGACGGCCCCGGCGACCACGCCCGTTGCGCGTCCGCGTTCCTGACCTGCGCGCATCCGAAGAAGACGGGCGGCGCTGATATCCACGTCGGCATCAGCATCGACCAGGTCATCGCGTCGCACATCGGCGGCGAGACGCGCTTTGCTTCGCTGGAGCTCGGGCTCGAGCCCGGCCGCGCCGCTGGCGTGTGCGACTCCGGCTACAGCTGCGCCTACAGCAACAACATCTCCTGGCGCACGCCGAACCTCCCGAACACCAAGGAGACGCGCCCGCGCGCCGTCTTCGAGCGGCTCTTCGGCGATCCGGATGCAGTCGGCAACGAGCTCGAGCGCAAGCGCCGTCGGGAAGAGCAGAAGAGCATCCTCGACGCGGTGCTCGAGGACGCGAAGCGCCTGAAGGGCAAGCTCGGCAAGACGGACGCGCGCAAGCTGGCGGAGTACCTCGACGCCGTGCGCGCGCTCGAGACGCGCCTCGAGAAGTCCGAGGCCGAGGTCCCCATCCCCGAGATGCCCGAGGGGCTGTTGACGGACCGTTCCTATCCGGGCCGCGTGCGCCTCATGTACGACCTGATCGTGCTCGCGTTCCGCGCCGACCTCACGCGGACGGTCACGCTGATGCTCGGCAACGGCGGCAGCAACATCAGCTACCTGCACATCGGCGTGCCCGACGGCCACCACAACATCTCGCACCACGGCAAAGAGGCCGAGAAGCTCGCGAAGATCCAGCGGATCGACCAGTGGCACGTCGAGCAGCTCGCGCGCTTCCTCGGGGCGCTCGACGCCGCCGACGACGGCGGCAAGTCGCTGCTCCATCGCAGTCAGGTGCTCTACGGCTCCGCGATCGGCGACGGCAACCGCCACAACCACGACAACCTGCCGCTCCTGCTGGCAGGCCGTGGCAACGGCAAGCTGAAGAGCGGCCGCCGCCTCAAGGGCGGCGGCAACACGCCGTTGGCCGAAGCCTATCTGGGCATGCTGAAGGTGCTGGGCATCCGCGAGAAGACGTTCGGGGACGGGACCAAGGCACTCTTCTAGCCGACCCGCGTCAGCGCCTCGGACACACCTTTTGCGCACGGCCGCCCACGCGAGCAGTAGAACCGCGTGGGAACGGGAACCCGCACGGGGAGGCCATGCCATGCGACGTGCGTTCGCGACCCTCTTGATCCTCGCCTGCGTCGTGCCGGCGTTCGCCGAAGACGAGCCGGCGAAGGCGGCGCCGAAACCCCACCACCCGGAACGCGTCTGGGAGGGCTATCTCTGGAAGGACGAGCAGGGACGGCTCCGCATCGGCTGGCCGGTCATCGCGATGGGCGTCATGGCCCAGCCCGAGCACGTGATCGACGTCGAGGACGTGAAGCGCTTCGAGCCGCTGCTTGCGCCTGCCAAGGACTACTACGTCTTCTGGAACTACCGCCTCGAGGAGGACTTCGCGAAGACCTTGCCGAAGCTGCCCAAGGTGCTCGTGCGCGTGCGCGGCCCGGTGGAGACAAAGTCGCAGGGCGGGCGCGACGGCATCGTGTTCGGCGACGGCACGCTCACGATGAAAGCGCCTCGCTTCCTCTCGATCGAGTTCGTGAGCGATGCGTGGCTGAAGGCGTGGGCGCCGATCTTCCGCGAGCCGTGGTCCCCGTGGCGCATCCGCGATCGTCCGCCCGGCGACAAGGAGGCCGAGACGAAGAAGCTCGTGCCGCGCATGGTGAAGACGCTCGAGGCCATGCGCAAGATCACGGGGCCGACCGACGCCCAGCGCACGCTGGCCGCGAAGATCGCACCCAAGGCCAAAGTCGTGACCTGGTTCCGCGAGCGCCAGGAGACGGACCTCTTGCGCTGGATCCGCATCATGGCGACGAAGCACGACCTCGCGATCGAGGGGCTCGACGCGCTGGGCAGCGTCCCGCCGACGGGCATGGAGCTGCAGCGCTGGTTCGTGCAGTCGAAGAGCCCCGATGCCTTCCTGGCCCTCGTGCGCGCGAAGTGGAAGGGCCCGCTGGGCAGGCTCGAGCTGCTATACTACGAGCGCAACGAGTCGGGTGGCGTCAGCCTTACGGAGGTCGGGCTGGACGTGGTTGAGACGTGGGACCAACGCGTCTTCCTCGGCCACCAGCGGCTCACGCGCGAGACGCTGAAGAAGTGAGTCGCGCGGCCCTCGCCGCCTTCGTCGCCGGCGCCGCCGTGATGGCGCTGGAGATCCTCGCGAGCCGGTGGATGGCTCCGGGCTTGGGCTTCACGCTCTCGACGTGGGCGTGGCTGATCTCGGTGACGCTGCTCGCCGGCGCCGGGGGCGCGGCACTCGGAGGTCGCCTCGCGCGCGCACCGCGCTGGTCTCGCGCCGCTTCGCTCTTGATCGCTGCCGGCGCATGGGCTGCCGCTCTCGCGTTCGGCGCGCCGGCGTTCGTCGACGCCTTGGATGCGGTCGACCCGGAGCTCGGGGCCGCGCTCGCGGCGCTGCTGCTCGTCGGGCCGCCGGTGCTCGTGCTCGGCGGCGTGCTCCCCCTTGCGACCGCGCTCGCGAAAGAGACACAGCCCGTCGGGCCCACGGTGGGGCGGCTGATCGCCGTGTCGACGCTTGGCAGCCTCGCGGGCACGCTCCTCGCAGCCTTCCTGTTCGTGCCGCACCTGGGGCTCGAGGCCGGGGCCTTGGTGCTCGCGGGCGTGCTGATGGGCGTCGGGCTGCTGCTGTGCGCGCAGCGGGGCGCCGGCCTGGCGGCCCTCGTCATCGGATGCGCGGCGTCCGCCTTGACGCCCTCGACTCCGAGTGGTGCGGCGATCGAGCGGCAGACCCCGTACGGCTTGCTCACGCTCAGCCGTGCGCCCCACGCCGGATGGACGCTCGCCATCGACGGCATCGCCCAGGCGAGTGTCTCGCCGAGCGCCGCGGGTCCCGGTGCGCTCCTCGCGCATCGGCAGTACAC
>JASJAY010000171.1 GCA_030066775.1 Planctomycetota bacterium
TGCGGCACGGTCGCGACGAAGACCGCGACGCCGACAGAGAGGCCCCCGTCGTCCTCGGCGCTCGCGAGCCAGCCGATGCACGGGATGAAGAGCGCATCTCCCGTGGCCGACACGTACTGCGCCAACCACAGGAGGATGCCGTTCTTGCGCGCGTGCGGGACGGCGGACGTCGCCTTGGGGTCGTTCGCCGCCTCCATGTGTCGCGTGTTGGGCTACCCGTTCTGCGCCTTGAGGAGGTCGCGGATCTCGCTGAGGAGCTTCTCTTCGTTGCTCGGCGCCTTCGGCTTGGGCTTTTCCTCTTCCTTGGCCGTCATCTTGTTGACGCCCTTGACGAGCAGGAAGACGGCGAACGCGACGATGAGGAACGCGATGACGGCGTTGATGAACAGGCCGTACTTGATGACGACGGCCTCGGACGTCACCTTGCCGGCCGCGTCGACCGTCGCTTCCTGGAGCGTCCATCCCAGCTGGCTGAAGTCCATGCCGCCCGTGGCCATGCCGATCGGCGGCATGAGCACGTCGTTGACGAGCGACTTGACGATCGTCCCGAAC
Organism: Planctomycetota bacterium; assembly: GCA_030066775.1. Classification (GTDB taxonomy): domain Bacteria; phylum Planctomycetota; class PLA2; order PLA2; family JAEUHO01; genus JASJAY01. The sequence goes on from JASJAY010000171.1 coordinate 553, forward strand.
GCGCCGCCGATGATGATGCCGACCGCCATGTCCATGACGTTGCCGCGCATGGCGAACTTCTTGAATTCCTTGAGCACAGCCCTACCTCCGTTCGTGCTCCCCCGCCGAAGGTGTACCGGATCCCGGCGCCCGGGAACACCCTCGCCTAGAGAACGCGGTCGAAGAAGGCGCGCGTACGGGGGTGTTCGGGGTCGGTGAGCACGCGCTCCGCGGGCCCGACCTCGAGGATGCGGGCGTCCTCGAGAAAGGCCACGCGATCGGCCGCCTCGCGCGCGAATGCGTACTCGTGTGTGACCACGACGAGCGTGCGCGCATGCTCTTCGGCCAGGTCGCGGATCACGCTCAGCACCTCGGCCGTCATCTCCGGATCCAACGCCGAGGTCGGCTCGTCGAAGAGCAGGATGTCGGGGTCCATCGCCATGGCACGGGCGATGGCGACGCGCTGTTGCTGCCCGCCGGAGAGCTGCCGCGGGCGACTGCCCTCCTTGTCCGAGAGCCCGACGCGGCGCAGGAGTGCTGAGGCGCGCTCGCGCGCTGCCTCGGGATCGATGGCGTTCACGTGCACGGGCGCCAGCGCCACGTTCTCGAGCGCCGTCTTGTGCGGATACAGGTGGAAGGCCTGGAACACGATGCCAATGCGTTGGCGTAGAGGACGCCACAGCGGCGCGTGGATCTCGCCGCCGTCCACAGGCAGCGGAACGTCGGTGCCGAGCACGTTCAGGTCACCGGCATCGCGCACCTCGAGGCCGTTGATCAACCGGAGCAGCGTCGACTTCCCGCCGCCGCTCGGCCCCACCATCGCCAGGACCTCGGCCGGGCGGACGTCGAGCTCCACGCCGTCGAGGACGGTGAGCTCGCCGAAGCGCTTGACGACGCCCCGGAAGCGGACCGCAGGCGCCGGCTCGCCGGTGGCGCTCAGACCACGAGCTCCATCACCTGGAAGTTCGGCTCCCGCACGTGGCGGTACGCCACGTTCGGCAGGTTGCCGGCCTGGCGCACGAACTGCGACATGCGCTGGTACGCGTCGCGATCGGAGAGGATGTTCAGCTCCACCAGGCGTCCGGTCGGCCCCTGGGGCCCCATCTCCTCGTAGACCTCGTAGCGCTCGGAGCCGTTCGCCTCCCAGTACGGCTTCAGCTCCTCCTTGGCACGACGGAGGAACTCGTCCTTGTGGCAGGACTCGATCGAGAACGTGATCAGGCTGAGGACGCGGCTCATGCCCCAATCGTCCCGGGCTGAGGGCGCGTGTCGCGCGATTTCCCGAGCGCCGCCCCGTGACCCGGACGACGGCTCGCGGGCAGGTACCCTGGCGCCATGCGCATCGTCCCGCTGCTCCTGCTCGTGGCCGTCCTGGGGCTCGGGCTCTGGTACGTCCTGGGCGGGTTCGACGAGGACCCCGCGACGAGGGAGCCGGCCGAGGACACGGAGGCGACGGAGCCCGATCCCGAGGCGGAGCGCATGGAGAAGCGCTTCGGCCTCAAGACGGGCACGCTGTCCGTGATCGTGCGCACGATCGATGGGCAGAGTCCTCTGATGGCCGAGGTCGGGTACCTCATGCCGGGCGGCAAGCCGCGCTGGCTGGTGGCCGAAGGCGGTCGGCGCGTGATCACCGACGCGCCGCTCGGCCGCGTCACGGCGATCGCGCGTGCGCCGGGCTACGCCAGGGTCGAGCAGCCGTGCGAGGTGGTCGCCGGCGTACGCGCCGACGTCGTGATCACGCTCCGGCCGGGCGACATGAACAAGACCGACCCGGACGCGAAGCCAGGCGGCTGATCCGACGGCGAAGGGCGCGCCCGCGCGCGCGTGCTAGCCTCCGTTCGTGAGTGACGCGGACGCCCCCGACGACGCGCCCTTCGAGGCGCGCTACTTCCGAAAGGGGCTCGGGCTGCGCCAGGCCGTGCGCGGCGAAGTGGACGACGAGTACTGCTCGGAGCTCGTGCAGGCGTTTCGCGATCACGGCTACGAGCTCGCGTTCGGCGACACGACGTTCCGCCTGGCGCAGGAGTTCGGCTTCTGCTACGGCGTCGAGCGCTCGGTGGACTACGCCTACGAGACACTCAAGCGCTTCCCCGACCGCCGCATCGTGCTGACGGGCGAGATCATCCACAACCCGAAGGTGAACGGCCGCCTGCGCGAGCTCGGCGTCTGCTTCTTCGGGGACGACGACCTGCCCGACGCCTCGGCGCTCTGCCCCGACGACGTCGTCATCCTGCCTGCGTTCGGCGTCGCGACCGGCGCCTTCGACGCCGTCCGCGACAGCGGGGCGGTCGTCGTGGATACCACGTGCGGCTCGGTGCTGAACGTCTGGAAGAACGTGGAGCGCTACGCGAAGGCCGGCATGACCGCGCTGATGCACGGCAAGGTGAACCACGAAGAGACGAGCGCGACGATCAGCCGCACGACGCTCTACCCAGACGGGCACTACATCGTCGTGCTCGACATGGAAGAGGCGGAACACGTCGCCGACTACATCGAGAACGGCGGCGACGCCGCCGCGTTCATGGCGCGCTTCGCCGCGCCGAAGACGTCAGCTGGCTTCGATCCCGATCGTCATCTCCAGCGCATCGGCGTCGCGAACCAGACGACGATGCTCTCCGGGGAGTCCCTCGCCATCGCGCGGCGGATCGGCGAAGCCCTCGAGGCGCGCTACGGCGACGCGGACGATCCCGCGCGGTTCCGTTCGTTCGACACGATCTGCAGCGCGACCCAGGAGCGCCAGGACGCCCTGGCTGCGCTCGTCGACGAGCCCCTGGACCTGCTGATCGTGGTCGGCGGATACAACTCCTCCAACACGGGGCATCTCGCCGAGATGGCCGAGGGCAAGGTCAAGGCCTGGCACGTCAAGGGCCCCGAGTGCCTCGTCTCCGCGGAGCAGATCCGCTACAAGCCGGTCGGCCAGACGACCGAGGCGGAGGACGCCGACTGGCTTCCCATGGAGGGCCCGCTCCGCATCGGCCTCACCGCCGGTGCCTCGACGCCGGATGCGGTGCTCGGCGCCGTCGTCCAGCGCGTGCTCGAGCTGCGCGGCGCCACGCACGAGGGCGAGACCCTGGCGCTGCCGTCATGAGTGCCATCGACGTCCAGACCCTCCATCCCTTCGACCTGCCGCCGAAGGACGCAATCCAGATGCAGCGCTGGCTCGCCGAGCGCGTCGTCACGACGGGCCGCTTCAAGAAGAAGCTGAAGCTCGTCGCAGGCGTGGACTGCTCGCCGTCGCCGGGCGGCGTCCTGCACGCATCGATCGTCGTGTGCGAGCCCCCGGACTGGGACGTGCTCGAGGAGGTGCACGCCTCGGCGACGCCGCGCATGCCCTACATCCCGGGCTTGCTCTCGTTCCGCGAGCTGCCGATCGTGCTGGAGGCGATGAGGCGCCTCAAGACCCGCCCCGACGTCATCCTCGTCGATGGCCAGGGCCTCGCGCATCCGCGGCGCATGGGTCTCGCGACGCACCTGGGGCTGCACATCGACGTCCCGACGATCGGTGTGGGCAAGAGCCGGCTGTGCGGCACGCACGGGGAGCCGGGGCCCGAGTCCGGCGAGTGGACGCCGCTGATGGACAAAGGCCGGCGCATCGGCCTCGTCGTGCGCACGCGAGACGAGGTGAAGCCCGTCTACGTCAGCGTCGGCAACAACGTCGGGCTGCTGCCGGCCGCACGCGTCGTCCTCGCGACGTGCACGCGCTTCCGGTTGCCGAACCCGATCCGCCACGCGGATCGCATGAGCCGTGCGCTCGCGCGCATGGCCTAGTCGATCAGCTGCGTCCCTTCGGATCGAGCGCGTCGCGCAGGGCGTCGCCCACGAGGTTGATGCAGACGACGGCGAACACGATCAGCAGCCCGGGGATCGTGCTGATCCACCAGGCGCTGTCGAGATACGGCTGTCCGCTGCTGATGATGTTGCCCCAGCTCGCCTCAGGCGGCTTCACGCCGAAGCCGAGATAGGAGAGCGCCGCCTCCACGAGGATCGTGTTGCCGACCAGGAGCGTTGCGTTGACGATCACGGGCGCCATGCAGTTCGGCAGCAGGTGCCGGAACATGATGCGCGGCCGCTTGTAGCCGAGCGACGTAGCCGCCACGGCGTAGTCGAGCTCCTTGACGCGCAGGAACTCCGCGCGCACGAGTCGGGACACGCCCATCCATCCGGTGGCGCCGAGGATCACGACGACCGTGAAGATGCCGGCGCCCTCGTAGACGGACACGATCAGCAGCAGGAGCAGGAGGCGTGGGAACGCCAGCAGGATGTCGACGAAGCGCATGATCACGCCGTCGACCCAGCCGCCGAAGTACCCCGCCAGGCTGCCGAAGAGCACGCCGAGCGTGACCGCCACGAACATCGCGACGAACCCGATGAAGAGCGAGATCCGGCTGCCGTACAAGAGTCGCGACAGCAGATCGCGGCCGCCGCGATCCGTGCCCAGCAGGTACCGCTCCGTGCGATACGGGAACTGCTTGCCGTCGACCTCGGCCGTCTGGACGCGATCGGCACCGCGCGCCCAACCCCGCGGCGGGACGCCCAGGTCCTCGACCTTGACCGTGCGGTTCGTGCGGGCGAACTGCCGCTCCAGGACCGCGTAGTCGCCGACGACGGTGATCTCGTTCGCAGCCACCTCGCCCAGCTTGGGGTGCCCGACGAGGATGACCTGCGTGCCCGGCGCGCGCAGTTTGTGGACGATCTCGCCACCCGCACCACCCGTCTTGGGGTCGTAGGGCGCGAGCACCGGCGCCAGGAACGAGCCGAGATACAGGAATGCCAGCAGGGTCATGCCCCAGAGCGCGCGCGGATTGCGCCGGAGGTCGCGCCACGCCAGCTGCCACGTGCCGAGACCGGACCGAGGCGGCGGATCCACGTGCACGTGCAAGCTGCGATGGGCCGCCTTGACGAGCAGCGGGGGCAGCCCGAAGAGGATGACCGCGGCGATGAACGAATCGAAGTCGAACTCGCCCAGCACGCGCACGACCGCATCGAAGCGGAAGACGACGATCAGCCACCACGTGAGGAAGAAGGTGAGGAAGCGGGCCCCTGCGCCCACGTAACCACGGCGGATGTGCCCCAGCCCCGGGATCAGGGACTCGACAAGCCGGACCTCGCTCTTTGCGGCAGCCATCACTTGAGCCTCACGCGCGGGTCGGCGATGGCGTACATGATGTCGGCCAGCAGGTTGCCGACGACGACCATGACGGTTGCGGCAAGCGTGACCGACGTCACCACGAAGACGTCGCGCGCCTTGATGGCGCCGATCGCGGCACTCCCGATGCCCGGCCACGAGAAGATCTCTTCGGTGATCACCGCGCCCGAGACGAGGAACGGCATGCTCAGGCCGAAAAGCGTGATGATCGGCAAGAGCGAGTTCCGCAGCACGTGCTTGCGGATCACGACGCCTTCGTCCAAGCCCTTGGCCCGTGCCGTACGCACGTAGTCCTCGCTGAGTACCTCCAGTACCGCTGAGCGTTGGTACCGCGCCGTGCCGGCCGCTCCCGCAACGCCGAGCACGAACACGGGCATGGCGTAGTGCTCCAG
>JASJAY010000172.1 GCA_030066775.1 Planctomycetota bacterium
ATGCTCGCGCGTCGCCTGCTCTCGACGATCACGAAGGAAGACGACGAGCCCAAGGACCCCTGGATGTGGTGGGGGGCGCGCAACGTCGACGAGTTCGACCAGCACTACCCGCGCGTGCTGAACGGCGTGCTCACCGTGCTCGACGCGGGCGGTGGCGCCGACGCGCTCCTGACGCGGCACGAGCAGGCGCTGGCCCAGGACCTCGAGCGCATCGCGAAGGACCTCGCCAAGGACGACGACAAGGCGAAGACGCTCTCGGCCTATCCGCGCGTGAAGAGCCGGCTTCAGTTCCTGCGCCGCGTCGCGATTGCCGCCGGACGCCCCGACCGCGCGGACGCGGCCGACCTCCTCGTGCTCGAGCGGTTCAAGGACGACGAGAAGCTCCTCCCGCGCCTCGTGCGCGAGCGCCTCGACTGGGGCCTCGTCGCCTCGGCGCGCACGCTGCTCGACAAGGGTCCCGCCGACGAGGAACAGAAGAAGAAGCTCAGGTTCCTCGTCGGGGCCGGCAGCACGGAGGGCGCCGCGTTCGTGCCCGTGCCGCAGGCGGCGCGCCTCTACCTGCCGCTCCTGGCGGCGGGCAAGACCGAGGAAGCGCGCGTGCTCCTGCGCCGCGTGGACTTCACCAGCCTCGGCAAGGACGACCTCGAGCACATGCCCGTGCTGCTCTCGGGCGCGGTCCAGATGGAGGACGGCGGGCTTGCGCTCTCGATCGGCCGCCACTGGGTGCGAACGCTGATCAAGACCGACAAGCAGGGGCGCATGTACTACAGCGTCGCGCCGATGGTCTCGCGCATCGGGGCGCTGATCGAGAAGGACAAGTTCAAGAGCCTCTGCCAGTACATCGTCTCGCTGATCCTGCAGGACCTCGAGAAGGCCGGCAGCTGGATGAACCTGATCCCGATGCTGCAGGCCAACTTCGAGGAGCCGCTCCTCGACGACGAGCAGGTCGCGGACCTCTTGGAGAAGGTCGACGGCAACCGCTGGTACTGGGTCGGCAGCTTCTTCTCGCTCGTGCGCGACCGCGAGCGCCCGGCCGCGCTTCGCAAGGTGCTGCCCAAGGTGCCCAAGACGCGCCGCATGCAGTTCCTGCTCTCGCTGCTGGAGCAGATCCAGGACGAGATCGGCCAGGACTTCGCTGACTTCATCGCCGAGTCGTTCGACACCGCCGTCGCCGACCTCGACAAGAAGGACCAGTTCGTCTGGTACCAGTTCCTCAACATCGCCAACGGCGACAAGAACCTCGACCTGCGCCTGCGGCTCGCCAAGGTCCCGCTCGATCGCGGCATCGACAACGACCTCGTGCGCGCCGCGCATGCCGTGTTGCTGCAGAAGATGGACCGACCCGAGGACGCGCTGAAGGACGCGCTCGCCGTCTACGGCAACATCATCGGCAAGCCGCAGAACGACTTCCACGCCAACATGGCGCGGCAGATGATCACGCAGGCCTTCCTGCCGAAGCACACCGAGGCCTTCATCGCGCATCTCGAGACGATCGCCAAGGAGGGCGCGCCTGCGATGGACGTGACGCTCCGCCGCCTCGAGCTCGCGCAGCGCGCCGGTGACGCCGACGTGCTGCTGAAGGCGCTGCGACGCGCCGTCACGGACCACCCCGACAACGACGGGTTCAAGAACCGCCTCTACCACCAGCTCAACCGCGCCGGACGGCGCCTCGAGGCGATGGCGATCCTCACGGCCATGGCGGAGGCCAAGCCCAAGGACGTCGCGCTCAAGCGCCGGCTGCTCACGGGCTGGCGCAGCATGCATCAGCCGATCAAGGCCCTGGCGGTCAAGCAGCAGATCGACGACCTGGCGAAGGCCAAGACGACGGACGCGAAGGACAAGCCGGAGGAGACGGCGAAGAAGACGAAGCGCTTCGTCTCGCCCGTCGATCTCAAGAAGGCCATCGACGAGGACCGCCTGGACGACGCCCGGCGCATGCTGCGCCGGATGTGGCGCAGCTTCCCCGTCGGTGACGGCAACCGCTACTACCCCGTGTTCGCCGGCACGCGACGCTACACCTGGCCCGTCACGCGCAAGGAGCCCACCGAGGCGGACAAGCAGAAGGCGAAGGAGCGCGCGCGCGGCGGCCTGGCCTCGTTCTCCGACGAGATCGCGAAGCCGGTCGAGCGGATGGGTATGTACGAGGCGCTCAGCGCCTACCCGTTCGCCGAGGCCGAGATGCGGCGCCAGCTGCGCACCTGGGGTGGCGTGCAGCTCTCGATGGGCGGCGAGCTGATCGAGGGCGTCGCCAAGGCGATGGTCACGCGCGTCGGTCGCAAGGAGGCCGCGAAGGCGCTCCTCGACCAGATCGAGCAAGGCCGCGCGGGCAAGCTCGAGTACGCCCTCCTGCTCGGCATGCTCGACGAGGACATCGAGGGCGCTGGCGTGGACGCCGAAGCGCTCCTCACCGACCTTGCGCGCACCGTGAAGCCCAGCGACGTCGGCCAGGTCATGCGCCTCGCCCGCATCTGGGCGCGCATGGGCGGCCAGGCGGAGGCGGCGCGCCTCTTCAAGTGGTGCGCGGCGCAGTCGCCTGCGCAGGGCGGCGGCGTCACCTACGTGATGGTCGGCGGGACGTTCATGCCGCGCGGCGGCGGCGTCGACGCCTACACCCTCGTCAAGGAGGTCGGCAAGGAGCTCGAGGGCGACCTCCGGATCCGCACGATCGAGGAGATCCTCGCGCTCGCCGATCCCGGCAACGACCAGCGCTACGGGCCCACGGCGCGCGACGGCTACGAGTCGCTCGTGCTCAAGACGTGGATCGACGTCCTCGGCGAGGACGCCGCGCTCGAGCGCTGCCGCCCGATCCTCGACGACGTGCCGAACCTCGAGCGGGGTCTGCGCCGCATGACGGCACGCACCGCCGCGGCGTTGCTCGCGCGCGCGGGCGAGCACGAGCAGGCGCTTCGGTGCCTCGAGGTCGCGCTCTGCTCGCTCACGCCGCCCGGCACCGCGCAGCGCTGGCATCGCCAGATGTACACCCGCCCGGGTTCGCTCGGCTTCGACGACATCCGGCGCCTGTTCCCCGTCGACGGCAAGGACCTGAAGGACGCCACGGCGTGGTACGCGGCGGCGCACGACGCGCTGACGAAGTGGCTCGACGCCGACCGCGCCTCGATGACCTACCTGTTCCGCCCGCTGGTGATCCTCGCGCTCCGGCTCCACCAGGCGGGGGCGGCGGAGCCCGCGTCGGCGTTGCTTGCCCGGCTCGAGGCCGAGGCCGCCGAGAAGCCCTCGGACCTGCTCTGGGTGATCGACCTGGCGCGCGCCCTCGGCCAGGAGGACAAGGCGTACGCGCTCGAGCGGGGGCTGCTCGAGTCGAACCAGCTCATCGTGACGCGGCTGGTCGAGGTGCTCGACCACGTCGCCGAGCGCGAGGGGCCCGAGGAGGCGCTCGACCTCGCCGAGAAGACGGCGGAGGTCACGCTCTACCCGGCCTTGCTCGACGCGCTCGTCGAGCTGGCCGAGGCCACCGACGAGCTCGAGCGCGCCATGCACTGGCAGGGCGTGCGCAAGCAGGCCGAGGCCGCCCGCGAGGCGCTCGAGGCCAAGCCCGAGGACGCCGAGAAGAAGGGCGTCCCGGCGGTGCGCATCCGCTGACCATAAGCCCGCTCGGTCCGACGCGTGCCACCCGTAGAATCGCAGGGCAACGGGAACGCGCGGGGGACGGCAGCCTTTGTCCGAACGAGTCCAGGCCCACCTGTTGGCGCTTCGGCGTGGCTACGAAGCCGGCGTCGAGCGCTACGGCGAGCTCGGCCTGGCCTTCGATGCGTACGCGGAGGAGGCGCTCGAGGCCGTGGACCGTCGCCTTGCGTCGATGTCGCTCGAGCCGAGCCCCGAGCGCGTGGACGACGCCCTGGGCCGCATGGCCGTCGCCGACCTCTACCTGGCGCGCGCCTGCAACGTCGGTGCGGTGGATGCGTGGGCCGCGCTCACGAAGCACTTCACGCCGCGTCTCTCGGGCCTCGCGCGGAAGCGCGGTGCTCGCGGGAGCGCTGCCGACGAGCTGGTGAGCGCGCTCCTCGCCGACCTCACCCTGCCCCCGCCCAAGAGCCGCGCCCGCACGCTGATCGGCACCTACGGCGGCGCCGGCAGCCTCTTCGGCTGGCTGTCCGTGATCCTCGTCCGGCGCATGGCAGGGGAAGCGCGCAAGAAGCGCCCGACCTCGCTCGACAACCGGCCGTCCGACGAGCAGGACGTCCTCACACGTCCCCGCCGCACCGAGGCCACGACGAACCCCGCCGATGCGGCCCTGGACCAGGAGACGCGTGAGCGCGTCGACACCGCGCTGCGCGCCGCCTGGGAGGCCTGCACCCCCAAGGAGCGGCTGGCGCTCCTCTTCAAGTACCGCGACGGCCTGGCCCAGCGCCGCATGGCCCAAATTCTGGAGGTCGGCGAGCCGCGCGTGAGCCGGCTCGTGAAGCAGGCTCTCGCGAAGCTCGCGGCCGCGGTCGCCGACCACCTGCCCGAGGGGCTGCGCGAGGACGCCATGGCAGCCGCCGCCGAATCCGTCGGAGAAGCACTGACAACTCTCGGTGCCGCCGAGCCTCCTCCTCATGCGGACGGTCCGCCGCCTGATGGGAGTGCGGCGGGTCCGTCCGGAGAGCGTGACCCATGACCCGTGATTCCGATGCACTGGGCACGTGGCTCATCCGCCGACTGGAGGACGTCGGCGGGGAGACCGCGCCCGACCCGGACCTCGTCGTCGCCTACGCGGAAGGCCGCCTGAGCGGGGAGGAGCGTGACATCGTCGAGGCGCGCCTCGCCGAGAGCGACGCGGGGCGCGCCCTGCTGGAGGCCTTGATGGACGCGGGCGCCGTCGAGGCCCGCGTCCCGAGAGCGCCCGCGCGTGGCCGACTGCTCAAGCTGGCCGTCCTGTCGGCCGCGGCGATCCTGCTCGTCGCGGTGGGCATCAAGGCCTCCGGCATCCTGGAGCGGAAGGCCGAGGTCGTGCCCTCGGGCACGCTGCTCGCCTCGGCGTTCGATGCGGCGCGCACGGCCGATCCCGACCTGTTCGAGTCCCTCCGTCCCCTGAGCAGCGACGAGCTGGCGGCCGCCGGCCCCGGTCCCGAGCGCGGGGGCATGAAGCTCTGGGAGCCCGCCTTCGTCGTGACCGCGCCCGGGGCCTTCCGCTGGGAGGCCGTCGAGGGGGCCACCACCTACCTCCTGAAGGTCAGCGACGAGCAGGGCCAGGAGATCTACACCGCCCGGTCGCTCGAGCCCGTCCACGGCTGGCCGCCCGACGCGCTGCGCGTCAACGCGGGGCAGGTCTACCTCTGGGAGGTCGAGACGCGCACCCAGGAGGGCAACACGGTCAAGGGCCGCAAGACCTTCACCGTGGCGGGCCCCGAGGTCTACCGCCCGTACCGCAAGGGCCTGGAGCTCCTGCAGGCGAAGGCCAATCCGCGCATCGCAAAGCTCGCCGAGGCCCACCTGGCCATCCGGTACGAGCTCTGGGTCCAGGCCCGGCTCTCGGCCCAGGCCCACGTCCGCAACCACCCCGGCGACGAGGCCGGGCGCGTCCTGCTCGAGCGCATCCACCGCCAGCTAGGGATGCCCAAGCCTGAGAACCGCTAGAAACAGGGCTCTCCTGGCGATCGGGCCTCGCCGGCCCGCGGAAATCCAAAAAAGCGATGTGACAGAGACGAGCCTGTCTCGCTTCTCCCTACATGGGGATTGAACCCCCCAGAAGGAGACAGCGATGACCACTCTCTCGATCGTCCTCTCGAGCATCATCTACGCCCCGGTGACGATCCTGGCCGCGCCCGTCCTCGCCGCGATGTGGCTGGCCAAGCCCGGCGAGCAGCGCATCCAGCTCCCCAACGAGCAGTGGCAGCTCTCCCGCGTCGTCCTCGCCCAGGCCTCGCCCATCGGCTAACGCCCCGACGGGTACCATCCCCGGGTGCCCACCGAGCTCGACCAGGAACTGAAGCGCCTCCTCGTCGGCACCAACGACCTCCGTCGTCGCGCCGGCCAGGCCTTCTACCACTTCTACCGAACCCTGATCTTCTGGTCCGACAAGGGCCTCTC
>JASJAY010000173.1 GCA_030066775.1 Planctomycetota bacterium
ACGAGCGCGCCCGTGCGCTCCGAGCCGGCGCGGCAGTGAACGAGTGCGGGCTTGCCGGCACGCCGCGCCTCGACGAGCGCCGTGAACGCCGTCGCGTAGGACTCGATCGGCCCGAGCCCGTGCCCGTCCAGGCCTTCCACCGTGGTCCGCTCGAGCCCCATGCGCTCGACGACCGCGAGCTGCTCGGCCTCGTGAGAGCGGCCCGTGTCGCCCGAGACGTCGATCACGGCACGGATGTGGTGCTCCTTCAGCACGTCCTCGATCAGATCGCCGTGGACCTGCCCGCTGCGGTAGATGAAGCCGTTCTCTACGATGCCGAAGTTCTTGGGCAGGTAGCGGTTGCGCCAGCCGTCGATCCAGAGCACGAGCAAGCCCACGCCACCCACGAAGAGCAGGATGTTGGCCGCGAAGACGACCTTGTTCGCGCGGATCGTGCCCCACACGGCATCGTGGATCGAGCGGAGGATCGTGAGGGGGCGAAAGGCCACGCGGCGCTCCTGGGACAGGCGCCGAATTGTAGCCCGCCTACCTCGGCGCCAAGCCTCCGGGCAGGTGCTTCGCGATGCGCCTGAGCCCCGCGTCCAGGAGTACACGTTGCTTGAGTGCCGTGGGCGCCGCGTAGCTCGAGCCCTTGAGGACCGTGTGCGTCTGTCGCGGCGGCGCCATGGGCCGCGCCTTGTAGCCCGACATGTGCCGCACCGGGATGTCCGGCAGGCCGTCTTCGTCGATGTCGTAGCCGGCTACGGTGGGGGAGTCCCCGATCACGAAGCGCACCTTGAAGGCGGCCTTCGCGCGCGCGGCGACGAGCGCGTTGTCCGCGATCCAGCGGCCGCGGTGATCCGGCTCCACCCCGCCGATCACGTGCACGCCCTCGGCGAACGAGTAGGTGTTCACGGCACCCGCGCCGGAGTTGCCCGCGATCGTGTAGACCTCGAGCCCCGCATCGGCCAGGGCCTCGAGCGCGAGGATGATCTCGTAGCTCGTCTGCCACGAGGGGAAGCGCTCGCCCCAGCTCTTCACGATGGCCTTGTAGGCGCCGCGCTTGTCCGGCGAGAGCTTGGTGCCGAAGTTCTTGAGCAACGTGGACGACTCCCAGGAGAGCACCACGGCGTCCAGCGGGTTGCCCGCGATCACGTCGAGCTGGATGCGGCGCAGCTCGGAGAGGATCTCCGTCTTGGCGTGCTCCACGTCGTCGATGCGGTAGGGAACGATCTCGATGCCCTCGCCGCTCGCGAAGAGGCCGACGATGTCACCGTGGTAGTAGGGGTCGCGGTGGCCGTCCCCGTCGATGTCCACCGCGTCGTTGAGCATCAGCGCGTACTCGCGGTCGCCGTCCGATGCGAACGCGTCGTCGCCGGGGTAGAAGAGGTCCACGACGGCGATGCGGAAGGGCTCGGTCGCCTTCGGCGGTGCGTCGAGCGAGACGCTCCGGCTGGGCTCGGGCGCGCTCGCGGGCGCCTCCGGGGTCTTTGGAGCCGGCCATGCGCTCGAGGCCAGGGCCATGAGCGTCAGGAGCTGGGCAGCGAGCAGGAGCTTCGAGGTCAAGCCTGGTTGTCTATCGACATCCTCCCAACTTCTTTGTCGGTATATCTTTACGCCAAATTTAAGGGTCAGGGGGTTTCCGGATGAGTTCAAGGTCCCGCTTCAGCCGGCCGCAGAGGCCCTCCACCAGGCTTCTCGGACGCCTCCGCAACGGCGCCGCCGCGCTCGTTCTCGCGCTTCTCTCGAGCGCCTGTTGCTGTCCGTGCCCGCCCGGCCGAGTCCAGCCCGCCCCGGCGTCGAACGACATGGGACCGAAGCCGGAGGCCGCGGAGCCCGAGGCCGCGAAGCCCCCGCCGGCGCCCGTCGCCAAGCCCACGTGGCCTTCCGCGGCCGCGCGGACCATGAAGGAAGGCCACGCGCCCACGCCCTACACCGCCGCACAGATCCGCGACGGCAGCCCGACGGGTCGCGAGACGCGCTTCCGGCTCGAGGCCGCGGGCGCGCCGAAGATGGTGCAGGTCTTCCGCTTCCACGACAGCGACGCCGAGGGCACGGTCCTCGAGGTCGAGGTGCTGGACGGCGAGGGCAACGTGCTGAGCGCTGCGCGCCGCATGCCCAAGCAGCCGTGGACCGCGCTGCAGTCCCACGCCTCGTTTCCCGCCGACCAGACGGACATCACCGAAGAGTCGCTCGAGACGGCCGGCGGCACGTTCGACTGCTTCCTCTACACGGTCACGCGCAGCGGCGACGGCCCCAAGCGCGTCGATCGCTTCTGGTTCGCGAAGACGCTACCGGGACCGCCGGTGCTCATGCGTTCGACCGTCGACGACGAGGTCGTCACCACGATGGAGCTCGTGAGCCACGAGCTGAAGTAGGGGACGGCGCTCAGCGCTTCGGCGTCATCGCCCGATCGAGCGCGCCGACGTCGCGGCGAATCGCCAGCATGCCGACGTACGCGAGGGCGAACGCCACGCTGCCGAGCAGGCCGAGCACGATGAGCGGCGTGGGCTCGGTCTTGCGCTGGATCGCGAGCAGGATCAGCGAGATGAACGGCACGGCCGTCATCGCGCCGAACCACACGGCGGAGCGCGGCGAGACCTCCCGCAACCGCTCTCGGTCCTCGACCGTTCCCGCGCCGACGTCGATGAACGGCGGCAGCAGCGCCCACAGCACGACCCGCATGGCCACGAAGTAGACGGCCGCCGCGGCGATGACGCCGAACAGCGTGTTCGACGCCGTGAACTGGAACCAGACGTCGAAGTCCGCCCTGCCGCGCACGCTCAGCCACACCGGGAAGGCCACGCTGGCCAGCGCCCAGAGCGCGAACACGACCCACATGATGCGCTCGGGGAAGCGCAGCAGCCCGCGCCGGATGCGCGCGCGCTCCACCCCGTCCGGGCGGGCCCCCAGCTCCACGGCCTTGGCCGCCCGCGCGAGCGGGCGCATCCACGCAAGGGCGACGCCGACCCCGGCCGCGTACGCGATCACGTTCACGATCGTGAGCATGTCCATGAACGCCGTCTGTTGGTCTTCGGGCACCGTCTTCAGCAGGTTGAAGAGGATGTTGAAGACCGAGAGCACGACGTTCGGGATCAGCCCCGCGATCGTCAGGCTGAGGATCGTGTGTCGCCTGGCGAACCGCGACTTGGCGTCCGGCGGCGGCGCGATCAGCTCGGCCGCGCGCGGCATCAGCGCGAGCTCGAGATGCCTTGCGACCTCCCCGGCGTCGTGGAAGCGCTTTGCGGGATCCGGGTCCATGCAGCGCAGGAGCGTGGGCAGGAGCAGCCCGGGCGCGTCCTTGGGCACGAGGGCGAGGCGCTCCTCGGCGATCGGCGCACGCCGCGTGTCGATCATCTCCTGGATCGCTGCCGACCAGCCGCCGCGCAGCGTGTCGTCCTCGATGAACGGCCGATAGCCGGTCAAGAGCTCGAAGAGCAGCACACCGAGCGAGAAGATGTCGATCTGTCCGTCGAGGTCGTCCGGTCCCAGCGAGTGCACGGGGCTGCACGCCTCGAGCTGCTCGGCCGACATGTAGGCCATGCTGCCGCCGAGGTATGCCGCCGCGGACGAGCCCTCCAGCTGGTTGCTGTAGCTGATGTTGAAGTCGGCGAGCTTGGCGGCGCCCGTGCGCGCGAGCAGCACGTTCGCCGGCTTCACGTCGCGGTGCAGCACGCCGCGCTCGTGCGCATAAGCCAGTGCGCGCGCCAGCTGGGCGCCGAGCACGCACACCGTCTCGGCCCACGTGGCCGTGGCGAGCCGCTCGTGCATCATCGAGTCGGTGGGGGGGGACTCGCCGCGCGCCAGCAGCGCCTGGTCGACGAAGTCGAGCAGGAGCTGCCCCCGGCGCGCCTCCGGCGGCGTCTCCAGCACGCGGTCCACGACCTGGTCGAGGCCGCCCGCGGGCACGTACTCCATGTAGAGCAGCCGCAGGTCCTGCTCCGGCAGGATGCGCTGGTCGAACACGCGCACGATGTTCGGGTGGTCGAGCTGCGCGAGGGTCTGCGCCTCCTCGCCGCGGTTGGCCGAGACCTTCAAGGCCACCGTGCGCTGCATCGAGCGTTGCCGCGCCAGGAACACGGTGGCGAATGCGCCGCGCCCCAGCCGGTCGATCAAGAGGAAGTCGTCGATCGACTCGCCGGGGTCGGGCACCTCGCGCGGCATCTGGCCCGCGAGCGACGTGCTCATGTCGGGCGTGTGCAGCTCGAACAGGCGCTCGAGCTCGTCGGTCCGGCTCGGGTAGCGCTCGTAGTACTCCTCCGGATCGCAGGCGTCGCCGGCCTTCTTGCGGTGGTGGAACTCCTCGTAGATCAGGTCCGACGGCGGGCCGTCCCCGTCATCGAGCAGCGGGAAGTCTTCGAGGTACGCGTCTACGGTCTTGCCCAGGCCCCTCGCCCAGCGGTACTCGAGGTCGACCTTCACCAGCTCGAGCAGCGCGTACTGGATGAGCTTGGGCTCGTCGCGCGGGAGGTGGGCCGCGATGTGGGGCGGCGTCTCCTCGGCTTCCCACGCCGCGATGAACGCGTCGAGGCACGACGCGAGCGAGTCGAAGAACTGGGTGCCGAGCGCCTCCACGCGCTGCAGATCGTACTCAGGGGCCGCCCGCGATAGCATGGCCCGTTCATGGCCGACGAGGATGGACAGCAGCTGGTCGATCGCCTGCGCGACGGCGACGTCGAGGCCCTGGGCCCGTACTTCGAGCTGCGCCAGGGCCATCTGCTCATGTACATCCAGCGCAAGCTGGGTACGGCGCTCCGGGCCAAGATCGAGCCCGAGGACATCTTCCAAGAGGTCTGCACGAGCGCCGTGAAGGCATTGCCGACCTACAAGCTGGGCGACCGCGATCCCTTCGGATGGCTCTGCCAGCTCGTGGACCGCCGCATCGTCGACGCGCACCGGCGCTACTTCGAGGCCGAGAAACGCGCCGCGGCCAAGGAGGTCGCGGGCAACGCGCAGGCCACGAGCGGCCGCGCGGCCCTGATCGACCTGATGGTCGCCAGCATGACCTCGCCCTCGATGGTCTTCTCCCGCAACCAGCGCGTGATGCGCATGCTCGCCGCGCTCGACGATCTGCCCGACGAGCCCAAGGAAGCGCTGCGCCTGCGCTACGTGCTCGGGCTCCCGAGCAAGGAGATCGCCGAGCGCATGGGCAAGTCCGACGGCTCGGTCCGCGTGATGCTCTCCCGCGCGCTCGACAAGCTGCAGGGCATCATGGGCCCGGACGACGCCCCCCGGCGCTGACGCCCGGCCCCTGTTTCTTCGCCTCTCCGGGCCCCCCGCATTCCGCCGCGATCGGCTTGTAACAGACGGCCTGCGCCCGCGCTTCGGTGTCTGTCGGGAAGCGAGCGAGAGCCCGGCGGACCCAGACCCCCTTCCCGGAGAGCGAACGATGCCCCCCCTGATGACCCTGATCGAGAACGCCCGTGTGATCGCGACCGCCTTCGCCATCACCACCTCACTCTTCCTGGCCGGCTGCGGCGGCGGCGGCGGCGGCGAGAACGACGACCAGATCGAGCCCGTCCAGCTGACCGTGGTCAGCACGCCCGAGCTCGATGGCCTGACCGCCATCGTGGGCCAGAGCACCGATAGCGCGACCGACATCGCTCCGGCTGTCGGCGACTTCGCGTCGAACATCGGTCGCGACGTCGTCGGCTACTACTCCTTCGACCTGTCGCAGATCCCCGCCGGCGCCCGGATCGTCTCGGCCCGTCTGAGCCTCTTCTCGAGCCGTACCCTCAACGACCCCGAAGAGATGATGGTCCACATCAAGCTCGACCACGTGAACTACGGCAACCTGTTCCCCCAGGTCCTGCTTGCCGGTGCTGCCCTCGACCTCGACTTCGCCCAGATCGACGACGTGAACACGACGGGCCGCAAGGACGTCGACGTCACGGCGCAGCTCCAGGACGACCTCGACAGCGGCCGCACGACGAGCCAGTACCGCCTTCGCGGCGCGGTCGGCACCGACAACGACAACCAGTCGGACGTCGTGGTACTCACGGACGCCGAGGACACCGAAGGCACCGGTGAGCTCCCGATGCTCATCATCGAGTACACCGAGTAGATCCCTCCTTCCCTCCCTCTTCCTGCCCTGCCCCGCGCCCCCCCGGGGCCCCCGGGGGGGCG
>JASJAY010000174.1 GCA_030066775.1 Planctomycetota bacterium
CCCACCCCGCTCCTAGGACCGGCGCGCGAGCACCTCCGTCGCGGCGCGGTAGGTGCCCACGTGCGCCTGGATCGACTCCTCGATCGGCTCCGCGTAGCCACCCCCCAGTGTCAGCACCGCGGGGACGCCGCGCGCGGCGAGCCCGCCCAGCACCAGGGAATCGCGCCGGGCGAGCCCCTCGAGGCTCACCGCCAGGCGCCCGAGGCGGTCGCTCACGAGCGGATCTACGCCCGCTTGCACGAAGGCGAGGTCGAAGGAGCCGGCCGCGAGGGCCTGCTCGAACGCGCCCTCGACCGCCTCGAGATAGGGGCCATCGTCCGTGCCGTCGGGCAGGGGGACGTCGAGGTCGCTCGTCTCCTTGCGCAGGGGGAAGTTCTTCGCGCCGTGCACGCTCACGGTGAACACGCGCGGGTCGTCCTGGAAGATCGCGGCCGTGCCGTCGCCCTGGTGCACGTCCACGTCGAAGGCGAGCACCCGCGCGACCCGGCCGGCGTCCAGCAGCCGCACCGCGGCGATGGCCACGTCGTTGAAGACGCAGTAGCCGCCGCCCCGGTCGCGGAATGCGTGGTGGGTGCCGCCGGCCAGCACGCCCGAGACGCCGTCCTCGAGCGCGGCGTCCGAGGCCGCGCACGTACCGCCGGCGCTGGCGAGCGTTCGCCGCACGAGCGCCTGGGACCACGGGAAGCCGATGCGCTGCCGCGCCTTGGGGTCGAGGCGGCCGGTCAGGAAGGCCTCGACGTAGGCCGCGTCGTGCACGCGCTCGATCGCCGCGCGCTCGATCGCGGGCGCGGGGATCAGCTCGTCTTCGCGGAGGACCCCTTGCGCGACGAGCTCGAGGCGCAGGCGCGCGTACTTGCCCATGGGGAAGCGGTGCCCGGCGGGCAGCTCGACGCGCTGGTGGTCGGCGTAGTAGACGCGCACGGGCGCGAGGCTACTCGGCTCGGGTCAGGAGGCGGCAACCTGGCCGGCGGGGAGTCCAAGCCACTGGCGGGCCTCGTCGATGCAGCGGAAGACGCGCATGACGTTGTCGTGGGGGGCGCTGTAGAACTCGAAGTACGCCTGCAGCATGCGCGCCATGCCGTAGCGCACGTCCGTGTCCACCACGATGGCATGGGGGCCCACGGGCCGGCCGTCCCGGCTGTGGGCGCGATCCCGGCCGAAGACGCGCAGGTCCACGGGCGTCATCGGGGCACTGCAGGTGCGGTAGTCGCAGAGGTAGCGGGTGCTGGGCGTCGGCTCGAACGTGGTGCGCTGCTTGCGCACGAGGCCCAGGACGTCCGCGCGCTCGGTCTCACCCAGGCAGCTCTCGACCACGACATCCTGCGCCGGGTCGTACGTCCAAGTGATGGCCATCGCTATCTCCGCTCGTCTTGGAAATTTGTATCTGGAAATTCGATTGAAGCGAAGTGCCTCGTCAGCGCGCCTTAACAACTTGCCCGAGTACCCTTTGGCCACGCTTGGAACCCCCATGCACGACAAGATTTACGACCAGATGCGGGCAGACGTGGCGGGCGAGGGCCTGAAGCCGCTCGAGGCCTACATGCTCACCTACTCGGGGTTCGAGGAGGACGTGGGCAAGGCGTGGCGCCGGATCGAGGCCGAGAACCCGTCCTCGACCGACCTGGAGCAGGCCTCCGAGGAGGTCGTCGCGCTCGAAGCCCTCGGCGACAGCGAGACCCCCCGGCTCACGACCAAGGGCGAGATCGCGCGCGGCGGCATGGGCGTCGTCTTCGAGGTGCGCGACGAGGTGCTGCGCCGCGACCTCGCGATGAAGAAGGTCACGCTCGCATCCGTGCCCACGGGCTCCGCGCCCGGCACGGGTTCGGGTACGCGCGAGAGCCTCGAGTCGATGCCCCTGCTCGTGCGTCGCCTCCTCGAGGAGGCGCAGGTCACCGCGCAGCTCGACCACTCGGGCGTCGTGCCCGTGCACGAGCTCGGCATCGACGAAGACGGGCACGTCTTCTTCACCATGAAGCGCGTCCGCGGGCGCACCCTCTCCGAGGTCTTCAAGCTCGTGCAGGACGACGCGGACGGGGCGGCGGCGCGCTGGACCCTCGGCCGCGCCGTCGGCATCTTCCTGCGCGTCTGCGAGACGCTGGCCTACGCGCACGCCAAGGGCGTGATCCACCGCGACCTCAAGCCCGCCAACGTGATGGTCGGTCGCTACGGCGAGGTCTACGTCATGGACTGGGGCCTCGCGAAGGTCGCGGACCGCAAGGACACGTTCGCCGCCGAAGCCCGCCCGCGTGCACGCTCCGGCATCGTGCAGACCGACCAGTCGAAGCTCGCCAAGGACCACCAGTCCGCCGCGCTCACGATGCACGGCGACGTGGTCGGCACGCTGGGCTACATGCCGCCCGAGCAGGCGCTCGGCGATCTCGAGGCGATGGACATGCGCGCGGACGTCTACTCCGTGGGCGCCATGCTCTACGAGCTGATCGCCGGCCACGCGCCCTACCGTGAGCCCGAGGCCAAGCGCACGCCGCCCAAGATCCTCGTCGCGATCACGAAGGAGAAGCCCAAGCCGCTGCTCGACTGCGCGCCCGACGCGCCGCCCGAGCTCGTCGCGATCATCGAGAAGGCGATGGCGACGGATGCGGCCGACCGCTTCCAGTCGGCCGAAGAGCTCGCCGACGAGCTGCGCGCCTACCTCGACGGCCGCGTCGTGCGCGCCTACAAGTCCGGCGTCTGGATCGAGGTGCGCAAGTGGGTGGCGCGCAATCGCGCCCTCGCCGCCTCGATCGCCGCCGTGTTCGTGATGCTGGTGGGGGGCGTGGTGGCCTTCACCGTCCAGCAGCAGAAGTCGATGGACGCCATCGCCCGCGAGCGCGACACGGCCGACCAGGCCGCCGAGCGCGCGCGCGACGCCGCCGAACGCGAGCGCGCCGAGCGCAAGGTGGCCGACGGGCTACGGCTCTGCGCCGAGAGCGCCGTGCTCAAGGACAAGGACCCGGCCCTGGCCCTGGCGCTGGCCATCGAGGGCGCGGACCGCGCGCCGGGCGTCAACGCCAACAACGCGCTCTTCGGCGCCCTGCGTCAGCACCGCCAGCACCGCATGCTCACGGGCCACGAGCTCTACGTGGGCTTCGGCCACTTCACGACGCCCGACGGGACCTGGCTGCTCACCGGCGACGACAGCGGCCTGCTCGTGCTCTGGGACGTCGAGCGCGGCGAGGCGCGCCACTGGATCGACACGCCCAGCAGCCAGGTCGTCGATGCGGCAATCACCGCCGACGGCTCCCTTGCCGCCACGGCACACGCCGACGGCTCCGTGCGCGTGCTCGACCTCGAGCAGGGCACGGTGCGCCACACCCTGGTCGAAGCGCACAAGGCGCGCCTCACCCTCACGATGACGAAGGGCGGCGACGCCCTCTTCCTCGCGCGCGCCGACGGCGCCGTCGAGCGCTGGGACCCGCGCGCCGGTACGAAGCAGGGGCTGGTCGTGCGCCACGAGGGCGCCGCGTGGATCTCGGACCTCGATCCCGGCGGCTCGCGCCTTGTCACGATGGGCGCCGACGGCGTCGTGCAGATGATCGACGTCTCGCAGAAGAAGCGCCTCTGGGCGCGCACCGCCGACGCATCCGCCAAGGCGAGCTACCGGCCCGGCGCGGCCGAGGCGCACTTCGCCGGCGGGCGGGTGGTCGTGCGCTTCCCCGACGGTGCGGCCGAGCTGATCGAGATCGAGAGCGGTAACACGGTCCACGAGCTGGGCGATCCGTACGAGTCGCTGCACCAGCCCGTCGTCTCGGGCGACGCCTCGCGTGTCGTCCTGCGCGTCACCGGCAAGCAGCGCGGCACGCTCCTGCGCGTCGTCGACGTCGCGACGGGCAAGCGCATCGCCGACGAGCCCTGGCCGGGCGGCGGCGTGCTCGCCCTGAGTCCCGACGGCACCTACGCGCTCATGACCCGCGGCTTCGACGTGGAGGTGCGCGACGTCGAGTCCGGCCAGGCGCGCTTCACGCTCCTGGGCCACCGCTACCGCATGCGCGCCGCCACGTTCAGTCAGGACGGCCGCCGCATCGCCACCATGTGCTCGGACCGCGTCGTCCGCGTCTGGCACGGCATGCCCGAGTGGGAGCGGCGTGGGCTCGTCGCGCATGTCCGCGCGGGCGCGACGCGGCTCGCGATCAGCCCCGACGGCACACGCGCGCTCCTGGCCCAGGGCAAGCCCGGCACGCCGACCTACCGACTCGAGATCGTGGGCGCGGCGAACGGCACCGCCCAGCCGGTCGCCAACCCGTCCGCCGCGCGCCACCTGGCCGCGGCGTTCACCCGCGACGGCACGCAGGTGAGCCAGCTCACCGACGACGGCAAGGTGCGCATCTACGACGCGCGGCAGGGTTCGCTCGTACGCGAGGTCGCCCTGTCCGACGAGGACGTCGTCACGAGGCGCGGCGCCGCCAAGTTCAGCCCCGATGGGAAGCGCCTCGCCGTCCGCCGGCCCGGCACGACCTTCGACCTCTATGACCTCACGACGGGCCAGCGTCTCTCGGCGGTGGGCAGCGACGCGAGCCAGGTCATCGACTTCGCCTGGTCGCCCGACGGCGCGCGCTTCCTCGTGGCGTGTGGCCGCGACGGCGTCGCGCGCCTCTACGACGCCGCGAGCGGCAAGACGCTGCAGACCTTCGAGGGCCACACCGGCTACGTGATGCACGTCGCCTTCCACCCGACGAAGAACCTCATGGCCTCGACGGCGGTCGACTCGAGCGTGCGCGTCTGGGATCTCGAGACGGGCAAGGAGCTGCGCCACGCGCGCGGGCTGCCCATGCGCGGCAACCCGGTCTCGTGGAGTATCGACGGTCAGCTCGTGTGCGTGCACTCGAACAACATCCACCTATTCCACGCCGACGAAGGCGAGACCTGCCAGCCCTACGCCTTGCTCGAGCGCGGGGCGGACCTCTCGTCGCTCTACTTCGATCCCGACGGCGAGGGCTTCTGGACGCTCGACCCCGAGTGGGGGGTGCGCGCGTGGCGCCTCGATCCGCGCGCCCAGGCAGCCGACCTCCAGGTGCGCCCGATGACGCCCGGGGAGATGACCGAGTACGACATCGGCGACGAGGCCGAGCGCGAGGCATACCTCGCGCAGTGGACCCTGGCGCGCGAGGACATCCCCTCGCGCCTGATGCTCGCCGTGGAGCGGGCGATCACCAGCAAGGACGACGAGGCGGCGCTCGCCGCCCTCGAGGAGATCCGGGTCGCGAGGCCTGGATGGTCACGCGTCTACTACGAGATCGCACGCAGCCACGGCCGGCGCGCCGGGATGGATGGCCGCCGCCCCGTGGAGCGGGAAGCCGAACGCGAGGCGTGCCTTACGTCCCTGGAAGCCGCCGTCGCGCGCGGCTGGGCCGGCAAGGTCGGCTTCCACCTGATCCTCACGGACGACGCCTTCGCCCCGGTCCGCTCCGATCCGCGCTATCGTTCCGTGCTCGTCGCCCTCGGACTCGCCGAAGGCGACTAAGGCCGGAGGCGAGCCATGGCGGCGAAGGCGAAAGCGAATCCCATTGGTCCCGGTCTGCTCAAGTTCCTGCGTGAGCTCGAGCAGAACAACAGCCGCGACTGGTTCAATGCGAACAAGGCGCGCTACGAGGCAGAGGTCCGCGAGCCCGCGCTCGAGCTGATTCGCCGCATGGCGCCGAAGCTCGAGAAGATCTCGAAGTACCTCGTCGCCAGCGACCGCAAGGTCGGCGGCTCGATGATGCGCCCGTACCGCGACGTGCGCTTCTCGAAGGACAAGCGCCCGTTCAAGACGAACGTGGGCATCCAGTTCCGCCACGAGGCGGGCAAGGACGTGCACGCCCCGGGCTTCTACTTCCACATCGACCCGAAGTCGGTCTTCCTCGGCGCGGGCATGTGGCATCCCGAGTCGTCCGCGCTCAAGCAGATCCGCGAGGCGATCGTCGAGGACCCCAAGGGCTACAAGCGCGTGACGGGCGCCAAGAAGCTGCTCGAGAGCTGGCAGTTCGAGGGCGACAGCCTCAAGCGCGCGCCCAAGGGCTACGACCCCGAGCACCCGATGATCGAGGCGCTGCGCCGCAAGGACCACATCGCGGTGGTGAACCTGAAGAAGAAGGACATCACCCGCCCCGACCTGCCCGACTTCCTCGTCCAGCAGTTCACCGCCACCAAGCCCTTCATGGGCTGGCTCACCAAGGCGGTCGGGCTGCCCTTCTAGGACGTCACCGCCGACGCACGGTCCGCGAGGTACTCGAGCACCTGCGGGCGCTGCGCGTGCAGCAGCAGCAGCAC
>JASJAY010000036.1 GCA_030066775.1 Planctomycetota bacterium
GTGTCTGACACGTTTTCGCCGGAGTCGTTGGTACGAATGGTCCCTGAGTCGGCATGAAGAGCGAACGGACCATCTCCGCGTGGCACGCGATCGGCGGCCTGATTGGGTGGGTGGCCTGGATGGGTCTGGTGTTCGCGGGCTGCCTGGCCTGGTTCGAGGCGCGGCCCACACGGGGAACTGCTCGTGCGTTCCGCATCCTGACGTGGGTCGCGATCGCGCCTCTCGTGGTGTTCGCAGCAGGTCTCCTATGGCACGGTGCGCGCGCGATCGACCTCCTCGCGCTGGTTGTCGTGACTTGGTTCCTCACGGGCATCGCCGTGGCGTTCCATGGGGCCTATCGCTACGCGGAGAGAGTGAACGCGACGCGGGTGGACACGGATCCGGTTGCCCATTGGTCGAATGCCCTCCGAGAGGGCGAGCGCTGGACGCTGCGCGTCCGAGCGGCGCGCGAGCTGGGGCGGCTGCTTCCCGAGTATCCGGAACTACGAGGCGTGCTGCGTGCGCAGTACGAGGTCGATCACAATCACCGCGTACGCGAGACCATCCGGCACGCCCTGTCTCGGGGTGCCGCGGGCTAGCACTGTGAAAGGGAGGCCTGGAGCCTTCCCGCTACGCACTCACTCCACGTTGGATCGGTGCTCGATCGTGTGCGTCGCGAGATCCACGACGACGTAGGCGGGTTGCCCCATGGGCTCCCAGAGGGCGTACGCCGGCGTTCCTGTCAGGCTCGAGAGGTACAGGCACAGGACCGTGCCATGCGTGACGACCGCCGGCACATCGCGTGGATCGTCGTCCAGCAGGTCATCCACGCAGGACGAGAAGCGGGCAAGCGCATCGGAGAAGCGCTCCTCGCCGACCACGAGCTCGTCGGGCGCCTCGAATCCCCGCCGAATCAAGCTGCGGAACTCCGCCACATCCGAGAAGAAGGGCAACGTCTCGCGCCGGGTCTCTCCCAACCCGACAGCACTCGACATGGGGACCTGCAGCACCTTCGCCACGAGCTGCCCCGTGAGCTCGGCTTTGTGCTCCTCGCTTGTCACGATGCGTGTGATGCCGAGCGGAGCGAGCTCGTGGGCCAGACGCTCACAGCGCCTTTGGCCTTCCTCCGTCAACGTCCACTCGTGCGATGAGACCCGGGGCTCGATGCGCGTCTGGGAGTGCCGGACGAAGACAATTCTGCCCATGCGGTGCTACTGCTCGCCGCCTACTTCTCGGCAGCCAGGTCGTCAGCCCACAAGCGGCACCAGCGTGCGATCCCGTGCGCGGCAAGGTCGACATTCTTGAGCGTGGCCGCCTTGTCCTCTCTCCCACCCGGGCCGTTGAAGCCGTGGTCGCCCGGCGCGATCACGAGACGCGGCGCCTCCTCGAAGCCGGCGGCGTACTTGTAGAGGGGCCCGAGCTCGCTGTAGGGATCCGCATCGCCGCAGGCGATCAGGATCGGCTTCGTCCAGGACTGCACCCACTCCGCCAGCGGGAAGACGGTGTCTGACTTCTCGGGCGAGTGGATGGGGTAGGTGAGGAGCATCAGGCCGGCCAGGTCGTCGCTCTCCTTTTGCGCTCGCATCGCTGCTGCCACGCTGCCGAGGGACTTCCCAGCGAGGACCACGTGCTCCACGCCCTCGATCTTCCGCGCATAGGCGATCGCCGCCTCCAAGTCCTTCAACTCGACAGAGAGGTCGGGCGAGTGCTTGCCCTTGGCCGTGAAGTAGGCCCAGTTGAAGCGCAGGGCCGCAATACCGACCTTCTGCAATTCCTCCGCGGTCCGCTTGAGGAACGGAAGGTCCATGTGGTAGCCGCGCCCAGATCCGATGACGACGACGACGGAGGCTGTCTCGGCTGGCCGATGGAGCACGCCTTCGAGCTCCACGCCACGCGGTGTCGGAATGGACACGGCCTTCGTCTCGGCCTGAGGCTCCTTCGCCTCGAGCCACGGGCCACCCAATAGCGTCAAGATCGCGACGGCGACGACCAACGTTCCCAGCCTGCTGATGTGGCGCATGACACCTCCTCCTCGATCACGCCCCCGAGGATAGCCGAGCGCGGAGGTTCGCTGTTCAGGAGCGTCTGCTGCGCTTGCTTCAAATGCGTCGGATCAGAAACCGCGCACAGCACGTAGCCGCGCAAGCAGGCGCTCCGGAGTGAGGTCGTCTCCGTACCAACGATCGACGTCCAGGGCGCGACGCACTCGCCGCTTGGCGTCGAGGAACACGATGTAGGGCTGGATGTTCTGATCAATGCCGAGCGCTTCTCGAAGCGCTTCCTGGTTGTCTCTCGTGATGTCGACGAGGAGGCGCTCGTACGCCGCCAGCTCGGAACGAAGCTCGGGAGTGGTGCGCATCAGGCTTCGGTAGTGCTGGCAGTAGGTGCACCACGTTGCCCAGACCAGAACGATCGTAGGCTTCGTCGTCCCCGCGATGAGCTCGTCGAGGTGATCGACGTCCTTCAAGACCGTCCACGGAAGTTCCTCGTCGGAGGACGTCTCCCCGCTCCTCAGCCGCGCGTCCGCCGGCACCGCGTCGCCCTCGACGACCTCCAGCGGAAGGCTCGTCTTGCGAACGCGCTTCGGCTCGTCCTCCGGAGTGTCGCTCTGCGGAGCGGGTTCCTTGGCGGGGCCGCGATCTCCGTCCTGACCGGGCTCTTTGCCACAGCACGCAACCGAGAGCGCGGCCAACATCACGATCACCAGCGGCAGAGGCCGAGTGCGCATGGGTCGAGTCTACAGCACAGGCGCAGGCCTCTTCTTCCTGGCCACCTTGGTGGCCGTCGCTCGCGACGGCAGTGCGCGAATGTGTGTCTGACACGCTTTCGCCGCTGGGTATCGTTGCGCGCATGACGTCCGCGCGCATCCCCTGGCAGCTCAACGTAGGGATGTTCCTCGGGCAGACGGGGGCATCGATCTGCCTGTTCATCGCCGTGGTGGGGGGGCTGTCGCCCTCCAACCGGCTGTGGCTGGTGTGCCTGCTCATCCCACACTTCCTCGCGCTCTACGTCTTGTGCTGGCGGAAGTCGGAGCACCGTGAGGTGGACGAGAGCGACCGCTGGATGCTGTGGATGCTCTGGGGCGGCATCGTCGTGACGACCATCGGGCTGGTGCTGTGGTTCTTGGACATCACCGGCATCGCGGGGTTCACGTTGATCTTCGTCCCCGGCGGGTTCTTCGCAGCGCTCGTGGGTAGTGTCGGGCTCTGGTTCGCCCGCTAGGATGGCGCGCCGCAAGGGAGGCGCCCATGGGTGAGATCCGCCGCCGACGTCGTGGTCGACTGGCTCCGCGAGACGAGACCGAAGCCCGGCTCGAGGCGACGCGCGCCATCGGCTGGGCCGTCAAAAACCTCAAGGTCCTGCGCATCCTGTTCATCATCGATGCGGTCCTCATGGGTCTCGTGGCATTGCTTGCCTCCGGCGCCGGTGTGGACACGCTGGCCTACATCGCCCTCGGATGTGGGCTCCTCGCCGTCGGGGGCGCGATCTTCGTGGTGCAGCAGCCCGCTGCGTGGAGCCTCGTCCTGGCGATCGCCCACAGCGTGCCGGCGGTGTTCGCAATCTGGATTGCCGGCCTCGGGTTCGTGAATGTCAACTCGATCCTGAGCGTGCTCTTGGCGGTCCTGCTCTGGCTCGCCGTGAACATGGCGCTCAAGACGACGCGCCTCCTCGCCCAGTACCCCGACGTGTGGGCCGCGCGGCGGATGCGCGGCGAGGTGCGCACAGATGACACGATGGGCAGCAAGCACCGCGACGCGGCGCGGAAGCGAGCCCAGAAGCGCAACCTGACGATCGTCGGCGTGGTGGGCGGCGTCGCGCTCGTGATCGCGGCGCTCGTCGCCTTCAAGGGCAACGGAGATGACAGGCCCGGGGGCGGCACCGCTGCGCCGCGGGCGAAACCCACGATCGCCCTGGAGAAGACGGCTGGGGACTTCGCCGAGGCGTGGGGTCTCGAGGGGATGGCCGGCATCTCGCCGTTCATCGCCGATCCGGCGCGCTCCCGCATCGCGCGTGGGTTCAACAGGATGATCCGCCGCCACGAGTGGAATCGCGAGGCATTCCCCCCGATCTCGAACATGCGGATCGAGACGGTGAACGACTGGGTGTCCGAAGCGCACTTCGACGTCAAGGACTACGGCACGATGCGGTCGTCCTGGGAGTGGGACAAGGACCGCTGGCTGCTCTACCGCGTGAAGTTCAAGCGGGCCGAGTAGCGGTTGGGGCCGCGGTCAGCGGTCGATGCGCGTGACGAGATACCGCGCGCCGAGCGGCATCTCTGCGCTGAACGGTAGGTTCGCCTCGATCGACCAGATCGGATCGGTGTAGACCAGCACCGGCAGCGCGTCGACGTACTGGCCGGTGAGCAAACCCGGCTCGGAGAAGACCGGCGTGATGTGCACGATGGCGGCAGGATCACCGGTCAGCCACGGCACGTCGACGTTCGTCTGTCCGCTGCCGGGCGCCCGACGCGTCGTCGTCGTGTTCTCGTGGATGTAGGCCGGGACGCCGGCCGGCAGGATGACGACATTGAAGCCGACGTCCTCGCGCATCACCGCGAGGTTCTGGTTGAAGATGTGCCAGCTCGCCGTGCCGGTGTCGTACCAGATGCCGATGTGGTGGTTGTTCAGCCTGGTGGCGCCGGTTCCCCCGAGGTCCTGGTTCATCGTCACCAGGATGCGGGCGCCCGGATTGCCATCGAGCATCGGATGCGAGAGCCGCGTCGTGTTCGATTCGATGTTCCCAGCCGCAGTGACGTGCCGGAAGGACGTCGGGCCCCTGGGGAAGATCGAGACGTAGTACGCGTAGTTCGGACCGCTCGAGCCCGAGGTTTCCCAGAACTGCCACTGGCCGGTGGTGTCGTCGTACTGGGTGATCAGCGGACCGCCGGGGTAGTACTGCGGAAAGCCGCCGCCGGGCTTCGCGATGGATGTGAGGATCACCAGGGCGTCGGGATTGCCGTTGAGCGCGGGGTGATCGAGCGTGGTCGTCGTGCCGGTGGTGTTGCCCGCCGTCGTGACGAGCACGAAGTCCAGGGGGCCCGCGAGACCGGCGCTGCCGCCGCCGCCTCCACCGCCGCACGCGGCGAGGCCGAACGCGGTCGTGAAGAGGACGAGCAGGGGGGCAAGGCGGTGGACCGTGGGCATGGCGGGCTCCAGGCGCCCGCATCACCACGAGCGGGCGGCTGGCCCAAGAACCGCAGGTCGCCGCGCCCCGCGACAGGTCGATCGGGGATTGCGGGGGACGCTCCCTAGCGCCAGCCGCTGCCGCCTTCGATCTGGTTCGGAACCACCGGGGAGACCCCGAGGGCGTTCGGATCGCCCTGATTGGGCGAATCAGAGGTGCAGGCGGAGACACCCAGCAGGCACAAGGCCACGAGAATCGTCAGGGCTCTACGCATCGAATCGCCTCCAGAGCCCGGATTCTAAGCCCCCGCGGGGGGAGACCGAACTCTGGCCGGCCAGGGGCCGGAGTGCGGCCTGGGCCTCAATCCGGCCTTCACAACTGGCCGATAGGGGGCCGAGCGGCTACGGGGTGGGTCGGACGGCCCCGGCGTGGGCGCTCGGGATGCCGGAGCCCATGACCCGCCAAGCCGACCCCGAACCCGCAACTCCGCCTGCCGTCCGGCCGGATCCCGCCGGGGTCGAGCTGCACACGCAGCCCCTGGATCCGGACCAGCTGAGCCCGGAGACGATCCGCCAGGGCAACCTCGAGATCGTCCGGCGCATGGCCCCCGGCACCCCGGTCGTGCTCGGGCTCTCGGTGCTCGTGGTGGCGTGGACGCCGGTGTGGATCGACCACGCCCACGCCTGCGTCGGGCTGATCGTCAGCCAGGCGCTGATCGCCGTGGCGCGCTTCGCGCTCCATCGCCGCTACCCGGAGCTCTACGACAGGAACCCCGACGCGGCGCGACTGCGGTTCGGCGCGCTCTTGTGCGGCTCGGCCGCGTCGTGGGGGTTCTTCGCGGCGTTCGCCGTGGCCGAGTACGGGCCCTCCTGGTCCACGCTGCTGATCGTGCTCTGCACGGCCGGCATCCTCGCCGGCGGTACGACCTCGCTTTGCCTGCGCCGCAACCTGCACCGGGTCTGGATCCTGCTCGTTGCGGCACCGCTGATCGTCGTCAGCCTGACCATCACGGAGGGGCACGGCCTCACCTTCGCCGGCACGCTCGGGCTCTTCGTGGTCTTCCTGATGCGCGAGGCCAAGTACCTGCATCGCTCGTTCTGGCGCTCGCTCGAGAAGTCGCTCGTGATCCATCGCGAGGAGGAGCGCAAGCGCCGCTTCCTCGCGAGCATCAGCCACGAGATCCGCACGCCCATGACCTGCATCCTGGGCATGTTGCAGCTCGTGCGCGACGACATGGCGCATCCCTCGAACCGGGAGCGGCTGCGCACGATCGATCACAGCTCGCGCGAGCTCCTGCGCCTCGTCAACGATCTGCTGAACGTTCCGGAGCTCGCCGCCAGCGACGTCGAGATCACACCCGCGCCCTTCGATGTGCGCGAGTGCCTCGAGGAGGTCTCGCGCCTCGTGCAGCCGGCGGCCGTCGAGAAGGCGCTGCCCGTGCACGTCGACCACGACGACGACGTCCCGCAGCGCGTGGTCGGCGACCGGGGGCGCGTGCGTCAGGTCATGCTCAATCTCGTCTACAACGCCGTCCGCTACACGGGCGAAGGTGAGGTGCGCATCACCGTCGAGCGCGGGCCCATGTCGGACACGGGTCCCACGCTCGCGCTTGCGGTCGAGGACACGGGCATCGGCATGTCGCGGGAGCAGATCCGCGCCGCGCTCTTCGGCCAGCAGCACACGCTCGACGCGAACGCGCGCATCGGCCTCGCGAACTGCAGCTACCTGATCCACCGGATGGGCGGCTCGCTCGCCATCGAGAGCGAGCCGGGGGAGGGGACGCGGGCGGTTGTGACCCTGCCGCTCGTGGTGGCCGCGGGCCACGACGAGCCCCCGAGCGTCACGACCTCGACGCTCGCCGTGCCGACGCCCAGCGAGCCGGCACCTCCCGAGGCGCCGACGCCGGAGCTCCCGGCCCCGGACCGTGCGCCCGAGCCCACGCGCCCGGGTCACGTGGTCCTGGCCGGTGGCGAGGAGCGGACCAGCCGGCGCATGCAGGCGGCGCTCGAGCTGGGCGGGCATCACGTGTCGTGGGTCGAGGAGGTCGACCAGGTCGAGCGGATCCTCAACGCCCACCCGGCCCGCACGGACGCCGTGGTGCTCCTTGCCCCCGAGGACGTGGGCGAAGCCGCCGGCGTCGCCCGTCGGCTGCGGCGTACGCTCGGCGAGCGGATCACGCACGTGGCGATGCTTGCCTCGCATCCCGATCCGGACGACACGCTCGCGCAGTCCCTCGGCTCGGGGCTCGACGGCCTGGTCCCGCGCACGGTCGGCGTCGGGGACCCCGTCGCGGTCGTCAACGGCGCGCTCGAGCGGCGTCGGGACCTCAGCGGCAACCGCCCGACGAGCCTCGTGACGCGGACGCTCGTCTAGAGCGTCTTCAGGTACTCGAGCACGGCGCGCTTCTGCTCGTCCGTGAGGCGCTCCGGGAACAGGTGGCCCTGCTCGGACTTGCCCGGCTTGCTCGTGTCGAACCACTCGCGTCGGGCGCTCTTCTCGGTGGGCAGCTTGGCCGGGTCGTCCAGTGTCTCGAAGACGAGACCGACGCGCTCCTTGTCGTAGCCCGTCGTGCTGCGCTTCCAGAGCGTCGGGCGCGCCTTCACGTTCATCAGGTGCCAGAGCGTCGGCACGGAGCCGTTGTGCAGGTACGGCGCGCTGGCCCAGATGCCGTCGAGCGGCGGGGCGACGTAGCCACCTGGATCCGTGCGCACACCCTTCGGGTCGTAGTTGGTGAACCAGCTCCCGCTGTAGATGGTCCGTTCCTCGACGGTGATGGCGTCGAGACGGAGCCGGTCGGTGCCAACGACGTCGATGGGCACGATCTTGTCCGGATAGGTCGGGCGCTCGCCGTAGGTGCCATGGCAGCTCGCGCAGTGCTTGGCGAAGATGCCCTCGCCCTTCTTGGCCAGGACGGTGTCGATGTCGTGCGGCCACTTCGGGGCCTCGATCGTCTCGAGGTAGGCCTTGATGTCGCGGAAGTCGTTCTCGGCCTCGAGCACCTTGTCGCGACCGTTCTGCGGGACGAGCATGAACTGCATCAGCTCGCGATGGCCCTTCTTCGCGAAGCCGTCGATGTAGAGGTGCGTGCGCTTCTTGAAGTGCCACCAGGGCGGCGCGTCGAGGTCGTGGTGGGGGAACCGGAGGCGACTGCGCGGCGGCACGACGTTGAGGTCCTTGTCGCGGTACTGCAGGAGCGCGATGCTGAACACGACGGCGTTCGTCGTGCCTACCGTCGTACCGAGCGGGATCTGGCCGCTGGCCGTACCGAGGTCGTAGATGCGCATCGGCTTCTTCAGGAGCTTCTTCGTCGCGAGCACGTCCTCGGCGAGGGTCTGGAGCGCGAGGTGCGCGTTGGGAAGGCCTTCGATCCGTTGTCCGCCCACCTGGCCGCTGTGGCAGGCAAGGCAGCTGACCGCCCACCGGCCCTCCTTGTCGATGCTGTACTGCTCGGGCAGCCCGCTCTCGTCGCCCGATCTCGCCGTGAACCCGTAGCGGGTGAACGTCATGCGCCGGCGCTGCTC
Organism: Planctomycetota bacterium; assembly: GCA_030066775.1. Taxonomy (GTDB): domain Bacteria; phylum Planctomycetota; class PLA2; order PLA2; family JAEUHO01; genus JASJAY01. The sequence continues at coordinate 8,625 of JASJAY010000036.1, forward strand.
GGGCGAGGCCTTCTCCGCCTCAGCGCGGAGGGGTTCGGGCCACGACTTCCAGAGGTTCTCGAACGTCTCGGTGTCGAAGTGCCACGGCACGTAGGGCGTCTCGAGCAGGTGCTTGCGGCCGCGCTCTGCCGACGGAATGAAGGGCGCCTCCGCGGGCTCGTCGGCGCTCACCGGGCGCTCGCTCATCAAGGGCGCGAGGGCGAGGAACGCGAACGGAATCAGGAGCAGGGGCAGACGGCGCATCATCGGGCTCTCCGAGGATTCGACGCTATCACGACGCCCGGGCGGGCCTCGAATCGTCACGGAATGCCCTGCCGCGGCTACGCTCCCCGCATGTCCGCTCTCTCGATCCGCCGCTTCGAGCCCAGCGCCTCGGCCTACGAGGATCTGGCGACGCTCTGGACCGCCCTGGAGCCGGAATGGCCGCGGGTCGGGCGCATCTGGGCCACGGTCGACGAGGCCGACCACGCCGACGGGCCGGCTCCGCGATTCGTCGCGTACCGGGGCGACACGCTCGTCGCCGCCGGCGAGTTCAGCGATCCCATCTACGGCGATCCGGGCACGTATGAGCTGTCGATGTTCGCCCGACCCGATGCGGAGGGCCCCGAGGCGCTGGCGCGCGTGCACGACGCGGTCATGGCGGAGCTCGCGCCGCGGAACCCGAAGACGCTGATCGCGTTCGTGCGCGATACGCGGCCCTGGGCCGTCGCGTTCTTCGAACAGCGTGGCTACAGCGCGGACGAGCAGACCGCCTTCAGCCGCCTCGACGTACCCGCCTTCGATGCCGGACCTTTCGCCGAGCGGGCCATCCGCGTCGCCCACGCGGGGTACCGGCTCACCAGCGCGGCGGCGCTCGCCGAGGAGGGGGACGCGTGGAAGCGGGCCTACTGGGAGCTCGACGGCGCCATCCTGGCGGACGTGCCCATGCTCGGCGGCTTCCGGCCGCGTGCGTTCGAGGACTTCGTGCGCGACCTCGCGGTGCCGCACAAGTTCCAGCTCGACTCCACGTTCCTCGCCATGGATCCCGATGGCGCGTTCGTCGGCACGAGCCGCACGTGCTCGATCGCCGAGGTCGACGATGCCATCTTCGCCGGGCTCACGGGTGTACTGCGCCCGCATCGTCGCCGCGGCGTGGCGACGGCGCTCAAGCTCGCGTCGATCGCGCATGCGCGCGAGAACGGCTATCGCTGGATCCACACGCTCAACGAGGTCGCCAACCCGATGCTCGCGCTGAACGAAGCCATGGGCTTCGAGCGACGCTACACCCAGCTCACGATGCAGAGGGTGCTGCCGTAGCGGCGAGGCGCGGGTCGATCGACGGGAAGAGGGCGTCGTGTGTCGCGCGCTTGCGCTCGGCACGAGCGTGACGGCGCAGGCGGAGCCCCGCAAGCAGCAGCAGGAACCCCAGGATGCCGGACACGATGGCCGACGACACCGTGACCGGCTCGACGCCCTGACTCACGTAGGCGAGCCCGCTCTGGCGGACGCTCATGAACTCCACTGCGAGGTACTGCGCCACGTGGGACGGCAGTTCCGAGGCCGGTTTGATCAGGCCCTCGACGGCGTACGGCGTCATGTTTGCGCCGATCTCCTCCATCGAGGTCGCACCGTCGAACTCGTCCTCCATGCGCTCCTGGCTCAGGAAGACGTAGGCCCGGACGCCCGAGAAGTCGGCCGCGCCGTCCTCGAGCAGCTGGCGAACCAGCTCGTCCCCGTGGCGCTTGCTCACGAGCGGCACGTAGACGCCTTTCTCGCGCGTCTCCTTGGTGCGCATGTGCTCTTCGTACGAGACGAGCATCGCCGGCCAGAAGAGGAGGCCGTCGCGGATCCGCACGAAGTCCGCTTCGGGCGCGCGGTCCGCTTCCAGGTCCGCGATCGAGGCAGTCGCCCATTCCGGGTTGTAGCCGCTCGAGAGCTGGCCGAGCGAGGCGAAGGCGACGAGCGCGAAGAGCCCACCGAGGGCGAGCAGGGCGATGCTGAGGATGCGGGACATGGGGCTTCTCCGGGGGTCTGACCGGAGAATCCGAAGGCACGTCCGCAGCAGACAGCCCTACTTGGCGTTCTTCTTTCGTGCCTCCCGGCGGGCTTCGATGAACCAGCGGCGCCAGGCCTTGGCGTCGTTGCCGAGCTTCCGGCCGCTGATCTTCTCGAGGGCGCCGACGTAGGCGGCACGCTCCACCGTCGTGATCGAGCGGTACGTGCTCAGCACCGTCGCGTCGATCGCCGTGCCTTCCTGGATGACGCCCACGATCGGGTCGGCGATGAAGCTGGTGGAGGCCACCTCCGTGTCGAAGTCCTGGATGTAGCTGCGCTGGCCGGCCGTCATGAAGTAGGCGCGCGGGCTGCGGCCGCCGACCGACTCCCAGCGATAGAGGACGTACGCGGCTGCGAGCTCCTCACCCAGGCGCCCGAGCGCCTCGACTGCGCGGATGCGTGTCTCGCGCGACGAGGAACGCAGCAGGTCGCCGAACGCATGCGTTGCTTTGCGGCGGTCGATGCGGCCCAGCGCATCGATGGCCGCGTGGCGCACCTGCGCGACGCGATCCGCCATCGCCGCATGGCGCAGGCGGCGGACGGTCTCGCCGTCCTTGAACGCGTCGAGGGCGCGGGCTGCGTCCGCGCGGTCGGCGGCGCGCGGCGCGAGTCGCAGGGCGCGCCAGAGCGATGCGGCGGAGGGCTTCGCGACCGCCCGCTTGGCGTTGTCGGGCCGTGCGGGCTGCACCCACGTGGTGCCCTGGCGGACGTAGCCGAGCGCGCGTCGGGCGAGCGCGTGATCCGGGTCGATCCAGAGGATCTGCTCGAAGGCCTTCCGCGCCTCGGAGGGACGATCGGCGGCCTGGTGGGTCAGGGCGAGCTTGCTCAAGCGCTGCAGCTCGGCTGTCCGGGTGGTGGGGGCCTCGGCGGCGAGAGCAGGCACGGCGAGTGAGAGGAGCAAGGCGGCGCACAGGAGCGGGCGCAACATGGGGGTTCCTTCCCTGCGGGGGTGGGGCCACTCCTTGGAACGCATGTCGCCGAGAACGTCAGCGCCGAAATCGAGGCGCGCTTACTCGTCGACGTCGACGTGCGTGGTGAGCTCGGCTGCGAACTGGGTGAGGTTCGCTTCGAGCGTGTCGAGGTCCGCGCCCAGATCGGAGAGCTCGCCGGCACGGCCGCGCTGCTCGAGGACCTCCGCCGCAGCCTGCACGCCTTCCGCACCGAAGTTCGCGACGGCACCCTTCAGGGCGTGGGCAGTGCGCTCGAGCGCCTCGGCGTTCGCCGTCTCTGCTGCCACGCGAACGGCACCGAGCAGCGTCTCCTGCTGCGCGAGGAACATCGCGCCGATGCGACGGAACAGGGCCACGTCTCCGCCCAGGCGGGCGATCGCGGCTGCGGCATCGAAGCTCGGTTCCTCGGGCATCGGACCCCTGGCGTCCTTCGGTCCCACACCCCCCTCATCGGCACACGAGGGTACGAGCCTGTGGGCGGATTGCTCTGTTGCCCTGGGTCTGCTGGAATGCGCGCATGTCCAGATTGACCGTCTTGCTGGTGCTGCTCTCGGTTGGGCTCTCGGGATGCGGTGATGCCGAGGGGGTCGTCGACACCTGGACCCTCGACAAGGCGCGTCTCAAGAGCATCTACCGCACGCGGCTCGACGCCGATCTGCCGGCGATGTCGCCCGAGGAACGCGAGGCGGCTGAACAGCGCCTCACGGCGCGATTCGAACGCATCGACACGGGCGACCTCGACCTGACCGTGTCAGCCGACGGCACGTGGCGCACGGCGGTGACCCGGCCGAGCGGCGAGGAGCACACGACGGGGGGCACGTGGCGCCAGCTCGGTGAGGTGTTCGAGTTCCGTCCGACGACCATGGACGGCAAGCCGATCCCCGAGGTGCCCTCTGACGCCGAGCTGCTCCGCCTGCGCCTGGAGGGCGATACGCTCGTCGGGGTGCCCGATGCGAAGGGCAACGATCCGATGTACTACTTCCGGCGCAAGTAGGGGACCACAACGACTAGACGTCGGTGGGCAGCGGGCTCGACAGCACGTCGCGGATCTTCTGGATGAGGTCCTGGGGGCGGAACGGCTTCTGGATGAACCCAGCCAAGCCCTTGCCGGCGAAGCGCGACGTAGCGTCTTGCGCGTTGTAGCCGCTCATGAGGATGGCGCGCACGTCGGGCTTGAGCTGGCGCAGCTCGCGGAAGGCGGCCTCGCCGTCCATGCGCGGCATCGTCATGTCGAGCAGTACGAGGACGATCTCGTCTTGGTGCTGCTTGAAGGCCTTGACTCCCTGGGCGCCGTCGTCGGCCGTCAGCACGTCGAAGCCCGCCGTACCGAGCACGGTCTCGAGCACGAGGCGCACGCCCTCTTCGTCGTCGACGACCAGGACCGTCCCCTCGGCGCGCCATGACGCGATCTCGGGATCCTCGCGCTCCGGTTCGATCGACTCTTCGCTCGCGGGGAAGAGCACCTTCACCGAGGTGCCCTTGCCGACCTCGCTGTACAGCTTGAGCGTGCCCTTGTGGCCGCGGACGATGCCGAGCACCGCCGACAGGCCGAGGCCACGGCCCGTTGCCTTCGTCGTGAAGAACGGATCGAAGAGCTTGGCTTGGGCTTCCTTGTCCATGCCGACGCCGGTGTCCGAGACCTCGACGAAGACGTAGCTGCCCGGCTGGATGTCGTTGCCGAAGTAGGTCTGCGCGAGATAGGCCTCGTCGGCCTGCTGCAGCCCGGTCGTGATGCTGACGATGCCCGGCTTGTCCTCGAGCGCTTCCGACGCGTTCGTGATCAGGTTCATCACGACCTGGCGGATCTGCGTCGCGTCCGCCATGACGGCGGGAAGCCCCGCCGCGAGGTCGTAGCGCAGGGCGACGTTCTTGGAGATGGACGCCTTGAGAAGATGCGTCATCTCCTCGACGAGCGCCGAGACATCGATCGCCTCGACGACGAAACGACCCTTGCCGGAGTAGGCGAGCATCTGCTGGGTCAGGCCGGATGCGCGCACCGCCCCCGTCTCGATCTGCCGCAGATACTCGCGCACGGGCGACTCGGGCCCGGAGTCGCGCAGCGCCATGCTGGCGTTCGCGAGGATGCTCGTGAGCAGGTTGTTGAAGTCGTGGGCGATGCCGCCCGCGAGGACGCCCAGGCTCTCGAGCTTCTGGGTCTCCTGGATCTGGCGCTCCAGCTCCGAGCGCTCCTCCTGCGCGCGCTTCACGTCCGTGATGTCGGCGCCCACGAAGTCCCAGCCGTCGCCTGCGCCGCCGTCCTGGGAGCGTCGACCGGCCATCACGAGGACCCAGCGGTACTCTCCGTTCTTGTGACGCACGCGGAACTCGCCCGAGCGCGTGCCGCCCTCGCCCTTGCCGCGCCAGTACGCGACGGCGTCGTCCACGTCGTCGGGATGGACGAGCCCGAGCAAGAGGCTCGGCTCGGCCTGGACGCGTTCCAGCGAGTGCGGACAGAAGTCGCGGAAGAAGCGCGGCCCGATGTAGACGATCGTGCCGTTGTTGTCCGCGCTCCCGAGCAGCACGTTGGCGCGCTGCATGAGGTCTCGGGCATAGCGCGCAGCGCCTTCACGTGCCTCGCGCTGCGCGCTCCGCTGGCGTTGGATGAACCACAGCCCAGTGCCGAAGAGCAGGATCGCGCCGAGCAGGGGCAAGAGGAACGCGGCGCGCGTGTACCACGGCGCCTCGATGGTGAAGGGGATGGCCGCCGGGACGCTGGCGACGTTGCCGTAGAGATCCCAGGCGCGGACGTCGACCGTGTGATCGCCCGGCGTGAGGTCCGTGAGCACGACTTCCGTCTTCGTGCTCGGCGCGGACCACGGGCCGCCGCCGAGGCGCCACTGGTAGCGCAAGCTGTTGGTCGGCGTGACGTTCCAGAAGTCGGCCCCGCGCCAGCGCACCGTGACCGCCGTACGCGCTTCGCCGTACAGGGCATTCGCGACCAGGATGGCAGGTGCGTGCGTGTCATCGGGCACGAAGCGAACGAGCCCCTTGCCCGAACCGCCCAGCCAGAGGGCATCGCCTGCCCCGCGCAGGATCGGCCAGAACGAACGCACGGGGGCCCCCGGCTCGCGTGTCACCTCGTGCTCGAGGGACGCGTTGGAGAGGTATAGGCCACCCTGCGCGGCGTACCAGAGTCGGCCTTCGGCGTCCTCATCGAAGTCCGCCGCGGCCGAGAAGTCGATCAGCCGCTTGATAGCGACACGTTGCGCGCCGTCTTGGACGACGCGGCTGGGATCGCTGCCCTGGCCGACCCAGAGCGTCCCGTCGCCGGCGACGTGCAGCCGCTTGGTCGTCAGGGCGCCCAGCACGTCCACGCGCTCGAACCGATCGTTCGAGAACCGCCCCAGTCCCTCGTTCGTCGCGATGTATTGGCGGCCCGTGTCCGTGACGGCGAAGTCGTACGTCCGCATGCCCGGAAGACCGTCGGCGCGACCGAAGCGCCGCCAGCCGCCGTCTTGGAATCGCGCGGCGCCGCCGCCCTCGGAGCGGACGCCGGGGGGGCCCAGGAGGAGGAACCAGATCGCGCCGTCCTTGCCCGGACGGATCGCGTGGACGCAGAACGCGCCGATCCCCTCGGGCTCCTCATGGCGGTGCCAGGTCGTCCCGTCGAAGCGCAACGTACCGCCGAACTCCGAGCCGCTGCCGACCCAGACGTGGCCTCGCTCGTCCTCGAAGATGGTGGTGATGACGCGCAGCTCGACGCCGGCGGCTTCGGTGATCCGCTGCGTGAACCGACCGTCCTCGAAGCGATAGAGCGCGGAGTCGGTGGCCACCCAGAACCCGCCGGCGCGCGAGGGCGCGATCTCGAGCACGTTGGCGTAGATCGTCTCGTCGCCCGGCATGAAGCGGCGCCAGCGGTCCGAGCGCAGGTCGCAGCTGAAGAGGCGCCCCGAGACCGTTCGGCATACGAGATGGCCGGACGGCAGATAGGTGAGCCCGCGCAGCTGTTCGCGCCGTTCGATCGGCAGGCGTACCGTGTGCCACGTGGCATCACGCAGCACGCTGAGGCCGGACGCACCCGATGCCGCGACGAGCCCGATGCCCGGGATCTCGACGGCGTCCCAGATGGGCCCGCGGATCTGGCGCGAGATGCGGCCCTCCGTGGCACCGGCCTGCACACGGACGACGTGGTTGTGGCCGGAGGTCGGTGCGGCCAGGAACCAGGTCTCTCTGCCGATGCAGCGAACGCGTGCGAACGTCAGATGGGCGCTGTTGCCCATGTCCGTCGGCACGGCGCGCCAGCGCTCGCCGGCGTAGACGAAGGGCCCCTTCGGCGTCGAGATCCAGACGCGTCCCTCGTCGTCGACGTCCGCTGAGACAAAGATGTCGAGGGGCTTGGGCGCCACGTCCACGAGCTCGGTCAGTGTCGCCCGGACGACGCGCCCGTTCACGATGAGCAGGGGCAAACCACCCGTGCTCCAGGCCTTGCCGTGGGGCTTGACGCTCGTGGTGTCGCCCTCGAGCAAGGTGCGGCGCTTGCCTTCGCTGTCGAGGGTCCAGAGCTCGCGACCGTCGTAGGCGAGCAGTCCGCCGGGGATCCCCTCCACGAAGCGGCCGTCGAAGTCGCCCCACGCGAGGTCCTCGACGAGCGGGGTCCAGTCATGGCCGTCGTATCGAGCGATCTGGTTGGTCGAGACGGCCAGCAGACCCCCGCCTTCGGCCGGAGCGATCCGGACGATGCGCTCCGAGCCCGGCGGGGGACGCAGCTCGCGCCAGCGCCACGCTTGCTCCAAACGAGTCTCGATCGGCTCTTGTGCCTCCGCGGAGGCCGGGACGAGGAGCAGCCCGAGCAGCAGGAGGAGCCCGCACCCGATGGGGGTGGGCCGGCCAGACAGGCGTGAACGGCGATGCGGGGTGCGCCGCATGGACTCCCTCTGTCTCCTCCCTCCCTGAATCGTAGGCCGCAGCGGCACCACTCGAAAGGGGGCAACCCCGTTGGCATTACCATGCGTCCGCATTTGGTCGAGTCGTGCGGCGCCGCGTGCGCCGAAGGAGATGCAGGATGCGTAGAGCGATGTTCCCGGGCGTGTTGATCCTGGCGCTTGCCGTCGGTTGGTTCGGCCATGCGGCGATCGCGGAGGAGGAGCCGAAGGACGACGCGGACTCGATGGAGGCGATGTCCGCCGTACACAAGCCCGGCCCCAACCAGGCTTTGCTCGCGCGCCTGGCCGGCGACTGGGACGTCAAGGTCAAGATGTTCGGCGCGGACGGCAAGGTCAGGGAGTCGAACGCGTCCGCAACGAACAAGATGCTCTTCGGCGGGCGCTATCTGATGATGAACTACCGCGGCGACTTCGGGGGGATGCCCTTCGACGGGATCGGCATCATGGCCCACGACAACCGCAAGAAGGCCTTCCAGAACATGTGGATCGACTCGGGCAGCTCGGGCATCTACATGGCAGAGGGCAGCATCTCGAAGGACGGGACCGTCGTGACCTTCCGCGGCGAGTGGCAAGGGCACGCGGGGCCGATCAAGTCCAAGGACGTGCTGCACTTCAAGGGCAAGGACCTCTACGTCTTCGAGGGGTTCATGGAGACGCCGGACGGCCCCGTCCAGAACGTGGAGCTGACCTACGTGCGTCGCGCGGCGTCCGGCGCCAAATAGCCTCCGCTGTCGTCGCCGCGGCCCCGCGACCTGCATCGATCCGGGGCCGATGGCGCATTTCGGATTTCCTGTCCGGGCTCCGCCGCCGTGCGGGGTTGAGGGGGATCGGCACGCCACGGGCTCGCCCCTCGAGCCCTGGAGGAGATCCCCATGCTTCGCACCACGATTCCCCTGATCGCTCTGCTTCTGCTGCTTGCCGCGCCGGCAGCCGCCAAGAACGAGCCCGACGGCCGGATCACCAACGTCTACGACCTGGCCCGTGAGCCGGGCAAGCCGCTCACGCTCGTGCATCGGACGGGCGCGGGGGTCTGGCAATACGGCGACGATCGCGTGCTCGGCCGGATCGAGCGCGACGTCAAGTACAGCACCGCGTTCAAGTACATCCACGACGCCCGTGCGACGGGCTGGCACAGCCAGGCGTTCCTGGCGGTTCGTGATCTGCGCGATGTGCCGGTCCCTGAGTCGGTCGGCCGCGCAAAGCACCCGGGCGCGGGCTGGTTCGCCGACTACCTGGCCCGCCTCGGCGGCCTGTATCGCAAGGGCGGCTTCGAGGTCGTCGTCGAGCCCGGCCCGGTTCGCTTCCAGAAGCACCTGCGTGCCGGTCGCAAGAAGGTGAAGACCTACTTCGCGGACCTCGGCGTGCGCTGGCAGCCCAAGGAGGGCCGCGCCGAGGAGTACCACGTCAACGTCTTCGGCTTCGTGGTCGACGACTGGCTTGTCACGCTGCGCGTGCACTTCGCCAACGACGATCGCACGAGTGCGTTCCTCGACGGCCTCGCGCTGACGATCAAGCGCCGGCTGCCGAAGGGCACGGGCAGCGTGAAGCTGACCTCGGTCACACCGGAGAACCTCGAGACGCGACTCGGGTTCGAGGCCCCCAAGGGCTTCCGCCGGCTGAACGCCGGCCCCGTGCACACGACGTCCCGCGGCTCGCTCATCCGCTTCCTGCGCCACGACAAGCGCGGACAGTGGAACGCCTCGATGACGCTCGAGCGCCACTACAGCAAGTTCGACGAAGCGCGCGATCTGGCGGCTTGGAAGCGTCGCCACCGCGCGCTGCTCGGCGACACGCCGGACGTCCGTGATCGCAAGGTCGCGGATCTGGACGTGCACTACGCCATGGCGGACGCCAAGCGCGACGGCCAGGAGGTGACGGTCTGTCTGCTCTTCTTCAAGGTCGGCGTCCATCGCTACACGATCCGCTGTGAGCACATCGGTGTCGGCAAGGCCGTTCGTTCGCGGGCGGTGAAGGAGTGCACCAAGATGCTCGCGACATTGCGCGCTTGGGAGACGATCCCGCAGCGTTCGTAGCGCGATGGGGGGCGGTCGCGGAGCCGGCGCCGCGGCCGCCGCCTGCTCAGGCCTTGCCCATGAGGAAGCGCAGGAGCTTCGCAGCGAAGGGCGTCAGGCGCGTGCGGTTGTAGGCGTCGGCTGCCTTCTTGATCGCCTCGGCCTGCGTTGGGTACGGGTGGATCACCGAGGCCAGCTTGCCCAGGCCGATCTTGTGCACCATGGCCGTCGTGAGCTCGCTGATCGTCTCGCCGGCGTGGCGCGAGACCATCGTCGCGCCGACGATCGTGTCGCTGCCCTTGGCCAGATGGACCTCGAGGAACCCGTCCGTGTCGCGATCGAGGATGGCGCGGTCCACCGTGTCGAGCTCGACGCGGAACGTGTCCACGTCCACGCCCTCGCCGGGATTCACACCCACGTGGGCCACCTCGGGATCGCTGTACGTGACCCACGGCACGACCAGGCTCGACGCCTTCTGCTTGGGCAGGATCCCGAACAGGGCGTTGCGGATGACGATGCGCGCCTCGGCGTCCGCCGTGTGCGTGAACTGGAACCGGCCGGCCACGTCGCCGCACGCGAAGATGCGCTTGTTGGAGCTACGCAGCGCATCGTCGACTTCGATGCCGGCGCGCGCGTCGTAGCGCACGCCCGCCGCCTCGAGTCCCATGCCTTCCACATTGGGCTTGCGGCCGGCCGCGAGGAGCACCGTGTCGGCCAGGACCTCGTGGGCCGCCCCGCCTGACGTGAGCGTTGCGCGCGCGGCGCCGTCCTTTTGCTCGAACGCGAGATCCGTCGAGCCGAGCAGCAGCCGGACGCCGTCGCGCTCGAGCGCGCGGCCTACGATGCGGCTCGCATCCTCCGACTCGCGCGGCATCACGCGGTCGGCCATGTCCACGAGCGTCACCTCGCTCCCGAGCCGCGCGAACGACTGCGCCATCTCGACGCCGATCGGGCCCGCCCCGACCACGAGCAGCCGGTCGGGCAGCTCCGTGAGCGACCAGAGCGCTTCGTTGGTCAGGTAGTCGACCTCCTCGATGCCGGGAATGGGGGGCACGCTCGCGCGCGCACCCGTGGCGATGACGGCCTTCTTGAAACGCAGCGTCTCGCCGTCGACCTGGATCGTGTCCGGCCCGGTGAACGTCGCGTCGCCGAGGAAGACGTCGACGCCCAGGTCCTTGAACCGCTGCGCCGAGTCGTGGTGTGCGATGCCCGAGCGCAAGGCGCGCATCTGCTCCATCACCATCCCGAAGTCGGCTCGCGCGGGGGTCGCGGCCGGCACGCCGAACGCGCCGGCGTTCCGCGCCTCGTGCGCGGCCTTCGCGCTGCGGATGATCGCCTTGCTCGGCACGCAGCCCGTGTTGAGGCAGTCGCCGCCGAGGAGATGGCGTTCGATGAGCGCAACCTTGGCGCCGAGCCCGGCCGCGCCCGCGGCGGAGACGAGACCGGCCGTCCCGCCGCCGATCACCACGAGGTGATAGCGCGACTGCGGTGTCGGGTTCTGCCAGTCGGCCGGGTGGACGTGGTCCACCAGGGCCTGGTTGTGCGTGTCCTGCGGGAGCAGCGTGACGGGCATGGGGACCTCCGGGCCGACGGGCCCTCGCTAGGCGGGCTCGGCCTCGAGACGCAGCGCGGTGGCGTCGTCGTCCTCGTCGTCGGCGAGGGCCGGCGCGGCGTCGCGGATCGCGCGGCGTGCCACCTTCGTGACGACCACCGTCACCGCGATCGTGGCGACGAGACCGAGCGCGAAGACGATCCACTCCGCCGTCGTGCGCCCGCCGGTCTGACCCGCGGCGAGCTCGGTGAGGTTCTGCGCGGCGCAGCCGAGATACACGTACATGACGGTGCCCGGGAACATCCCGATCCAGCTGGCGAAGAAGTGGTCCTTGAAGCCGACCTTGGTGACGCCGAAGACGTAGCCCATGAGGTTGTAGGGGAACGCCGGCGAGAGCCGCATCAGCAGCACGATCTTGAACCCGTCCTTGGCGACGGCCTCGTCGAGGGCCTTCAGCTTCGGGCTGTTCGCGATTCTCTGCTCGATGCGCTTGCGGAACAGCGTGCGCCCGAGGAGGAACGCCATGTTGGTGCCGAGCACGCTGCCGATCGACACGAGCGCCGTGCCGACGACGATGCCGAAGGCGTAGCCGGCGCCGATCGTGAGGATCGAACCGGGCACGAAGAGGAGCGTCGCCGGGATGTAGGCCGCCGAGAGCACGATGGGGCCCCAGATCCCGGTTCCCTGGGCCCATGCGACGAACGCCGTGCTCCATTCGCTGATCGGCAGCATGCGCACGCCGAAGATGAAGGCGGCGGCGACGATCAGGATCCAGATCCACTTACTGCGCACGGGGGCTTCCTTCGAGGGGTCACAGTCCTGACGGGGCCGGCTCCAGCAGGGTTTCGGTTTGTCCGAGTCCGCTGTGGGCGCCCTCGCCTGGCGTAAGGTGGTGCGCTCGGGCGCGGAGGCGTGTTCATGCGGCGGCATCCCTGGATCCGCAACGGTTGGCTGCTGCTGGTCCTCGCGACCTTCGCGCTCGCGCCGCGGCCCGTCGTCGGAGGCGAGCCGACCGTTCCCGACGTGATCGGGGAGGGAACGCCGTGGGCCACGCCGGTCCATGACCTTCGCGGCAAGGCGGACGGCCCGACGATCCTCCTCGTCGGCGGCGTCCACGGCGACGAGCCGGCGGGTGCCCTGGCCGCCGAGCAGATCCGCCACTGGCCGCTGCGTGCGGGGCGGCTGGTGATCGTGCCGCGCGCGAACGTCAGCGCGCTGGCCGCAGGCAGGCGCCGCACCCCGGGCGTGGCGAAGGAGCTCGGTGACCTCAACCGCAACTTCCCCCGCGCCGGACGCGAGGAAGGACCGCGCGGCGAGCGGTCGACGGCCCTGTGGAAGCTCGCTGTCGAACTGCAGCCGGATTGGGTTGTCGACCTGCACGAGGGCTCCGACTTCCGCATCCGCAATCCGAAGAGCGTCGGCAGCACGGTGATCCACACGTACGGCGCGCGCACGCGTGTCGCCGCCGAGCTGATGGTGCGCGCCGTCAACACGATCATCCAAGGGCCGACCTGGCACTGGGTCCCGCTACGTCAGCCGATCAACGGCAGTCTCGCGCGGGCCGCGCACGAGCACCTCGGCGCGCGTTCCTTCATCGTCGAGACCACGACGAAGGGGCAGGCGCGCTCGCGTCGCGTGCGCCAGCATCGCCATGCCGTGCATCGTCTGCTCGTGCACCTGGGCATGCTGTCGCCCGAGACGCCGCCCGACGGCGTGCGCGCGACCGAAGGCAGCAAGATCCTGGTAGGGCTCTATGACAGCCTCGGTGCGTCCGGTCCCGGCGTTCCCAAGCTGACGCGCCAGCTCGCCGAAGCCGAGGGCATCGAGGCAGTGCGCATCGGACCGGAGGAGGTCCGCTCCGGCGGCATCTTCGCGTGCGACGTGCTGCTCTTCCCCGGCGGCCTCGGCAGCAAGCAGGGACGCAACATCGACGCGGCCGGTCGCGAGCGCGTGCGCGCATTCATCGACGGCGGCGGCGGGTACGTGGGGATCTGCGCAGGCGCCTACCTCGCGCTCGATGGCTACACGTGGGGCCTCAAGGTGGTCCGCGCGAAGACGCTCTCGTCGCGCTGGGCACGGGGCCGCGGGAAGCTGGACGTGGAGCTCACCGACAAGGGGCGCGAGATCTTCGGCGAGCTCGAGGCGCCCGTGAAGATCCTCTATCACAACGGTCCCGTGATCGGCCCGAGCGAGACGAAGTCGATCCCGGGCATGGAGCCGCTCGCGTACTTCCGCGAGGAGGTCGCGGCGAACGGCACGCCGAAGGGCATCATGAAGGACTCGCCCGCGATCTTCGGCGGTGCGTTCGGCGACGGCCGTGTGATCGCGTTCAGCCCGCACCCCGAGCAGACGAAGGGGCGCGAAGCCATGGTGCTGGACGCCATCCGCTGGGTCGCCCGCCGCGCCGACCGCGCGGATGCGACGAGCCGGCTTCGCAAGGACGCGCAGGATGCGCTCGGCGACGCCGCGGTGTTCGAGGTGTGGGGGGAGGTCGGTGCGAAGCGCGAGACGCTCGATCGCTGGTTCCGCCTGGGCACGCCGGCCGCGTGGCGTGCGATCCGCGACGCCGTGCTGCGCATGGCGGATGAGCTCCAGCAGCGCCACGAGGCGCGGCTCGAGCGATGGGCGCAGATCGAGCCCGGGCTCTCGGCGCCGATGCCGCACACCACGGCGCACGCCGAGCCCCTGATCGAGATCATGAATGCGCAGGACGGTGAGACGCGCTATGCCCTGGAACTGCTCGTCACGGACACGGCGTGGCGTCTGGCGCAGCAGGACGCGGGGGCATGGCGGCCGTTGCTCCACCGCGCAGGTGGGGCTGCGGCGAATCCGTATGCTCGCGTCGTTGCGGCGCGTCTCGCCGGCTGGCTCTTCGGTCGTCCGGCGGGGGCGGCGCCGCGTGCCGCGGTGGCGATGGCGCTGCGTCGGACGCTCGACCCGAAGCGCGAGCGCGACACGCGCGTGCGCGTGGCGGCCTACGACGCGCTGAACGAGCGTCCGGAGGGTCCGTCGGAGCTCGTCCATCAAGGGCTCGTCGATCCGAGCTGGGACGTGCGCGTGCGTGCGACGCACATCGTCACGGCCCACCGCATGCGCGAGACAGTGCCGATGCTCATCGGCAACCTCGAGCGCGCGAGCCGGCGTGAGCGCGCCGCCATCGGCAAGGCCCTGGCCGTCCTGACCGGCCACAAGGCCGAACCCGATCCCGTCACCTGGCAACGATGGCTCGACGCGGACCGACCCGAGGCCGGTCCCGGCAGCGCACCCAGCGACACACCGCGTTCGACCTTCTACGGCATCGACGTCGAGAGCGAACGGGTGCTCTTCCTGCTGGATCTCTCGACCTCGATGAAGGAGCCCGTCGAGGGCGCGAAGGAAGGGGAGACGTCGGCGTCGCGCATCGAGGTGGCGCGGGCCGAGCTGGCGCAGGCGCTGCGCCTGTTGCCATCGGATGCGACGTTCGGCGTCATCGCGTTCAACACGGCCGTGCGCTCGTGGCAGCCCACGCTGCAGCCGGCAACGCCGGACAACCGCGAGGCGGCACTCGCCTGGCTCGCCGAGCTCGGTACCGAGGGGAACACGTGCCTCTGGGGCGCGCTGCGCACGGCGTTGCGCCAGGCACGCCGCGCGCCGCACGAAGGCGTCGAGCCGCCCGTCGACACCCTCGTGGTGCTCACCGACGGGGAGCCGACCTGGTATGGCGTGGACGATCCGGGCATGCAGAGCTCGCACCAGCTGCGCCACTGGGTCCGCCAGTGGAACCCGCACGGGATCGTCCGCATCCACGCGGTGGCGCCCAAGGGCGCGCCCGGTGCCGGGCTGATGCGCGCCCTCGCGTCCGACAACCACGGCAACTTCGCCGTCCGCTAGGGGTTCGGCATCCAGGCGGCCGGACGCCCGATGGTCGCGGGCCACGCCGCCGAGGTAGCGAGCGCTCGTATCGAAGAGGGCGCCTCGCTCGGCGGCTCATCCTGCGTGCCGAGAGGCAGGCGCCAGAAGCCGACGTCGTACCAGCCGCCGTGCTTGAAGCCCGCACCCTCGAAGCGCCCGACCGGAACGAAGCCCATGGCCTCGTGCGCCGCGACGCTGACATCGTTGGGCAGCGTGATCCCGGCCCACGCGACGCGATAGCCCTGGAGCTGCAACAACTCGAGCACCGCCGCGTAGAGCGCGCGGGCGATACCGCGCCGCCGATGCGCCTCCGCGACGTAGACCGACGTCTCCGCACCCCACTGGTACGCGGTCCGACCGCGAAACGTCGTGGCGTAGGCGTAGCCCGCGATCTCCCCACCACGCTCCGCCACGAGGTAGGGGTGCTGTGCGAGCACGTTCGCCATGCGGCCGGCGAGCTCGTCCGCGGTCGGCACCTCGTACTCGAAGCTGATCACCGTCTCACGCACGATGGGCGCATAGATCGCGTGGATCGCCTCGGCGTCCTCCGGCTCGGCCACGCGCAGCAGCAGCTCGCTCACGAAGGCGGGTCTATCACCCGCGCGCCCGTTGTGGGTGGATAGACTCTGCTTATGCGCGAGGTGGGGATCACGCTGGGCGTCCTGCTGCTCCTCGGCCTCGGTGCCTGGTTCGCGCTGACGCTGTTCGATGACGACACGCTCGAGGCCGTCGATCCCCACTCCCAAGCAGAGCGGGATCCGAACGCCGGCCTGGTCGGGCGCAGGCCTTCCGTCGACGCCCGGCCAACGCATGCCGCCTCCCCAGCGACAACCAAGGAGGTTGACGGTGCGGTCGTGGTGGGGGGTGCGTCGCCCGGGGACGAGGACGTGCGGGTTCGAGTGGTCGACCCAGCAGGGCGCGGTCTGTTCAAGGCCCGATGGGATGTGCGCGATGCGCGGACACGCAAGCGCGTCCACGCATCGGACGTCGTGCATGGGGACGCGTGGACGCCGGCGGATCGCGTTCCGAGTAGTGCCCATGTCACGATCATTCCCGCGGCCTCGCTGCGCGCGCGCGGGTTGCTGAGCGTGACGCTCTACGACGTCGACCTCCGCTCCCTCGGGACGATCCGCGTGGCCGAAGGCCGGCTGATCCAGGGGGTGATCCGCGACGCGAGTGGGCTGGAGGAGGAGGGCGTCCTCGTCAGGTCGCTGCCGCCTCGAACCGGCGAGGGTCGATTGGACGGTCACGGCATGTCGGCGCGCACGGACCTGGACGGCAGGTACCGCGTATTCGTTCCAGATGGGGTGGCGGTTCGCATGGATGCCATCAGCAACCGGCTCGACCGTCCCGTCGTAAGCAAGACACTCGTGCCAGGAGATGAGCGGCTCGACTTCGTGCTACCGCCGGAGGCCACGCTCAGTGTCGAGGTGACGGACGATCGGGGCACCCCGGTGAAGGGCATCCGTGTTTCGGCGGCCATCTCGTTCGACACGGAGGACGGGCGGCGCACCGTTGAGCGAGAGGACTGGACTGGCAAGGGGGGGCTCGCCGCGTGCCCCTCGCTCCCGCCGGACGCGATCGTGGATCTTGAAGTCGAGATGAGCTCCGGCACGGAGCCATTCCTCTCCCAGCGCATCGGGGGGATCCGCGCGAGTGAGGGCACAGTGCGCGTACGCCTCGAGCGGGGGCTGGCCATCGCGGGGCGAGTGAAGGCCGAGGACGGTGGAACCGGTCTGGTGACCGTGAGCGCCACGTCCCTGGACGGAGACGAGCGACGCGTGCGAAGCGTCTCGTTCCCCGCGGACGGCCTCGAGGCCGGTCGGGAATTCCGCATCCTCGGGCTCGCACCGGGGCGCTATCGGGTGATGGCTTCGGGGTCGCTGCTCGAAGGATGGGGAAGCAGTGAGCTCGTGGTCGTCGACGCAGGCGCTCGCGGCCTCGAGCTGACCGTTCCTCGAAGCTACGCCCTGGAGGCCACGTTCGATGGGGGCGACGCATCGGGCCTGAGGGCGTGCTGGTTTGCCCCCACATTGCT
This sequence comes from Planctomycetota bacterium, assembly GCA_030066775.1. GTDB lineage: Bacteria > Planctomycetota > PLA2 > PLA2 > JAEUHO01 > JASJAY01. The sequence continues at coordinate 25,985 of JASJAY010000036.1, forward strand.
CGAACAGAAATCTGTCGGGCGCAGTCGGATCTGGCTCGGCGGGCTCCCGCAGGGGCGAGGCGTGCTGTACGTCGGGCGTGCCGGCGATCCGCGCTACGCGTGGCTCGAGACGGAGGCCTCGGCTGGCGATCTTGGCAGGATCCAGCTGAAGCGCGGCAAGTGGATCAGCATCGTGGTGAAGGGCATGACCCCTGCGATGGAGGAAGACGAGGGCATCCCCTACGCCGTGTACCCGGACATCCAGGTCCGCGTCGTGGGCACGGCGTTCACCATCGAAGTGCCGGGTGCCCGTGCCGGGCGCTTCCACTCGTACGCGCTTCCCGCGGGTGTCTACCGGGTCGAGCTTTGGAATGGAGAAGCCGATCGACTCATCGACAGCCAAGACGGTGTCCATCCCGGAACCGAGATCGTGCTGCGCTACACCCCATGACGCGAGATCGCGCCACCGTTCTGACGGCCGTGTGCACGGCCCTCATCCGCGCCTACCAGCGTTGGATCTCGCCGCGCAAGGGATGGCGCTGCGCCCATGCGGCTGTGAACGGGGGGCCTTCGTGCTCCGCGTTCGCGCTGCAGGCGCTGCGGGAGAACGCGATGCACGACGCCGTCGCGGCGGTTCGGAGCCGCTTCCGCGCCTGCGCGCGCGCTGTCGAGCAGGCCGACGGGGCGGAGGCGGACGAGACTGACGGGACGTCGAAGCCTCGTCGCCGCAAGCGACGGTGGCGGAGACGTCGGCGGGACCCCGATGTCGACGATCTGGATCTGGCCTGCGTCCTCCCCTGCGAGACGATCCATTGCTGTGCTTTGGGGCCGTGGCCGTAGGTCGCCTACCCGAGCTCCTCGAACACGGCTGCGACCGGCAGCTGGAGGTCCGGGAGCACGCGCGACGTGATCACATGGCCGACCTTGTGGACCAGGGGATTGGCATACCCTCGCGCTTCCAAGCGGTAGACGTCCACGGTGCGGGTCGTCCCGTCTACGAGCCAGTACTCCGGCACGCCGCTCTGCGCGTAGGCGTCGCGCTTCACGATTCGATCCCGAACCGCGCCGCCGGGCGACAGCACTTCGATTAGCAGGTCCGGCACGCCCTTCACGTGTGGACCCAGATCGATGGACAGCTGCGCCTTGCCGATGAAGACGACGTCCGGCTGGACCACCTGGCCGGTGGGGAGGTGAATGTCGAACGGCGCGATGCGAACCCGGCCCCCGCCCGTCGAGCGCACGTGCGATCGCATGTACCAGTAGATCGTGCCCGCGATGGCTTGATGGTCGGAGTCGGGAGACGGGTTCAAGACGATCTCGCCGCCGAGGAGCTCGGCGCGCACGTCGTCGGGTAGCGCGAGGTAGTCCTCGACCGTGGCGGGGGGACGCGTCTCGATGGCCGTCATGGGGACCATGATACGCCTCCTCGGGTGAGCGGTCGCTCCTACCTCGGTCGAGGGAGGCGTGCGGTCACGCCGAATCGGCTCAGCGGTAGATCTCGCCCTTGTGGCGGATCCAGCCGTGGGGGTGGCGGTTGGCCGGGTCGCGATGCGTCCAGTGCACGACGCCACCCTTGGCGTTGTACTCGTACTCGCCGTACAGCCGCACCGTGTCGCCCTTCTTCAGGGGGATGGGCCCGGAGAACTTGAGGTTGTGCGCGATCTTGAGCGTGTGCCCGGACGGCAGCTTCAAGAGGAAGCGCTGATGCGGTTTGTCGTCGCGGTCGGGGGGGAAGAGGAAGACGACCGTGCCTTCGACCTCGACCTGGACGTCGGAGCGCTTGGCGCGGAACGCCTTCAGGACCTCGGCTTCGCCGCTCGGCCGGGTGTAGGGCTTCGTGCGCGTGTTGTCGGCGACGACGCCGTCGCCATTTGTCGACGGCAGCTCCTGGACCGGCGGGATCCCGCTCGGGCCGGAATCCGGCTTCTCCGACTCGGGTCCCCAGTAGTGCCATGCGGCGACTGCGGCCACGATCAGCAGGCCGAGCAGGAACTCGCGAGGCGTCGGGGCGCGCTTGTACATGGTCCAGAGGCTACACGGGGCGTGCGTCTACGGTCGGAAGCGGAAGACCGTCATGTCGCCGCTGATCTCGTTCGCCGACAGCACGTAGATCGCGCCGTCGCGACGCAGCACGGCCAGCCCCTCCGGAGAGATGCTCTTCTTGCGGAGACGGTACGCGCCGACCACGCGCGGCTTGGTCGGGTCCGCGAGCGAGACGAGTGCGAGGGCCTCTGCGCGCTCGAGGCCCACGACCGCATAGGTCACGCCGGCTGCATGAAACGTGACGACGTTCTCGGGCTCGCTGCCCTTGTTGTCGCTGCGGTCGTCGTCGTAGGTCTTCAGCATGTGTGCGGCGAGGTCGAGCTGGTTCCCCGTGTCGCCGATGAAGCGACCGGTGAGGGCGTCGAAGACGCTCAGCGTGCGACCGCCGCCGACCAGCGTCTTGCCCTTGCTCTTCGCGGCCTTCGGCTCGGTGTCGCCTTCGTCTGCCGTGACGAAGAAGCGGCCGGTGGGTGTGAGCGCGATGCCGTCGGGCTCGCGGAGTGCCGTGATCTTGCGATCGAAGCGCACCGTGCCGTCGTTGTCGGTGTCGGCGGCGTGGGTCGTCGTGCCGAGGCCCCACGCCGCGATGACGCGCTTCTTGACCACGTCGATGACGATGACGCCGTTGTTCTCCTGCAGCGTGACGTACGCGCGCCGGCTGTTGGGCGCATACGCGACGTACTCGGGCTCCAGGTGCATGGGGTGCTGCGAGTCGAGCCGCACGAGCGCCTTCGTTTCGGCGTCGCCCTCGATCCTCCCGTCGCCGTTCAGATCGATCGCGCGTTCGAGGCTGCGCCCGTGTGCGGCCTTCGTGAAGCCGGACTTCCGGGTCTGGTCCTTGAGGGTGAACGTGACGAGCGTCATCGCCCCGGGCCCGTTCGAGAGGTCGGCGATCGAGCAGCCACCCCGGAGCGACCGGAATGCTCCAGTCGCGGGATCGCGCCAGTACGTCTCCGCCTCGTTGGCCACGACGGCGGTCTTGCCGTCGGGTGCGATGGCGACGGCATCGGGCTCGGTCCCCACGGCGTATGAGCCGAGGAGCGCGCCGTCCGTCGCACCCACAGCGAGGAGCCGGCCCGGCGCTTTGGGATCGGCGGCACGCAGCACGGCCAGGAACCAGTCCTCCGTGGGGTGGAAGGCCACGGACGTGAGCTCCTCGCCGTCCGTGGCGAGCAGGGTGTGCCGGGCGATGCGCTTGGGTGTCGTCGGCCCGGTGAGGTCGATGAGGTCGACGGTGCGCGCGTTCGCGTCCGTCAGCAGGGCGCGAGCAGTGTGTTGCTGGACGCTGACGATCTCGGCCGCTGCGCCGGGCTTCATCACGTAGGTCGCGACGCGCTCCATCCGCGGGCGATGGCCGGAAGCGGGATCCTCCGCGCGAACCGATCCGGCGCCGAGGACGAGCAAGGCAGCACAGAGCGCGACGGTACGAGGGTGCATGCGAGGGCCTCCGGGGGCGGCGATGGTACGCGCGCCGGCGCGCCGCTGCGTGTGACCAGCGCCCCGGACGGAGTCCGGAGATTGGCGCGGGGGCGCTCATGACGCCCGTATGATCGCGCGCTCACCTGGAGGAGCCCCTGCTCATGCCGCAAACGAAACGCCTTCGCGGTCCGGCGCTCCTGGTTCTCCTCGGTCTCCTCGCGCTCGGCACCGTGCCCAGCCAGGCGGACCAGACGACCAGCGAGCTCGACACCTACCGCGCGTCCGTGATCCAGATCTTCGTCGTGGGTCAGTCCGAGAGCTACGCGACGCCCTGGCAGCGTCCGAGCCCCGAGCGATGGGGGGGCAGCGGCTTCTTCATCGGCGACGGCCGCATCATGACGAACGCGCACGTCGTCGCGAACGCCAAGCGGATCCTCGTGAAGCGTGCCGACGTGGTGAAGAAGTTCGTCGCGCGCGTGCTCTTCGCCGGACACGACTGCGACCTGGGCATGATCACGGTCGATGACCCCGCGTTCTTCGAGGGCATGAAGCCGCTCGAGATCGGTGAGCGCGCCGCCATGCGCTCGAAGGTGCAGACGGTCGGATACCCGACGGGCGGCGAGAAGCTCTCTGTGACGGAGGGCATCGTCTCGCGCATCGAGGTCCGGACCTACGCCCACTCGGGTGCCGATGCGCACCTGATGATCCAGACCGACGCGGCGATCAACCCCGGGAACAGCGGCGGCCCGGTCGTGCAGGACGGCAAGGTCGTCGGCGTGGCCTTCCAGGGCTACAACGCGATGTTCGCCCAGAGCACGGGCTACATGATCCCGCCGTCGGTGATCAACCACTTCCTCGTCGACGTCTCGGATGGCACGTACCACGGCTATCCCGAGCTCGGGATCTACGACGCGCGCCTCGAGAACGACTCGCTGCGTGAGTACCTCGGTGTGCCCGATGGCGCCACGGGCGTCGTGATCCTCAAGGCCATGCCGTACGCGAGCTGTGTCGGCCTCGTACAGCGCAACGACGTGCTGCACGCCATCGACGGCGTGTCGATCAACAGCGACGGCACGATCAAGGTCGGCGACGAGTTCCTCGACTACACGATCCTCGTCGAGGACAAGCAGATCGGCGACGAGGTCACGCTCACGATCCGCCGCGACGGCCAGGTCAAGGACGTCAAGGTGCCGCTCACGGGGTGGGAGGCGCGCATGACGCCCGCCACGATCTACGACAAGCGGCCCGAGTACTGGGTCGTCGGCGGCTACATCTTCGTGCCGATGACCTCCAACTACATCGGTTGGGGTCGTAGCGAAGAGCTCGCCTACTACATGAACACCTACTACCGCACGGTGGCGGAAGAGGGCAAGACGCGCGAGCAGCTCGTGATCCTCTCGCGCGTGCTCAAGCACCCGAGCACCCGCTACATCAGCTACCGCGATGAGATCGTGGCAACGGTCGACGGCAAGGCGCCGAACGACTTCGCGCACTTCGTCGAGCTCGTGGAGAAGTCCGAGAAGAACCTCGTGCGCATCGAGTTCGAGGGCGTGAACGTCGCGCCGCTGATCCTCGACAAGAAGAAGATCGCCGAGGTCCAGGACGAGATCATGAAGCAGCAGGGCATCACCGAGGACCGCTACGTCGAGGAGCAGAAGTAGCCATGAAGCGCATCGTCATCCTCGCGCTCTTCGCGGCGCTCACCCTTCCGCTCCTACCCACGCCGGCCCAGGCCGACGATCCGGCCCTCGCCGCCAAGCTGCGCAATGCACTCGTTGTGCTGCACACGACCAGCCAGAGCTACAACACCACGTCGCCGTGGAAGCGCTCGCGCCAGTCGACGCGCACGGGACGCGGCGTGCTCGTCGGCCCGGGTGTGATCCTCACGCCGGCGAGCAACGTCACCTATCAGCAGATGATCGAGTTCTCGGTCGTCAACAGCGCCCGCCGCTACCCGGCCAAGCTGCGTCACGTCGACCATCGCCTCGGGCTCGCCCTGGTGGAGATCACCGATCCCGAGATGAAGGCGAAGATGCAGCCGCTGCCGCTCGGCGATCCGATCAAGCTCGATGACGAGCTCGAGATCCACCAGCTGGGCCGTGACAACATGCTCGAGCGCTTCACCGGGCGCGTCGTTCGCGCGAACGCCTGGAGCACGCAGCTCTCGTTGACCGTCAAGACCAACTGCTCGGACAGTGGCAACGGCCAGGTCGCGCTCAACAACGGCAAGATCGTCGGGCTCGTCACGAGCACGTGGAGCAGCCGCCAGGAGGGCACGATCCTCTCGCTCGAGACGATCCGCCACTACATGGATGACTTCGCCGACGACGCCTACAACGGCTGTCCCGGCGCGGGTCCCTTCACGCTCGATCTCCTGCGCACCGACCTGCGCACGTACTACGGCGTCAGCGAGGACCAGCACGGCGTGGCCGTGACGCGCGTTCCCGCGGACCGCTCCGGTGCGGGCGTGCTCGAGGAGAACGACGTCATCCTCAAGCTCGACGGCTACGACATCGACGACGAGGGCAAGTTCCAGCACGAGACCCACGGGCGCCTCAACATGGGCTACCTGATGAGCGGGCGCCGCTACGTCGGCGACAAGATCCCCGTCACGGTGCTTCGGGGCGGCAAGGAGCTCACGCTCGAGATGGAGCTCAAGGGGCAGCCCAAGGGCAAGAAGCAGATCCCCACGGGCGTGATCGAGACGCGGCCCCAGTTCGTCGTGACGGGCGGGCTCGTGATCCTCGAGCTCACGGGGCGCTCGCCGATCGGTCGGTCGAGCGAGGGCGTGATCCTGCGCCGCTACCGCGAGCGCGCCGGCTGGGATGCGCCTGACGACCGCACGCGCATCGTCTACGCCGACCGCGCCATGCCCGACGTCGCCAACAAGGGCATGGACGGCGTTCGCCACCAGGCGATCGAGACCGTGAACGGGAAGCGCATCTCGGCCATCGAGGACGTCGTCAAGGCGCTCGAGGCGCCCCAGGGCAAGTTCCACGTGTTCCGCTTCGAGGGCGTCACGTCCGACTACGCGATCCCCGTCTCCGACTACGAGGCGCTGAACAAGCGCATTGCCGAGACGTACCGCATCACCAAGACGCGCTACATCAAGTCGCTCGGCGACGAGTAGCCGAGCCGCACG
>JASJAY010000037.1 GCA_030066775.1 Planctomycetota bacterium
TCACAACTTGCAGCAGTTTTCCCCGGTACCAATCGTGCGCGTTAGCCGCCGCTGATGACGACTTCGGCGGCGCGGCCGGGGGGCTGGTCGTCATCGAGGTTGTCGAGGTAGCCCTCGGGCAGGCTCACGGTCTGGGTGCCCGATGTCTTGCCGCGCCGCACGCGCATGCCCGCCACGGGGAACCGCACGTCGCGGTCGATGTCCGCCACGGCGCGGCGCAGGTCGTCCACGCTGGTGACGCGATGCATGCCCTGCCGTAGGGACGCGCCCCCGGGGAAGCTCTTCGTGTACCAGGACGTGAACTTGCGGAAGAGCAGCATGCCGCGCTTCTCGCCGAACCAGTCCACCGTGAGCTCGGCGTGGCGGACCATCGTGTCGATCACCTCGCCGTAGCTGGGCGGATCCCGCGGCTCGCGGCCGTCGAAGAGGTCCGCGAGATCGCGGAAGAGCCACGGGCGCCCGAGGCAGCCGCGACCGACGACCACGCCGTCACATCCGGTCGTGCGCATCATGCGCAGGGCGTCGTGGCCCTCCCAGATGTCGCCGTTGCCGAGCACGGGGATCGACTGCACGTGCTGCTTCAGCGTTGCGATGGCCTCCCAGCGCGCCTCGCCGTCGTAGAGCTGCGCGGCCGTGCGGGCGTGCAGCGCCACGGCGCGCGCGCCCTCCTCCTCCCCCACGCGACCGGCATCGAGGTAGGTGATGAGCGTCTCGTCGATGCCCATCCGGAACTTGATGGTGACCGGGATCTCGCCTGCGCCTTCGACGACCGCGCGGACGAGCCGCGCCAAGAGGCGCGGCTTGGCGGGAATTGCCGAGCCGCCGCCCTTCGACGTGATCTTGCGCACGGGGCAGCCGAAGTTCATGTCGATGTGGTCGACACGACCCTCGGCCGCCAGACGCCGCGCGGCCTCCCCCAGCGAGACGGGCTCCACCCCGTAGAGCTGCAGCGAACGCGGCGCATCCTCCGGTCCGAAGTCGGCGAGCTTCAGCGTCTTCTCGTTCTGGTCGACGATGCCGCGCGCCGAGATCATCTCGCTCACGTACAGCCCGCCGGCGCCGAACTCCTTGCACAGACGCCGGAAGGGGTAGTTCGTCACGCCGGCCATCGGCGCCAGCACGACGGGCGGCCAGACCGAGAGCGGCCCGATCGAGACGGGCTGGAACTCGCCCTCGCGTGCCGGCGGCACGTCGCGGTTCAGCTCGCTGACGTAGATCGGGTCCATGCGCTCAGTGTAGGGAGGTCGCGCCGCGGGCCCCCCCGTATCCTCCGCGGCGTGGACACCGACCTGCTGCCGACCATCGAGCTCGAGCCCGAGCGCCCCGCCGACGCCGCGGTGATCTGGCTCCACGGTCTGGGCGCCGACGGCAACGACTTCGTGCCGGCCGTGCCCTACCTGGGCCTGCCGCGCGGACACGGGGTCCGGTTCCTCTTCCCGACGGCGAAGGCCATCCCCGTCACGATCAACGGCGGGTTCGTGATGCCCGCCTGGTACGACATCCGCGATCTCGACCTGGGCGCCCGCGACCGCAACGACGAGGCGGGGCTCAGGAGCTCGGCGGCCGACGTGGGCCTCCTGCTCGCGCGCGAGATCGAGCGCGGGATCCCGCCGCACCGCATCGTGCTTGCGGGCTTCTCCCAGGGCGGCGCCGTGGCGCTGCACCTCGGGCTGCGCCATGACGCGGCGCTGGCCGGCGTGATGGCGCTCTCGACCTACCTGGTCGATCCCGACCCGCTCGCGGCCGAGCGCAGCGAAGCCAACCAGGCCACGCCGATCCTGCAGTGCCACGGCAGCTTCGACCCGATGGTCCCCGTGCAGCACGGCGCGGCGGCGCGCGACCACCTCCAAGCCCTCGGGTACGACGTGCAGTGGCACGCCTACCCCATGCAGCACGAGGTCTGCGCCGAAGAGCTCGCCGTGATCGGCGACTGGCTCACCGCCCGGCTCGCCGCGGACGAGGCGTCGGAGCCGACCCCGTGAGCACCGCGGATCCCGCGGCCGTCCGCACCTACCTGCTCGAGCTCCAGGACCGCATCTGCAAGGCGCTCGAGGCGGCGGACGGCGAAGCGTGGTTCCGCTACGACGAGCACGAGGGCGAGCGCGGCGGGCTCGCGCGACCGCGTGTCCTGGAAGGCGGTCCCGTCATCGAGAAGGCCGCCGTCAACTTCTCGCATGCGGTCGCACCGGAGCTGCCGCCCGCCGCAACGGAGCGACTGCCCAACCTGGCCGGCAAGCCCTTCCAGGCCGTCAGCGTGTCGCTCATCGTGCACCCGCGCAACCCGTACGCGCCGACCACCCACGCGAACTTCCGCGGCTTCTTCATCGGCGCCGAGGACAACATCGAGTCCTGGTGGTTCGGCGGCGGCTACGACCTCACCCCCTACTACGGGTTCGAAGCGGACGCGCGCCATTGGCACGGCACGGCGCGGGACGCGCTCGCGCCCCACGGCAGCACGCTCTACCCGCGCTTCAAGACGTGGTGCGACGAGTACTTCTATCTGCACCACCGCGACGAGGCGCGCGGCATCGGCGGCATCTTCTTCGACGACTACGCCGAGGGCGGCTTCGACGCGGCCTTCGCGATGGTGCGCGACGCCGCAGACAGCTTCCTGACCGCGTACACGCCGATCCTCGAGCGGCGCAAGGACACGCCATTCGGCGAGCGCGAGCGCGAGTTCCAGCTCTACCGCCGCGGTCGTTACGTCGAGTTCAACCTGATCTACGACCGCGGAACGCGCTACGGCATCCAGGCCGGAAGCCGCATGGAGAGCGTGCTGGCCTCGCTGCCGCCGCTCGTTCGCTGGCGCTACGACTGGCAGCCGGAGCCCGGCTCGGCCGAGTCCCGGCTCTATACCGAGTTCCTGCCCCCGCGCGACTGGCTGGGCGAACCCGCCACGACCGAGTGATCCGTCGTCCTGCGGCGAAGCGCCGCCGGCACGGTCGACCGCTCGGAACGCCTACTCGTGCTCGGCCGCCGGCTTCGAGGAAGCAGCGAGGAGCTTCTCGAGGGACTTGACCATCTCGTCGACCTTGAAGCCGCGCGGACCGCGATCGCCGCGGTACGCGACCTTGCTCTGCGCATCGAGGATGAAGAGGCGGTCCGGCTTGGCGTTGTAGGCCTTCGCCACGGTGTCTCGCATGTCGTCCACGAGGAACGGCATGCTCAGCTCGAGCGCGCCGCTGCATCCCTTGGCTACGTCCTCGCGCTCTCCGAGCGTCTTCGGATCCTCGATCTTCACGTGCTGCGCCGGTCGCCACCCGTCGCTCGGATGCGCTTCGCGGATGTACACGAGGTAGAAGTCCGCCCGGTCCTTGTACGTCTCGTAGACGCTCTGCAGACGACCCGCCTGCCGCGTGAACGGGCCTCAGGTATGCGAGCCGAAGATCAAGACCGTGATGCGCTTGACCTGGCCGAGGTCGACGTGCTCGTCCTTGCCGAGGCGCTTGGCCTTGACCTTCGGCGCAGACGCGCCCACGGCGGGCGCAGGATCGCGCAGCGCGCGTCCGGACAGGGCGGCCGTCCACTCGGCCGCATCGACGAACCCATCGCCGTTCTGGTCCGCCTTCTCGAACCACGCATCCAGCTCTGCCTTCGAGACCTTGTTGTCCCGGTCCGTGTCCAGGGCGCCGGGCGTGAGCCCACCGGAGCGGCCGCCGGCACGACCGCTTCGGCCGCCCCGGCTCGCTGCGCGCTCGACCTCTTCGGTCGTCAGCTCGCCGTCGCCGTCCGCGTCCAATCGGTCGAAGAACCGGGCCGGGCCGCGGAACTCTTCACGGGTGATCGTGCCATCCCCGTTGGCGTCCATCTGCTTCAGGCGCTCGAGCATGCCGCCGCGTGGGCCACCGCGTCGGCCGCCCCCGGCAGGCGGCGGCGCCGGCGGGGCGGCGCCCTCCTCGTCGGCCTCGTCGGCCAGGACACCGACGGGAAGAAGCAGCAGGGACAGGGCGGCGATGAGAAGCAGGCGCATGGCCGCTTCAACCCGACGCGTCCTCGCCGGTTTCGCCCTCGGGTTCCGGGGCGGCGTCCGGCACGCTCGGCTGCGGCGCGCCCTCGACCACCGCGTTCAGCTCCTCGTAGCCCCAGAGCAGCCCCTGCACGGCGCTGATCGCGTGCATGGCCTGTTCGCGCGCATCGGGCGGCCACGAGACGCGGATGCGCGCCCGCTCGCGTCCGGCGGCCGAGGCCGGCCCCCCGACCGCATCGAAGTGGTCGAGCACGTCGAGGCATCCTGCGAACCGCTCGGCCGGGTCCTTGGCCGTGGCCTGGCGGATGAAGCTCGCCAGGTCACCCGGGATGTTCGGGATGGCCTCGGTCAGATCCGGCGTCGGCTTGCTCATCTGCATGGCACAGACGACCGCCGGATCCTCGTCGTCGAACATGGGGCGTCCGGTGAGCAGGGTGTACGCCGTCTGCCCGAGCGCGTAGACGTCCGTGTGCGCGCCGATCCCCTCCCCGGCCATCACTTCGGGCGCCGCGTAGGCGGGCGTGCCCAGCACCACTTCGTCGTCGCCACGGCGGTGCCCGCTGGCCACGCCGAAGTCCACCAGCTGCACGCGGCCCGCGTCGTCGCGGAACACGTTCGAGGGCTTCACATCGCGGTGGATGATGCCGCGCTCGTGGGCGTGGTGGAGCGCATGCGCCACGAGGCGCACGATGCGCCGGACCTGTGCGAAGTCCATGGGGCCCTTCGCCTCGAGCCGGCGCCCGAGGTCGGTGCCCTCGAGCAGCTCCATGACGATGAACCACGTGCCGAACCCCTCGCACGCGTCGTGTACGCGCACGATCCCGGGGTGCCGCAACGAGGCGAGCACCTCGGCTTCGGCGCGGAAGCGCTCGAGGAAGCCCGGCCGGCGGACGAGGACGTGCGAGAGCATCTTCACGGCGACGGGCCGCCGCAAGATCGCGTGGTAGCCCTCGAAGACCGAGGCCATCTGGCCGCGACCGAGCAGCTTGATGACGTGGTACGGGCCGATCTGCTGCAGGAGCCGCGACTCGAGCACGCGCTCGTCGAGCAGGCGCGTGAGCACGTCCGCGATGGCCGGCTGCTCGGTCATGACGGCGTCCAGCTGATCGCGCGTGAGGATCAGGCACGTCGCCGGACCGCTGTCGTCCACGACCACGTCGGCGGTGCGCGGCTCCCCCGTGAGCAGCGCCATCTCGCCGAAGACGTCGCCCGCCCCCAGGTGCGTCTCGAACCGGACCGTGCCGTCGGCTTCGGGTACGCGCACGTGCACGCGCCCCTCCCGGATCACGTAGAGCGCATCGCCCGCCTCGCCCCGCGCCAGGATCCGCGCGCCGGGGTCGAAGGTGCGCTCCTCCATCTGCTCGCGGACGCGTCCCCGGAAGGGCGCGTCGAGAGACTCGAACATGGAGAGCGAGGTCAGCTGGGAGCGCTCGGACATCGGCGTGGACGGTACCGTCACGCGTCGCGCCGGTCGAGGCCCTCCTCGTGTTCGAAGCCGTCCGCGCGCTCGTCGTCCCGCAGCGCCCCGGTCGCCCGCCCGATCGCCCGATGGCCGAAGCGCTCGGTGAGTGCGTCCACGGCACGGTCCAACCGCCGCGCCCGCTCCGCCACCCGGTCCTGGAAGAGCTGCATCTGCGCGTCGGCGTCGACGAGCCGCGAGGCCCCGAACCCGATCAGGCGCACCGGCCGGAACCCGTCCGCGGCCCACGCCCCGAACAGCCGGTCCGCAGCGCCTAGGAACTCGCTCGTGGCATCTGTCGGCTGGGCCAGCGTCTTGGATCGGGTGATGGTCTCGAACGCGCCGTAGCGCACCTTGATCTGCACGACGCCCGCGCGGAAGCCGTTGCGGCGGACGCGGCGCGCGACGGACTCGACATGCCGCACGAGCACGGCGCGTACCTCGTCGGGGTCGGCGAGGTCGACGGGGAACGTGCACTCCTGGCTGATGCTCTTGGCGCGCGCGTCCGGCACGACGAAGCGCGCGTCGCGTCCGTGCGCCAGCTCGAAGAGCCGCTCGCCGTGCACGCCGAGGCGTGCCACCAACGTCTCGCGACCCTCGGCACGAACGTCGGCAACGGTGTGGATGCCCATCCGCGACAGACGCTGTTCGGCGGACGGCCCGATACCGGGAATGCGGCGCACGGGCAGCGGCAGCAGCACGGCGTCGATGCGGTCCTCGGGGATCTCGGTGAGGCCATCGGGCTTGTCCATGTCGGATGCGAGCTTCGCCAGGAACTTGTTCGGCGCGACGCCGACCGAGGCCGTCAGCGAGAGGTCGGCCTCGATCTGCGCGCGCAGGCGCTCCGCGATCTCGCGACCCGTGCCCGCCAGGCGCTCGGAGCCGGTCACGTCGAGGAAGGCCTCGTCGATGCTGAGCGGCTCGACCAGCGGCGTGACCTGATGGAAGAGCTGGAAGACGTGGTCGGACGCCTCGCGGTACGCCCGGCCGCGCGGCGGCACGACGACCGCGTCTGGGCATCGCCGCAGGGCCACCGCCATGGGCTGGGCCGAGTGGCAGCCGAACCGCCGTGCTTCGTAGGAGGCCGCGGCCACGACCCCGCGGCGCCCCGCACCCCCGACGAGCACGGGCCGACCGGCGAGCTCGGGGTGGTCGCGCTGCTCCACGGACGCGAAGAAGGCGTCCATGTCCACGTGCAGGATCGTGCGCGGGGCGGGCATCCGGGAAGGGTACGCACCCCGGGAGACGGGCGGGCGCGCGGGCGGTACCCTCCCCCCATGACGACCTATCTCGACAGCTACGTGTGCGGCGCCTGGCACCGCGGAACCGGGGAGCCGAACTCCCTCTACAACGCGACGACCGAAGCGGTCATGGCCGAGGTCAACAGCGACGGCCTCGACTACGGCGCGGCCCTGGAGTACGCCCGGACCGTCGGCGGGCCGGCCCTGCGCGCGATGAGCTTCGCGGAGCGCGGCGAGATGCTGAAGCGCCTCTCGGGCGCGATCCACGAGCACCGTGACGAGCTGCTCGATCTCTCGATCGCCAACGCCGGCACGACGCGCAAGGACGCCAAGTTCGACATCGACGGCGGCACGGGAACCCTGGCGGCCTACGCGTACTTCGGCAAGGACGCCGGTGCGCGCGGCTTCCTTGCCGACGGCGACGGCGTCCAGCTGGGCCGCACCGCGCGCTTCTGGGGGCGCCACGTGATGGTGCCGCTGCACGGCGCGGCGGTGCACATCAACGCCTTCAACTTCCCCGCCTGGAACATGCTCGAGAAGGCGGCCTGCGCACTGCTCGCCGGCGTGCCCGTCATCGAGAAGCCCGGTCGCGCGACGGCGCTCGTCGCGTGGCGCATCGCCCAGATCATCGTCGAGAGCGGGATCCTGCCCGAGGGGGCGTTCCAGTTCTTCTCCGGCCGCGTCGGCGATCTGCTCGACCGCATGGGGCCGCAGGACTCGCTGGCGTTCACCGGCTCCGCCTACACGGGGCTCAAGCTGCGTTCGAACCCGAACCTCTTGAAGCACAGCGTGCGCGTGAACATCGAGGCGGATTCGCTCAACGCCGCGGTGCTCGGTCCCGGCGAGGACGAGGGCTCCGAGACGCGCCGTCTGTTCCTGCGCAACGTCGTGCTCGACATGCAGCAGAAGACGGGGCAGAAGTGCACCGCGGTGCGCCGCATCCTCGTGCCCGAGGCCGATCTCGAGGACGTGCGCGCCGAGCTCGTCGCGATGCTCGAGGGCATCAAGACCGGCGACCCCGCGGACAGCGCGACCACCATGGGCCCGCTGGCCAGCGCCGCGCAGCTGCAGGACGTGACGGCCGGGATCGCCAAGCTGGCCGAGAGCGGGCGCATCGTGACGGGCAGCGCGGAGCGCTTCCTCGACACGGGCTACTTCGTCTCGCCCACGCTGATCGAGACCGACTCGGCCGACGCCGCGATCTACCACGAGGAAGAGGTCTTCGGCCCGGTGGCGACGCTCATGCCCTACGACGGCACGCCGGAGGCGGCGGGCGCGATCGTCGCGCGCGGCCAGGGCTGCCTCGTCAGCAGCGCCTACAGCAACGATCCCGCGTGGGCCGAGCGCGTGGCGCTGGAGCTGGCGCCGTGGAACGGTCGGCTCTGGATCGGCAGCGACAAGATGGCCGAGCAGTCCCTCCCGCCCGGGATGGTGCTGCCGGCGATGATCCACGGCGGCCCGGGCCGGGCCGGCGGCGGCGAGGAGCTCGGCGGCCTGCGCGGCTGCGGGTTCTACATGCAGCGCTGCGCGATCCAGGGCTTCAAGGGCACGCTCGAGGCGTCATTCGGTCCGCCGCGAGAAGCGGCCGCGACGCGGTAGGCAAGCACCTCAGCGCTTCGCGTTGATGAGCTCGACGGCGCGCTGCGACGTGGCGCGCACGATCTCCGACTCGCGCTGGTCGGCGCCTGCCCGCTCAAGCGCGGGCAGTGCGTCCACCGCTGCCGGGCCGATGCGTCCCAGCGCACGCGCGGCCTTCCAGCGCACGAAGTCGTCCTCGTCCTGGAGGAACGTCTCGAGCAGCTGGCCCACGGCAGACGCCGCGGAGACCCCGATGTCGCCGAGCGCATGCGCGGCGCCTTCGCGGATGGCGCGGTGCTCGGCCCGTAGCGCTTCGGTCAACGGCACCACGGCCGGCGCCCCCACCGCCGCGAGCTCGGCGACGGTCGCCTTCCACGTCGCGGGATCGCTCACCGTCAGCCGCTCGAGCAGCGCGGCGATGTCCGCGTCGGGCTCGACCGGCGCAGGCGGCTCCGCATCGACCCAAAGGAACACGGCGAGCGCCACGCCACCGATCAGCACCAAGGCCACGACCGCTGCGCCGAGTCGTCGACTCACGGGAGCAGGCGGAGGTGCCGCTCCGGCGCGCACAGCGGGCGCATGTCCGCGGGCGGCAGCGACCGTGCGACGGCCCGCAGCCGCGCGCCCTCGCGCTCGATGCACCGCCGCAACACGAGGAAGCGCGGATCGGTCGCACCGACGAGGGGCATGACGAGCATCTGGCCGGGGGCGCTCATGAACCCCCAGAGGATGCCAGATCGACTCCGGATCCCAAGCCTCCCGTTCAGATCATGCGAAGGCGGGCTTCGTCGCGCCTAACGGGCGTGAATTGACGCGGCCGATCCCTCAGCGGGATCGGCCGGATCGAAGAACGGGTCGTGGCGTGCGGGACGCTACGTGCGGTCCCACTCGTGCTTGGCCAAAAGGCGGCGCGCGTCGTGGTTGAGCGCGGCCATCTGCGAGGGGTTCTCGTTCGGATCCCAGGCCTGGCCCTGCTTCTCGAACTGCGTGCGCACGCGGACGATGTTCGCCTTCGCCTTGAGCTTGCGCTGGGTGCGCTTGCGGTCGAGGCGTCGCTTGCGGTGCTTGTAGCCACCCTTGCCAGCCATGTCGTCTCCGAGGCGCCTTGCGCCACGGCACCGCGAATCGGCGCCGAAGCGCGGGATTGTCACCGGTTCCGGCCGACTGGCAAGTCTTCGTCGAGGCCCAGATGCGTCCAGTAGCGGTGGGCGTCGCGCAGGCGGCGGTCCAGCCCCGGGGCGACGGGCCGGACCTCGTCGGCGGGCAGGGCGTCGGGTGCCGCCCGCGCCAGGCGCCGCCAGGCGCGCGCACGCTCCCCGCGCGTGCCCTCGACCGCCAAACGCAGGGCGCGGCGCGCCTCGGGCTTGCGGAGCGCGCCGGGCACGCAGTCCAGCGCGACGAGGAAGACCCCGTCGTCCTCGTCGGCCCGCAGACGCTCGATCGTCGCCTTCTGCTCCGCCTCGGGCAGCGCCTCGAGCCAGACCAGGCCCTGGCGCCGCATCCACGGGTCGCCGTCGGCGAGGAGCTCGCGGACGAGCGCGCCCGACGGACGGCCGAGGCGCTCCCAGAGCCGCACGCCCAGACGGCGGGCGGACCAGATCGGGATCTCGCCGTCGCCGCGGACGAGCTCGGTGGCCATCGCTTCGAGCTGCGAAGGGTCGGCCTCGAGCACGTAGTGCCCCCAGGCCTCGACGCTGCGCGGCAGCGTGGTCTGCCAAAGCCCCTGCAGCTCCTCCGCCTCCTCGCTGTCGATCGCGTGCAGGTCGAAGAGATCCGTCAGCGCCTCGCGCAGGGTGTCGCGGTGCGTGCGCAGGTCGAAGAGCAGCGGGAGGATCGTCCCCAGCTCCTCGGCGCGCGCGTTCCAGCGCGGCTGCCACATCGACTCGAAGCACTCGCTGACGATCAGCTCCACGTCGTCGGCCTCGACGTCGCCGACGGCGAGCAGGCCGCGCACGATGTCGATGGACTCGCTCGGATGGCGCCGGCGCGACTCGAGCCGGTCGCGGTAGTAGTCGCGCAACGCCTCCACGTGCTCGACGGGCGGATGCACGCGGATGAGCTGGCGCAGGCGTCCGCGCTCGGTCCATCCGCCCCAGCCCCCACCGCGGAAGAAGAAGCGCCAGATGGAGCTCGGACGGACGCGACGCACGGGATCGCGGTGGTGCAGATGCTCGTAGAGCAGACGCCGACCCGCCTCGTCCAGCTCAACGTCCATCAGGGCACTGAACGCGGAGGTCCGGTCGCGCAACACGCCGCGCGGCGTCAGGTCCACCAACGCGGCGCTCGCCTCCGCACCGCCGATGCGGCCCAGGACGGTGACGGCAAGCGACCGGATCCGGTTGTGGTAGCGGTCCTCGCGCGCGATCGCGACGAGCGCAGGCACGGCCCCCTCGCCGAGGGCCAGCCCGATGGAGGGCACGCGCTCGGCCGGTGCGCGCTCGAGCGCGTCAGCCAGGGCGATGCCGAGCGCCGTCGGCGCCGTGTGCGTCTCCGGCTTGTCCTCGGTCGTGGAGAGACACCCGACGGGCAGCAGCGCGTCCGCGCGCGGCGTCGACGTCGCGGCGCAGGCGATGAGCGCCCGCGCGGCCCCCACCGCGACCCGCGCGTCCGCGTCGCAGAGCGCGGCGCGACACCGCGCGGCGTCGAGCCACGCCGGCTGGCGGGCGACGATGCGCCAGCCCGCCAGGCGCAGCGCCGGCGCGTCTGCCTTGATCAGCTCGGCCGTGAGCCGACGGCCTTCGGCGCCACGCTTCGCCACATCGGCCTCGGCCGCTTCCCGCACGGCCGCGAGCGGGTGCACGAGTCGCCGCTTCAGGCCCTCGAGCGACTCCGGCTCGGCCTGGGCCGCCGCCGGCAGCCCGAGCACGGCACAGAGCACCACCACCAGCGTCCGGGGAGCGGAACGCCGGAAGGGGCGCGGAGCCGGCGAGTGCGGCAGCATCCCGCCATGCTACGCGGAGCGGCCCCGTCGCGCGCCGGGCAGGCCCCCTAGGGCCCCTGCAGCTCGATGCCCTTCTCGCGCAGGGTGGCGAGCAGCTTCTTGTCGGAGGGCGCGGCCTTGAGGAACGCCAGGGCGTCGCCCAGGCGGTTCACCAGCAGAGCGTCCACCTCCGGCACGGCCAGGATGCGGTCCAGCGCCTGCTCGTCGGCGGCCCGCAGCAGGACGCCGCGCTCGAGGGTCGCGAAGGTCACCGATCCCGCCCACGAGCTGAGCGAGTACAGCACGTTCTGGGGCACCTCGCCGCGGGCGCGGGCCTTCAGGAACGTGAGCAGGTCCTCGACCGATCGACCGCGGCCGACCGCCGCCTCGATCGCTTCCTTGGTGAGGCGGAAGTGCACCACGTCACCCGACTTCACGCGCTGCGCGTAGCCGTCCAGCGTGTGGATCACGTCGGTGACGTCGCCCTCGGGCAGGACGAGGATCTCGAAGTCGGGGTTGACCAGGAGCGGCTGCAGGCCGGTGTCGAGCTCGGCCAGCTCCGCCCCCAGCATGCGCGCGCCGAGCGCCGTGAGCTTCCAGCCGGTCGGCTGGTCGTCCTGCATGGCGACGTCGAGCACGCCGAGCACGTACAGCTGCGGCAGCCAGTGCTCCGTGAGCTCGCGGGCGAGGTCGTTCGGCGTCTCCTTGCCCGAGAAGTAGGCGGTGAAGAAGCGGTCGCGGTGGCGGTCCTTGATACCGCGCTCGTCGAGCGTGGCCATGTACCGGTGACGCGCCAACGTGGCGAGGGCGGTGCCGTGCCACCAGCGGTCCGGATGCTCGCGCAGGAGATCCGCCACCACGGTGCGCAGCTCGTGCTGGTGCAGGCTGCGGCCGCGCGGTCCCGGCTGCTCGAGCAGGTAGCGATACAGCTCCTGGGTCTTCTGCTCCAGCGGGCGCTCCTGGAACGTCTCCGCGTCCGGCAGCACCTCGAGGAAGCCCTCGTCGTCCTTGCCGACGAGGGAGAGGTTCGCGGTGACGCGGGAGATCAGGTTCCAGATCTCCGTGGGTCCGGCGAGCGACGACTCACGGAAGACGAAGCCCTTCTGGATCTTCTTGCGACCGGCCTTGTAGACCTCGCCCGCACGGCTGACCTTCACGGGGTTGCGGCGCACGAACTCGAGGAAGTAGCCGAGGTCGGCCACGAGATCGCAGCGGCTCTTCAGCACCTCGTCGTACGTGGGCTCCGCGTCGCAGGCGCGGCCCAGGTGGTCGTCGAGCACCTCCTCGAAGACGACGAACAGGTCGTCATCGTGGTCGAGGCCGTAGTTCTTGAGCGACAGCCGGGCGATCGTGCCCACGCCGTTGCGCTCGAGGGCGCGCGCCCAGGGCTCGCGCTCCCAGCTGACGTCGGTCAGCTTCCCGTTGCGCTGCGTCCACTGCTGGCGCGCGCACACACCGCCGTGCTGCTCGAGCACGTACTGCGTGACGCGGTCCAGGGGATCCTCGAGCCGCGCGAGGAGCGCCGGTGCGCCGTCGTCCCCGAGGATGTGGCGGACGTCGTCGGGCCCGGGGCTCTGGGCGAGGGCGGGGAAGCCCTGCATGAGCCGCCCGCGCTCGGCGGCGGTGATCGAGGCCGCGTGCTGGGCCAGCGAGAAGACGCTCGCGACGGTGCGGGTCTCCTCGCGGAACAGCGACGTCAGGAGCTGCCCCAGCTCCTGGGGCACGGTGTAGACCACGCGGCCGTTGCCCGCGCGACCGCCTTGCGCCACCTGCGCCAGGAAGCCCCGGCGGCTGAGCGCCTTCAGGCCGGCCTCGGCCTCGTGGTACTCGAGCTTGACGGTCTCCTCGCCCGGCAGGCGCTGGAAGAGACCCGGCAGGTCGGAGCCGTAGTGGTCGCGGCGCAGCAGGAGGAGCAGGACGTCGAGCACCTTGCGCGTGAGGGTGCGGACGCGGCGGTAGACGACGCCCTCTTCGAGCATCATGCCGCTCAAGAGCTTGACGAGCTCCTTCTTCGTCCCGCCCGGCGCATCGCCGGCCGCCCAGAAGGCGTAGACGTCGCGCAGGTCCGCAACGCGGATGGCCTCGAGGTGCTTCTTCACCCCGATGCCGGCGCCCTTGCGGTTCCGCGATCCGTTGCCTCCCCGTGCCGTCACACCGCGCTCCCGTTCGCGAACGGGCGCGCGTCGAGGATCTCGTAGGCGTAGCCCTGCTCCGTCAGGAAGAGCTGGCGGTGCTGGGCGAAGTCCTGCTCCACGCTCTCGTTGGTGACGAGCGTGTAGAAGTGCGCCTGGGCGCCATCGGCCTTCGGGCGCAGCACGCGGCCGAGGCGCTGGGCCTCCTCCTGGCGCGAGCCGAACGTGCCCGAGAGCTGGATGATCACGCGCGCTTCGGGCAGGTCGACGGCGAAGTTGCCGACCTTGCTCACGACGAGCACGTTGTTCTTCCCTTCGCGGAACGCCTCGTAGAGCACGATGCGCTCGTCCTTGGGCGTCTTGCCCGTGATGAGCGGCGCGTCGATGCGTTCCGCCACCCCCTCGAGCTGATCGATGTACTGACCGATCACGAGGATCGAGTCGCCCTCGTGCTCAGCCAGCAGACGCTTGAGCACGTCCACCTTGACGGGGTTCTCGGCCGCAAGGCGGAACTGCGAGCGCTGGTCGGCGACGACGTAGCGCTTGCGCAGGTCGGTGTCCATCGGGATGCGCAGCTCGGAGCAGAGCGCCTCGGCGATCCAGCCCTGGCGCTCGAGCACCTTCCACGGCACGTCGAAGCGCTTGGGGCCGATGAGCGTGAAGACGTCTTCCTCGTGCCCGTCCTCGCGCACGAGCGTCGCCGTCAGACCGAGGCGGCGCGTGGCCTGGATGTCGGCCGTGGCGCGGAACACCGGTGCCGGCAGCAGGTGCACCTCGTCGTAGATGATCAACCCCCAGTCGTTGCGGTTGAACAGGTCGAAGTGCAGGAACGGGTCCGTCTTGCGCCGGCGGTAGGTGAGGATCTGGTACGTGCTGATCGTGACCGGCCGCACCTCCTTGGCGTGGCCGGTGTACTCGCCGATGTCCTCCTCGGTGAGCTGGGTCTTCGCGAGCAGCTCGCTCTTCCACTGCTTCACGGCGGTGTGGTTCGTCGTGAGGATCAGCGTCTTGCGGCCCACGCGCGACATGACGCCCATGCCGACGATGGTCTTGCCCGCGCCGCAGGGCAGCACGATCACGCCGCTGCCGCCCACGGCCGCGCCGTCGCGATGGAAGACGTCCACCGCCTCGTGCTGGTAGTCGCGCAGGTGGAACGCCTGGCCGGGCTCGAGCTCGTCGCGCAGGAGCACCTGCAGCGGACCGCCGTCGACGTACCCCGCGAGGTCCTCGACGGGCCAGCCGAGCTTGATCAGCATGCGCTTGATCTCGCCTCGGTACCGCGTCTCGACCGGCAGCGAGCCGTTCGAGCGCTCGCCCACGAGCTCGCGGGTGAGCGGGCTGCTCTCGACCTGCTCGAGCAGGAGCGGGTCGTCCGCCGTGAGCTCGAGGCTGCCCCCCTCGTCCCGCAGGAGCCGCAGCCGGCCGTAGCGACTGTGGAGGTCGTGCAGGTCGCGCACGACGTTGGTCGGCACCTCGAAGCGGCTGTAGGCGCGCAGCGCCTCTTCCATCGCCTCGACGCCCATACCGGCGGCGGCCGCGTTCCAGATGGAGAGCGGGGTGAGCCGGTAGGTGTGGACGTGCTCCGGCGACTTCAGGAGCTCGCAGAAGGGCGCGATGGCGTCCCGGCATGCCGCGTACTGGTCACCGCCCACCTCCAGCAAGAGGGACTTGTCGCTCTGGACGATGAGGGGGCGGGTCGGGTCGTAGGCCATGAACCGTCGAGGTCGGCGGAATCGGGGTCGTACGCGTCGGTCGCGGGGCCCGGGCCCCCGCGTTCGTCTTGGGTCCGGAACCCGCGACGCAAAGGGTCGAGGTTAGGTCGCAGGGGGTCCCCGTCAAGGAAGGGAAGTGGTCCACAGCGACCGGCGGGAGGGCTTGACAAACCGGCAATCGAGTGCCGGAAAAGGCCCGATTCAAAGGGCTTTGAGGGGTACCAGCGCCGTCCGCAGGGGCTCGTGGATGAGGCTGTTCGTGGCCACCACGTTGCGCCCGTAGAGGTAGTTGTCGCCGCCGCGCTGATCGGTGATCCGGCCGCCCGCGGCGAGGACCAGCGCAGCGCCCGCGGCCACGTCCCACGGGCTCAGGTGCAGCTCCCAGAAGCCGTCGAGCCGGCCGCTGGCCACGTAGGCCAGGTCGAGCGCCGCGGCCCCCATGCGGCGGATGCCGCGCGTGCGCATCGCGATCTGCTGCACGTTGTCGAGGTTGTCGTCCTCGTAGGTGTTGCGCTCGTACGAGAAGCCCGTCGCGACGATGGCGTCCTCGAGCAGCGGCGTCACGCTGACCGACGTGGGCCGCAGGCCGTCGAAGCACCCGCTGCCCGGCGCGCCGTAGATCGTCTGGCCCAGGGCCGGTGCGTGCACCACCCCCAGCTGCGGCTTGCCGTCTTCGACGAGCCCGATGCTCACGGCGAACAGGGGGATGCCCTGCACGAAGTTCACGGTGCCGTCGAGGGGGTCCACGATCCACAAGGGCCCGGCGGGCGCGTCGCGGAGGGACGACATGCCGCGCGCCGCCTCCTCCCCCAGGATCGGGATGTCGGGGTCCAGCTCGGCGAGACGCCGCGTGACCAACTCCTCGACGTCCCGATCCGCCGACGTGACGATGTCCCGCCGTCCGTAGCGCTCGACCTCGACGTTGGCAAGGCGACCGAAGCGCTCCATCAGGAGCGCACCCGCCTCTTCTGCAATCGCCTTGGCGCCGTCGATCATCGCGCTGCCAGTAAAAGCGCGCGACGCACGATTCGCGAACTCCCATTTCCGCGATGCGCGGATTGCTGCGGCGCACTGCGCAACGCGCCGCGGCTACGTCGGGGGCGGCGCTTCGCTTCGGAGCTTCGCCCACCACTGGAGGCGCCGTTCGGTCTCGCGCTCGTCCCCTACCGGCTTGGGCGCGTAGAGCCGGCGGCCGTCGAGCGGTTCGGGCAGGTAGCGCTGCGGGACGAACGCGTGCTCGTGGTCGTGCGGATAACGGTAGCCAGCGCCGTGCCCCAGGTCCTTGGCCAACCGCGTGGGCGCGTTGCGGATGTGCAGCGGCACCGGCAGGTCCGCGCTCTCGCGCGCGAGGGTTCGCGCGGCCTTGAGGCTCTTCGTGACCGAGTTCGACTTGGGCGCCGTGGCCAGGAACACCACGGCCTGCACGAGCGGCAGCTCGCCCTCGGGTTGGCCCAGGAACTGGATCGCGTCCTTTGCGTCCAAGGCGATGCGTAGCGCGCGTGGATCGGCAAGACCGATGTCTTCGGCGGCCATCGCCACCATGCGGCGCACGATGACGAGCGGGTCTTCGCCGCCCTCGAGCATGCGCGCCATCCAGTAGAGCGCGGCGTCCGTATCGCTGCCCCTGAGCGACTTGTGGAACGCCGACAGCAGGTCGTAGCGCCCGTCGCCCGAGCGGTCGTACGCGACGAGACGCGCCTGCGCCGCCTGCTCCACGTCGTCCGCCGTCACCGTGGGCGGCCCCGCGGCGGTCCGCCCTTCGGCCAGCTCCACCGCCGACTCGAGCACGTTCAGGATGCGCCGGGCGTCGCCCCCGGCGACCGCGACGAGCGCGTCCTCCGCGTCGCCGTCGACCGCGAGCCCTTCGGCCAGACCCGCGTCCGGGTGGGCCAGCGCCCGCGCGATCACGGCGCGCAGGGCGGTGTCGTCGAGCGGCTCCAGGACGACGACCCGCGTGCGCGACAACAGCGCGCCGATCAGGGAGAACCCCGGGTTCTCCGTCGTCGCGCCGACGAGCACGATCGTGCCGTCCTCGATGTGCGGCAGGAACGCGTCCTGCTGCGCGCGGTTGAAGCGGTGGATCTCGTCGACGAAGAGGAGCGTGCGCTCGCCGAACCGCTTGCGCTCCTTGGCCTGGGCGATGACCGCGCGCACGTCCTTGACCCCCGAGGTCACGGCAGACAGGGCCTCGAACGCCATGTCGCTCGTGCTCGCCAGCAGCCGGGCCAGGGTCGTCTTGCCGGTACCCGGCGGCCCCCAGAGCACGAGGCTCGGCACCTCCCCCGTCCGCAGCGCGTTGCCGAGCAGGCTCTCGGCCGCGAGCACGCCGTCCTGACCGAAGACGTCAGCCGGCTCGCGAGGGCGTACGCGCTCGGCGAGAGGCGCGTGGGCGCGGCCCTGGAACAGCGAGCTCATGCATCCATTGCACCATGCCCACCTCCCACTCCGGACGCGAGCGCGCGGCGCCGCCGGCGACAGCGGATCGCGATCCAGACCACGCAGATCGCGCCCACCAGGTACGAGGCGTTGTGCGCCGCCCCCGCGGTCAGGAGCCCCTTGTGTTGCGCGACCGGCACCTCGCTCAGCACCTCGCTCGGGAAGAGCGCGTCCGCGAGCGAGACGGGCAGGACCAGCGCCCCCAGCAGCGCCGCCGCGAAGGCGCACGCCCCCATCACGACGAGCGCCGTCGCCAGCGGACGCACGAGCGCGCGGGCGTCGAGCGTGGGCAGCGAACCGGCGCGGCACGCCAAGGCGAGCACCACGCCCCCGATCGCCCCCGCCCACCAGGTCGCGATGACGCCCCAGAAGAGCGCGAGCACTGTGGGGTCGTCGGTGTCGATCCAGCGCGGATGCGCGACGGTGAAGTACTCGTACGAGAGCCGGATCGTGATCTGGTTGTGCACCAGGCCGTAGGCCACGGCGCACACCATCGTCAGCAGGATGATCCGTAGGCTCCCCACGCGCCCTCCCGCATCCGCCTCGCCTAGCGCCTCGCGATGAGCCGCACGATGTCGTCGACGACGATCGTGCTCGCGCCGCGTCCGTTCAGGAGGATCGCGAACACGTAGCCCGGATGCCCGCCCCGGCCGTCGATGTAGCCGGCGAGGCCTCGCACGCGCACGTCGTTGAGGGTGCCGGTCTTGGCATGCACGCGGCCCTTCAGGTCCTTCGAGCGGAGGCGCTTGCGCAGCGTGCCCGAGACGCCGCTCACCGCGAGCGAGTCGTACATGAGCGGCCCGCGCAGCACGTCGCCGTCCAGCGCAGCCAGGAGCTGCACGAGCAGCGCCGCCGTCGTGCGGTTCTCCGGCGAGAGCCCGGAGCCGTCCACGATGCGCGTGCGCTGGTCGTCGATGTCGCGCGCCCGCGCCATGGCCCGCACCGCGGCCTCGCCCGAGGCCCAGCTCGCGACGCCCTGCTGCGGGACCCCGCAGAGCTTGAAGACCGTGCTCGCCACGACGTTACGGCTGTACACGTTCATCGCCCGCAGGACCGGCGCGAGCGCCACGCTGTGTTGCGCCACGACGGGCCCGCCCGCACGCTCGGCGTCGCTGCGCGCGCGGCGGATGCCGCCGTCCACCTTCACGCCCGTCGTGCGCAAGGTGCGCACGAACGCGCCGCCGAAGAAGAGCACGGGATCGGGCACCGGCACCTTCATCTCGGCGGCCTTCTTGGGGGCCGCCTTGCCCCACACGCGCAGGCGCGGAGGCGTGCCGGTGAAGGCCGCCCCGACGGACGAGCGCTTGCCGGCCTGGGTCTTCGCGTCGAGCTTCCAGGTGTAGGGACCGGGCGTGGTCGCGAAGTGCAGCACGGGGTCGCTGCCGAGCCGCGGCGCGCCCGTCACGCGGACCTGCAGGCAGCCCTCGTGGAAGGTGAGGCCCGCGACGCCCGCGCCGTAGTGGCTGCGCACGTCCTCGTCGGTCCAGGAGTCGTGCGTGAACTCTCGATCGAAGGGCCCCTCGTCGAGCAGGACGGAGCCGGTCACGCGTCGGATGCCCGCGGCGCGTACGCCCTTCGCGAGCGTCAGCAAGGCGTAGCGCGGATCGTCCTCGCCCGCATAGGTCGCCTGCACGCCGGGATCGCCGGCGCCGTGCACCACCAGGTCGCCGTGGAGCACCCCGTTCTCGATCCGCCCCAGCGCGCTGACGAGCGTCTCGAAGCGGTGGCCCGGGCCGAGGACGTCGAGCGCCGCGGCGGCCGCCAGCACCTTGGCGACGGAGGCCGGGATCAGCGGCTCCAGGTGCCCCTCCGCAAAGACCACCGACGGCACGGCGCCGCGCTCGAGCACCGAGATGCCGTAGCGCCCGGGCTTGATCCCGGCCTTCGCGAGCCGCTGCCGGATCTTCGCCGCCAGGCGGGCGTCCGGTTGCGCTGCCGCGTCGGGCGTGCCGCCGAGCAGACCGCCCAGCAGCACCACGGCGAGGAGACGCAGGAAGGGCAGGCGAACGCGGCGCATGGTCGCAGCCTACCGGCAGGTGCGTGGATCGCCTCGGGCTACGTTTCGGGGGCGATCAGCCGAAGGCCCTGCTCGTCGAAGAGCACCACGCCCCCCCCGCGCTCCCAGTCCTTGAGCACGAGGATGTCGCGCGACCGGCCATCGGGATCGGCGGCCGGGAGCTCGTGGTGCACGCCCGTGTGCACGTGGCCGGCCACGAGCACGTCGACCTCGGCGTGGTCCATCCAGCGACGCGCGGTGGCGTAGTCGATGTCCATGTACGCGCGCGGCTTGCGGCGCGTCTCGCGCTTGGACGCCTCGCGCGCGCCGGCGGCGAGGTAACGCATCAGGCCGTAGGGCAGCGCGCGCACCCAGGCCCGCGGCCGGCCCTGCCGCCCGCGCAACCCGCGCCGCAGTAGCTGATACCCGCGGTCGTGCACGCAGAGCAGGTCGCCGTGCGTCAGGAGCACGCGCCGACCGCCGATCTCGGTCCGCACCACGTCGGACCAGAAGTCGATGTCGATGCCGTCGGCGGCCTCGAAGCAGAAGTCCCGGTTGCCCGCCTGGAAGACGAGCCGCATCCCGGCCGCGTCGGCGGCACGCAGCGCGTCGAACACGGGAACCAGGAAGGGGTCCCGGGCCTGCTGCGGCCCCCACCACGCGTCGAAGAGGTCGCCCAGGAGCACCAGCGTGCCGGCCCCCACCGCAGCGCGGGCCTCGACGAAGCGGATGAACGCGTCGCGCACGTGGGGCTCGTCGGCCGCGATGTGCACGTCGCCCGCGACCGCCACCGGCATCGGCAGCGGGGCGACGTCCTGGATGCGGGGCAGCGTGCGCGTCACGGGCGGGTCCCAGTCTCCTCGGGGACCGGGGCCGAGGCGAGATCGGGCTTCGACCAGCCGGGCAGGGCGAACAGACGTTCGCCCACCGGGAGCGGAGGCAGCGGCATGCGCCGCAGGCGCAGGCTGTTCGTCACCACGCAGACGCTGGAGAAGGCCATCGCCGCGGCAGCGAGCATCGGATGGAAGAGCCCGAAGGCCGCGACGGGGATTCCGATCGTGTTGTAGAGGAACGCCCAGAAGAGGTTCTGGCGGATCACGCGCAGCGTGGCGCGCGACAGGCCGAGCGCCTCCGACACGAGGCCGAGGTCCGCGCGCACGAGCGTGATGCCCGCCGTCGCGCCGGCCACGTCCGTCGCGCCCGTGACCGCGATGCCGATGTCCGCGGCGGCCATGGCCGGCGCATCGTTGACGCCGTCCCCCACCATCGCGACGGCGCCGGTCTCGCGCAGCGCCTGGATCGCGTCCTGCTTCGCTTTCGGGTCCTGCGCCGCGCGTGCCGGCAGGGCCATCCCGAGCTCGCTCAGGAGCCCGGCGACGGCGGCCGGCCGGTCGCCCGAGAGCACGCCCACCGACAGCCCGTCGCCCTCGAGCGCGGCGACGGCGGCCCGCGCCTCGGGGCGCAGTGCGTCGCGCAGGCCGAGCACGCCCAAGGCGCGACCGCCCGCCCCGACCACGACGGGCGTCATGCCGCCCTGCTCGAGCGCTGCGAGCGCGGCCCTCGCCGGGGCCAGGTCGATGCCGCGCTCCTCGGCAAACGCGGGGCTGCCCACGACGGCGTCGAGCCCCGCCACCCGCCCGACGGCACCCCGGCCCGGCACCGCCTCGAAGGCCTCGAGCCGGGCGGCCGTGGCGCCGGCTTCGCGCGCGTACGCGGCGATCGCCTCGCCGAGCACGTGCTCGGAGCCCTGCTCCAGCGTGAGCGCGGTGCGCAGCACCCGGTCGGCCGGCACGCCGAGCGTCTCGACCGCCGCGACGCGCGGCGTGCCGCGCGTGAGCGTGCCCGTCTTGTCGAGCAGCACGGCGTTCACACGCGCCGCCGCCTCGAGCACCTCGCCGCCCTTGACCAGGATCCCGCGTCGCGCGGCGCGGCCCGTGCCGACGACGATCGCCGTCGGGGTCGCGAGTCCGAGCGCGCAGGGACAGGCGATCAGGAGTACGGACACGGCCGCGACCCAGCCGCGCTCGAGACCGCCCTCGCCGAAGGCCCACCAGCCCAGCACAGTCAGCACGGCGATGGCGAGCACGATGGGCACGAACACGCCGGCGACGCGATCGGCCATGCGCTGCACGCGCGCGCGACCGCGCTGTGCTTCCGCCACCCAGCCGACGATCCGTCGCAGCACGGTGCCCTGACCCACGTGCTCGACCTCGACGACGAGCGCGCCGCTGCCGTTGCGCGTACCTGCGTGCACGGGGTCGCCCACGGCCTTGGGCACGGGCACGGACTCGCCGCTGAGCAGCGACTCGTCGACCGCACTCGTACCCTCGAGCACGACGCCGTCGACAGGCACGGGCTCCTTCGGCTTCACGCGCACGCGGTCGCCGGGCAGCAGCGCGTGCACGGCGACGCGCTCGTCGGTCGCGCCGCGCACGAGCCAGGCCGTCTCGGGCTCCAAGCGCGCGAGGTGCCGCACGGCGTCGCCCGTGGCGCGGCGCGCGCGCGCCTCCATCCACCGGCCGAGGCACACCAGCGCGACGATCGTGGCGCTCGTGTCGAAGTACGTGTGCGCCAAGGGGTCGGCGAAGGCCAGCGCGGTGCTGTAGCCGAAGGCAGCCAGGGTGCCCAGGGCGACGAGCACGTTCATGTCGAACGCACCGCCGCGGAGCGCCTGCCACGCACCCGAGAGGAAGGGCCAGCCCGCGATCCACTGCGCCGGGATCGCGACGAGGAAGAGGAAGCGCGCATCCGACGCCCAGCTCGGTAGCACGTTGGCCAGGCCGAACATGAGCACGCCCATCAGGTAGAGGGCGGGGACGAACGCCAGCAGGAAGCGCCCGCGCCAGGCGCGCGCGCGCGCGTCGAAGCGCCGCGCATCGGCGTCGTGCTGGGTCTCGAGCGTCGCCTCCCCGTGCGCCGCCACCAGGGCGCGCAGCTGATCGAGCAGCTCCGGCGTGTCTACGTGCACGACGCAGAGGCCGTCCGCGGTCGGCTCCACGTCCAGCACGCCGTCCATGCGCTCGAGGGCCTCGGCGCGGGCGGGCTCGAGGCCGCGTACGAGGGTGCTGCGGCGCGCGAGGGTGTAGCCGCCCTTGACGAGGGCGCGATCGAGGCTGCCCAGGGGCGCCTCGCCGCGCACGCGCGCCTGGGCCGCCCCGAAGCTGGCCTGCACGGCCTCGACCCCGTCCACCCCCCGGAGGAGTCGCTCGACCGTGCCCGCGCAGGCGGCGCAGTGCATGCCCTCGACCGGGAGGTCGCGGACGACGCGGGCGGCTTCGGGACCATCGCTCACACCCACAGGGTAGGCGGCGTACCTTGCGCCCCGTACCCCGGCACGGCGTGCTCCCTGTACGCGCGCGCCACGGGGCCAGGAAGCACCGCGGCATGAGCGTCGGCTCGAAGAACCTGTACGAGATCCTGGGCGTGGCGGAGGACGCCTCGCCCGACGTGATCCGCAAGGCCTATCGCAAGCTCGCGATCAAGTACCACCCGGACAAGAACCCGGGCGATGCCCAGGCCGAGGAGCGCTTCAAGGAGGTCTCCCAGGCCTACGAGGTGCTCTCGGACGCCCAGAAGCGCGACTCCTACGACGCGCGCCTGCGCGGCGGCTTCGGCGGCGGGATCGGCGACATCGGCGACCTCTTCGGCGGCTTCGGCTCGATCGAGGAGATCCTGCACCGCTACGGCGACCTGTTCGGCGGCTTCGGCGGGATCCCCTTCCACGCGAGCCCGGCGCACCAGCGCGGGCGCGACATGGAGGCCGAGCTCCGCGTCGGCTTCCGGACCGCGGCGAAGGGCGGCGAGGTCGACGTGACCGTGCGCGTGCCCTCCGTGCACGATCCGCGCGGCGCGGAGAAGCGCATCACAGTCCGCATCCCGCCG
The DNA here is from genome assembly GCA_030066775.1 of Planctomycetota bacterium. GTDB lineage: Bacteria > Planctomycetota > PLA2 > PLA2 > JAEUHO01 > JASJAY01. The sequence goes on from JASJAY010000037.1 coordinate 23,324, forward strand.
GCGACCGAGGACGGCGCGAAGCTGCGCCTGGGCGGTCTCGGGCAGGCGGGCGTCCGCGGCGGCCCCCCGGGCGACCTGCTCCTGACCATCCGCGTCGCCCCCGATCCGCGCTTCACGCGCGAGGGCAACGTGCTGCGGGTCGACGTGCACGTGCCCGTGCACGTCGCCGCCCTCGGCGGCAAGGCCTCGGTGCCCACCCTCGACGGCGAGGGGACGCTCTCCGTTCCGGCCGGCACCTCGTCCGGCACGCTCCTGCGCATCCGCGGCCAGGGCATTCGCGGCGGCGACATGCACGCCCGCATCCTGGTCGATGTGCCCAAGGAGCTCAGCGACGAGCAGCGCGCGCTCTTCGAGCAGCTGCGCGACCTCGACGATTAGGCGAGCGCGAGCACGCGACCGGCCGCGGCCGCGCCGGACAGGAACGCGCCCTCGACGCGCGGGCCGCCGCACCAGTCGCCGCAGGCCACGAGCGTACGAACGTCGTTCACCAGGCACGCCTCGGGCAGCGGGTCGGTCGGCAGGGCATACGCCCACCGATGGCCGGCGAGGTGGACGACCTCCGCCTCCGCCACGGGCGCCACCTGACGGAAGCCATCGAGCAGCGCGGCCGCGGCGTCCTCGAACGAGAGCTCGAGGTTGGCCGCGGACCACTCCGGGGAGCCGTGCAGCACCCAGGCCTCGCCGGTCGGACGCCCGGCCTTCGAGCCGTTGCGCGCGACCCAGCTGAGCGGGTTGTCCGCGTCGTTCACGAAGGCCCCGTCGTAGGCCACCGCGAAGGGCGACGCGAAGCCGACCATCGCCGCGTAGCAGGGCGCCATCCGCGCTTCAGCCGTCCGGGCGGCCATCGCGGGCTCGATGGGCTCGAGCAGCGCGTGCGCCTGCGGCGCGGGCGCGGAGACGACGACCCGATCGAATCGACCCAGGTCGCTGCCGTCCTCATGCACCAAGCGCCAGCCGTCGCCGTCTCGCACGATCTGCCCGACGCGCGTTGCCAACGCGACGTCGAGATCGGCGGCGAGGTGCTTGCAGATCGCGTTCATGCCCGGCACGCCGACGTAGCGCGCGGTGTCGCTCTCCTTGAGGGTCGTGGTCCCATCCTCGATGACGGCCACCGTGCCCTGCCACGGGGCCACGAGACCGTCCGCCTGCCACGAGTCAACGAAGCGCGCAAAGCGCGGATCGCGCACGGTGAAGTACTGCGCGCCGTGATCGAAGCGCAGCGCGTCGGCGCGCCGCGTCGACATGCGGCCACCCGGACCGCGCGCCTTCTCGAAGACGCGGACCGTGTGGCCGTGGTCTGCAAGCGTGCGCGCACAGGTGAGCCCGGACAGGCCCGCGCCGATCACGGCCACGCGCAAGGGCGTCCCGGACGCGGGCGCGAGCACGGAGGCGCCGTACGTGTCGAGATCGAGCCGCCGGGCGTGGACCTGGGTCGATCGACCGCGCACGTTGCCGAGGACCGGATCCACCGTGTCGAAGGGTCGATCGAAGAGGCCCAGGCACCACAGGAGCCCGCCGTAGGAGTTCGGGTCCGAACCATCCAACGCGAAGCGGTGATTGAGGTCGATCAGGCGCTCGAGCGCCTGGGCCGGACCCTCGCACCACTGGGGCAGCGCCTTGCCCCACGTCATGCGCACGTTGTTGTGCAGCTCGCCGTGGCGCACGAGCGACGCCTGGCACAGGTCCCAGAGCCGATCCCCCGTGCGCCCGCGCGCCAGCGTCTCCCACGAGCGGATGTCACGCGGTGCGTTCGACTGCGCCGCCAGCGTGTCGCGCGCCCAGCGCGGCAGCACGTCGAGCGACTCGAGCTCGTCGCCTTTGTGGAAGCAGAGGTTGTGGGCGACCTCGCGCCAGACGAACAGCTCGTCGAGGTATTTCTCGGGCCCCTTCCCCCCCATGGCGGCGGCTTCCCGCGCGAGGCGGAAGGGGGAGACGTGCCCGTGGTGCAGATAGGCCGACATGCGGCTCACGCCTTCGATGGCCGCGTCGTTGCGGCGCGCCGCATAGCGGGAGAGCCCCGTCTCGCGGAAGGCGTTCCACCGCGCGTAGCCTTCGACCGACCCGCCGCGGGTGTGGCCCACGGGGCCGACGGTGTGGTCGATCGCGCAGCGCGCGACGAGGTCCGGGATGGACGCCGAGGTGAGGTCGACGTCCTCGAACGGGAGGTTCGCGCGGTCGAACGCCGCGGGCTGCGCATCGACCTCCGGGTAGCTCCTCCGGAGGCGTTCCTTGTAGAGCCGCTTCGTCTTGTTGCGGAAGGCGAAGGCGCGGTCGAAGAAGCGCGGCACGAGCTGCATCGGCACGACGCACGCCGTGTCCACGAGCCAGACCGGCGCGTCGGTCGTCTCCGCGAGGCGCTGCGTCCAGCGCGGGAACGGCGGTACGGGGAACTCCTCCGTCACCACGAGTGCTGCGTCGCGTGCTAGCGCGCGAAGCGGCGAGACGCCCCCCGATCCGTCACCCAGGTGGAACGCGTGCGTGATGCCCTGCGCGTCGAGCTCGCGCCGTACGTCGCGCGCGCCTTCGAGGATGAAGGTGTGGTGGCGATCGTTGTCGAAGCGGTGGCCGCCGCCCAGCCCCTGGTACACGAGCAACGGGCAAGCCAGCTGGGCGGCCGCGATGCGCGCCACGTCCAGCGCCGGGTTCTCGTGTCCGCGGACCGCGTGGTGCATCCAGTACAGCACGTGCGCTCCGGCCGCAGGCGGTTCCGCATCCGTCAGTGGACGCAGGCGCTCGGCGAGCGCGGGCGGGAGCCGGTCGTGGATGGATGCGGTCAAGACGTGTGCCTCTGCCCAGGTGACGCAGCCCGGCGAAACGAGGCGCGGAGACGGTTGCGGATATCTGGACGCGCCACCCGGGGGCGGCGCGCCGGCATCAGACGCCGATCACGTTCAGCGCGTCCTCGAGCTGCGCCCAGCGCTGCTCGAGGCTGCCGGTGTAGCCCACGGAGACGCGCACCAGCCCCGGCAGGATGCCCGCCGCCTTCTGGTCCTCCTCCGAGAGCTCGCTGGAGGTGGAGGTCGCCGAGCACGACATCAGCGTGTCGAAGTAGCCGAGGCTCACGGCCATGTAGCCGAACTTGTCGCGGTTCTGGAGCGTCTCCATGAACTGGTTGGCCAGCGCGTTCTCCTTCAGGTCCACGCCGAGCACGCCGCCCGCCCCGTAGCCCGGGTTGGCCAGCGACTGGAGCAGCGCGTGGTCCGGGTGGTCCGGGAGGCCGGGGTAGACCACGTCGAGCCCCCGTTCGACGAGCCGCTCGGCGAGCACCTGCGCTCGGTGGCTGTGCTCCTTCATGCGCAAGGCGAGGTGCGGGAGCCGCATGCTGATGTTGTAGGCGGCGCGCGGGTCCATCGTCGGGCCGAGCAGCATGAGCGAGCCCTGGTGCAGGTCCATCATGCTCATGATGAATTCCGTGCTGCCGCAGATCGCGCCCGCGATGTAGTCCGACGCGCCGTTCATGAACTTCGTGAGGCTGTGGATGACGACGTCCGCGCCGTGCTGGATGGGCGAGACGATCAGGGGCGCGAAGGTGTTGTCGACGACGAGCTGCGCGCCATGGGCATGCGCGAGCTCGGCGAGCTTGGGGATGTCGGCGACGCGCAGCGTCGGGTTCGCAATCGACTCGACGTAGAGCACGCGCACGCGATCGTTCAGCGCGGCCTCCACGGCGTCGAGATCGGACATGTCGACGAACGTGACGTCGATGCCCATGCGCGCGGGCAGGTACTCCTTGAACAGCGCGAACGTACCGCCATAGACGGTGTTGCCCGAGACGACGGCGTCGCCGGTGCCGCACAGCTGCAGGATGACGGCGCTGATCGCGCTCATGCCGCTGGCCGTGCAGTAGCCGGTCTCGGCTCCTTCCAATGCGGCGACCTGACGCCCGAGCACGTACACGGTCGGGTTGAAGTGGCGGCCGTATAGGTAGCAGCCACCCATGTCCGGTCCGCGCGTGCCGGTGAAGATCTCCGGCATCGTCTCCGCGTCGAGCACGGTGAACGTCGTGCTCGTCTCGATCGACATGTTCACGCCGCCGTGTTCCCCGAACTCGTGGCGCATGTTGGCAAGGGACTCAACGGGATCAAAAGCACTCATACCGTGACGGTAGCACCCGTCCCGTGCCCGCCGTACGGAGACCGGAGACCGCCCGAAGCGGTCTTCACAGTCCTCGAATGGGCCGCTAGGGCCCGGGCGCGAGAGGGATCGGTTCGCTCTGGCCCTCGAGCTCGGGCGCGTCGATTCCGAAGTGCGCCAGGACCGTCGCGGCGATGTCGCGCACGTGGTACGGACGGTCCGCAGGGGCCGGCGGCATCGGCCGGTTGGAGAGCACGATCCCCGGCACGAGACTCTGATCCGTGCTGCAGTGGTCGCCCGACCAGGGCACGCGGTTCGGCTCGAAGACGTCGCCGCCCTGGCGCATGCCGCCGAGCAACGCCGTCTGCCACGAGACGCGGTAGCCCTCCGCGAAGCCCAGCTGAAGGTCGGGGGCCTCCGGCAGGAAGCGGCCGGTGTACACATCGCGGAGCTTTGTAATGCTCTTGAACACCTGGCGCCCGATGCCGGCGTCCCCCGCGGGACCGAGATACGGGTTCTCGAGCGGAAGGAGCTTCGCGCGGATCTCGTCCGCAAGTGCATCGGCATCCGCCGGCGCGACGATGCCGTGCGGGAAGCGGCCCTTCACGTTCAGGTAGATCTGCCCCAGCCCCATGGCGAAGGCGCGCGTCTTGGACCAGTCCACGGACGCGGGTCCGCGCACGCCTGCGAAGACGTGGTCGAGGGTCTTGTGGTCGGGATCGCCCGCCAGCGTCATGTAGCCGTTGTCCACGAGCCACTGGTTGACGTGCACCTGCCAGCGCCAGGTCTGGAAGCCGTGGTCGCTCGCCACCAGCAGGGTGTCGTTCGGGCCCAGGGTCTCGCGCACGCGGCCGAGGATGTCGTCGAACGCCGTGAAGACGGTGCGGATCGGGTCCCCCAGCGCCTCGTCGCGGTCGCCGTGGAGCGGGTGGCCCTCGTCGCGGTAGCGGTAGAAGGCGTGGCAGGCGCGGTCGGTCGCCGTGAACACGGCGAAGACGAGTCGATCGCCGCGCTCCATCTCCCCCAGGAGGATGCCCGCGCCGCGCTCGAGGTCCGCAAGCAGGTCGTCGAGGAAGCCCTTGTCCGTCTGGTTGAAGTCGTTGAGCGGGAAGGTCTCTTCCTGCCAGCCGACCGTCTCGTACGCGCCGTAGCGCTGCCAGAGCACGTTGCCGTACGAGGGCGGCGACGAGATCGGGAACGGCGCGTCGCGCGGGTCGAAGTTCACCGGGCTCGTGAGCACCGTCAGCGGCTCGAGCTGCTGCACCTGGAACCGGACGATGCCGTGCACGGTCGCGGGCGGCAGCGAGCCGATGTCGAAGGCCACCGGCAGGAAAGGCGTGCGCTCGCCGAGCCCCGCCTTCGCCGTCTGCCCGTCGAGCTCGATGCGCAGGACCGCGTCGGGCCCCGTCCCCTCGACGTGGAAGCGCAGCGGAATGCCCGCACGCCGGCGCCCCCCACGCTCGTCGAGGCCCAGCGTGGGATCGAAGGGGCCGTACAGCGTGGTCTCGAAGGCGCGCGCCCGGGGTCCACCCTCGAGCAGGACGCGAAGGCCGCCGAACGTCGTGCTCCCGCGCTGGAAGCCGGCGCGGCTCGAGTACAGCGTGTAGTAGCCCGCAGAGCCTGCGACATCGGGCGTGCCGAGGCCCGACGTCAGTCGCGCGCCCGGCCGGGACGGCGCGGGAAAGAGCAGCGGCTGACGCAAGGACGTCACCGTGTAGCCGGCTTCATGGACGCGATCGACGAACGTCTTCGCCCGGAGACGCGAGCGCAAGACCGGCGGCCGAAGCGGGATGCGCCCGAGCGCGAAGCGCGCCCGGCGCACGTCGACCATGCCGTTCTCGGGGACGTAGTTTCCGACCACGCGAATGAAGTCGAAGACGCCGTGCATGGCGGGGTTGACGCCGGTCATCAGGCTCGACCAGGAGACCGGCGACTCCGGCGGCAGCTCGGGGCGCAGCGGATGGAGCGCACCCTGCTCCATGAGCGCCTTGGCGTTGGGCATGGCGCCCGCCGCGATGTACTCCCGCAGCATGCGAACGTCGACGCCGTCGATGCCGATCACGATCATGCGCCCGATCGAGTCGAGATCCTTCGCCGCCGCCGGCGCCCGCTCGGGGAGCACGGCGCTCTGCAGCAGGTCCGCGAACAACAGCACGTTGAGTGCGGCCACCAGGACGAGCAGGGGCAGATAGCGGAGCAGGTTCGCCACGCCCCCACCGTAGCCGCGGCGCGTCACGGCTCTACGCGTGGGCAGGCCATGGGACCGTCACGAGCCCCCTCCGGGCTCGCATTTGCGCTTCCCCCGGTCCGGGCTACGATCTCGCCCTCTCGTGGGCGTTTAGCTCAGCTGGCTAGAGCGCATGCTTCACACGCATGAGGTCACTGGTTCAAGTCCAGTAACGCCCACCACTTCTCCCGCGCGCTACGCCTCTCCCTCGAGCGTGCCCTCGCCGCCCTCGGGCTTGCCGGCCTCGACGCGCATCGCGCGGATGGCCTTGGTGGCGATCAGCTGGTCGTTGGCCCAGAGGTGGAACTCGTAGGTGCCCTCGCGGGGCAGGGTCACGTTGCGCAGCTGGGCCGAGAGCTCGGTGGTCTGGAGCGGGCCGGGGATGTCGATCGGGGGTGGGTTGCCGGTGCCGAGCACCTCGTTCTGCGAGATCTCGACGAGTCGGATCTCGAACTTGTAGCGCCCGCGCGCGTCCGTGAGGTTCGCGTAGATCCAGAGCATCGGGTGGACGGCCGGGAAGCGGTCCGCGCGCAGCTCGTGGAACACGCCGATGAGCGACTTCTTGCCCGTCTGCGCGTCGTGGATGATCTGATCGCAGATCAGGAACGCCTTGATGATGGGCAGGGGCTGTCCGGCCGGGCTCATGACCTCAAGGTACCGCGCGCGGCGTCGGTCAACCGTAGCCTTTTGACGCGTCCTTGAGGAACGCGCGCTCTTCGTCGGTCAGCGCACTCATGCCCTCGTCGGCGATCTTGGCGAGCAGCGCATCGACGCGCTCCCGCGTCGGATCGTCGGCCCGATCCGTCTCGGGCTCGGGTTCCGGCGCCGGCACCGGCGGCGTGCGGGTGCGCGTTCGCGTCCGCTTCGGCAGCGGCGCCGACTCCGACGTGCTGCGACCGAGCGCCACACCCACGGCAGCGCTCACGAGGTGACCTGCGGTGAGCGGGAGGATGGGCCAGATCGAGCGGTCCTCGAAGCCCAGGGCGAGGAACACCCAGGCGACCACCATCGCCACGACGCCGATGCGCCGAAGCGACCACGGACCGCGGCCGAAGTACGCCACGAACGTGCCGGACTCCCACATCGCCAGCGCCGCGGCCACGGCGAAGAGGCCGCCGGTGGGCCCGAGCAACACCCAGCCCCGTGCCGAGAACAGGGAAGCCACGCCCCAGCCGACCAGCATCGATGCCAGGGAGCCGCAGACGATGACGACGCCCAAGCGCAACGGACCCCAGGTGCGCTCGGCGCGAGGGCAGAACATCAGCAGCAGGAAGAAGGTGATGAGGAGGTGCCCGACCTGGACCGGGTCGTGGAACCACATGGCCGTCAGAGGCTGCCACCACTCGGCGGCATCCGGCTGGAACACCAAGTTCTGCCAGGCGTCGCGCGCCGCCGAGCCCTCGGGCACGATGCCCTTGCCCCACGACGCCGCGAAGGCGAGCCAGATCAGCAGGAACGCGCTGCCCAGGATCCACGTGAGCCACGGTCGGTCCGTGTCCTGCGCGGCCTCGACGGTGCTGCCGTCAAGCACCGAGCGTTCGCGCATGTAGTCGCGGCCCGAAATGCCCATGCGGCGAGCCTACCACGCTACGAACGCCGACCGTCCACGCCGCGGCGGCCGGTGTGTCGACGACGCGAACGTGCTATCTAGAGGCCATGTCGACACCCGACGGCCCCACCCTGCTCGACGGGCGCGCGCTCGCCGAGAAGATCCGCGCGAAGTACGAGCCCAAGCTCGAGGCCCTGATCGAGTCCGGCCGGCGCCCGCGACTCGTCGCTCTCCGCGTCGGCGAAGATCCCGCAACCGAGGCCTACCTGCGCGGCCAGCGCCGCGGGGCCGAGAAGTGGGGCATCGAGTACGCGATCGAGACGCTGCCCGCGAGCTCCGACGAGGCAGCCGTGCGCAAGGCCCTGAAGGCGCTCAACAAGGACCGCGGCGTGACCGGCATCCTGCTGGCCCTGCCGCTGCCGGAGGGCATCGGCGCGCGCGGCCTGCAGCATCAGATCGACCCCGCCAAGGACGTCGAGGGGGTCCATCCCGAGAACCTCGGCAACTGTTTCTACGGCCGCTACAGCCTGCTGCCCTGCACCGCGCTCGCGTGCATGGCCCTGATCGAGTCGAGCGAGATCGACCTGCAGGGCAAGAACGCCGTGGTCGTGGGCCACAGCGAGATCGTCGGCAAGCCCGTGGCGCTGTTGCTGCTGGCCAAGGACGCGACGGTCACGGTCTGCCACGTCTACACGGACGATCTCGCGGCGCGCACGCGCGAGGCCGATGTGCTCGTCGTCGCCGTCGGCAAGCCGGACCTGATCCGCGCCGACATGGTGAAGCCGGGCGCCGTGGTCGTGGACGTCGGCATCAACGCCGTGCCCGACGCGACGCGCAAGTCCGGCACGCGCATCGTGGGCGACGTGAGCTTCGACGAGGTCGCAGCCAAGGCCGCGGCGATCACGCCGGTGCCGGGCGGCGTCGGCCCGGTCACCGTGGCCGTGCTCATGCGCAACACGATCCTGGCCGCCGAGGGCATGCCGCCGCTCGACGACCCGAACCAGCTGCCGCTCTTCAACCGCTAGCGCGACGCCACCCCCGGCCGGCTGGAATTGAAGATGCCCGGCGCGCGAACGCGCCGGGCATCGGATGGTTCGGTGTGATGTGCTCTGCGGGTCTAGAAGTCGACCTGGAAGCGCATCTGGACGCCGCTGATGTCGTCGTCGTCGAACGTGACCGTCTGCGT
>JASJAY010000175.1 GCA_030066775.1 Planctomycetota bacterium
ATCGACGACATCTTCGAGCTCGGCCAGATGGAGAAGTACGAGGGCCGCATGGCCCACGGCGCGGAGCGGGTCCAGGGACGCCTGGCCGAGGTGGGCTTCCCCGAGACGCGCACACACATCGTGAAGGGCTTCATCGAGGAAACGAGCCAGGGCGACGCGCTGCCCGAGCGCGTCTGCTTCGCGTACCTCGACTTCGACTTCTATCAGGGCACGAAGATCGCCCTCGACCTGGTGCACGCCCGCATGCCCGCGGGCGGGCGCATGGTGGTGGACGACTACGGCTTCTTCTCATCCGGCGTCGAGACGGCCGTCGCGGAGTTCCTCGAGCGCGAGGGCGACGCGTACGAGCTGGAGACGAGCCCCGCCTTCGCCAGCGCGAAGTTCGCGACGCTGCGCAAGCACGCCTAGGTCAGGGGCGGCGGCTCGCCCTCGGAGAGCACGGCGGCCATGCGCGCGTCGTGGCCGCCCCACCCGCGATAGCCCATTTGAATGTGGTCCGGCGCGCGATCCGGCGGCACCCCGTCGCGTATCGGTTGCTCGCGCCCTTCGAGCGTCGCGTCGTGGTTCAGCAGCGCGCCGGGGATGGGACGACCGCGGTACCACTGGCTGAGTCCCGGACAGCCGCGGTAGCAGCCGTTCTGCTGGTAGACGTTCCAGATCGGCACGTCGTGCGGAACGCGCAAGCGCATGCGCAGCGTGCCGACGGGATCGAGCAGTCCGAGGCGCACGTCGAGCGTTCGGTCCACGAGCCGCGGGTGCACGCGCGCCGGGTGTTCCTTTACGATGCGCGCGAGCTCGATCGCGGTCCACGCGCCCCAGCTGTAGCCGGCCATGCGCAGATCCAGCGTCTCGAACGGCGGCGCTTGTTCGATCTCGTCGCGCAAGTGCTGGAAGGCAGCACGACGCGCACGACTCGGGAAGATCCAGGTCGTGTGCCGGCGCAGCGCGTCTTCCCAGGAACCGCCGCGCCAGTCCTGGAACGCGCCCAGGAACCCGAGGGTCAGCGTCAGCCGGTCCTTCATGCGGCGGGCTCGTCGCCCGTCTCGCGCCGGAAGCACGCCTCGCAGATCCCGTGGGTCACGTAGAGCGGCCCCTCCGGCAGAAGGGCTTGCTCGGGCATGAACCAGATCCCGTCCGGGCCCTGCACCTTCTGGCACCAGGCGCACACCTTGATGGCCGCGTCCTGGTCCTCGCGGCTCGGGCCGAAGAGCCGCGTGGCCGGTCCCTCTTGCTCCAGCAGCCGCGCCAGCGCGTTGAGCAGCAGCGCCCGCTCGCTCTCGAACCGGCCGCGGTACTCCTCGAGGATCTGCCGGTCTTCGTCGGACGCACGGCTCAGGTGCGGCAGGTCCAGCGCGAAGGCCTGCAGCTCGCGGATGCGCTCGAGCGCCGCCGTCGCGGCGACCTCGTACGCGCGACGCGCGTCGCCGGGCGACTGGCACACGTCGATCAGCAGATGCCCGAGACGCTCCGCCTCGTCGAGGCGCGTGCCGGAGCCGATCTCGTCGTGCCCCGCCCCCTCGAGCCAGTCCAGCAAGCTGCGCGCGCTCCAGAGCGCGGCGTCGGAGGTCTGCAGCACGGCCAGACACTCGGCTTCGAGCCGGCCGCGCGTGGCGCGGAACGGGTTGTTGCCGCCGGCGTGCGCGAGGCGCTTGAGACGTTCGTAGGCTTCTGCGTGACGGCCCGCCGCAACGAGTACGGCGGTGCGCAGCACGTCGTCGAGCAGACCCCAGTTGTCGTCGCCCGCGTGCTGCTTGCTCTCCTCGCTGTACTTGAGCGCCGCTTCCGCATCGCCGTCGAGCAGCGCAAGGCGCACACGCTCCGCGGCGAGGTTGGCCGCATGATTGTCGCGGTCGGTCGGCTCGAGCTGGTCGAGCATCCTCTCCGCCTCGCTCAGCGCGGCTTGCGCACGCGGGATATCGCCGACCGCGCGCAGCACGCCCGCGAGATGCAGGTTCCCCTTCGCGATGGCGAGCGGAATGCCGGACGCCGTGGCGAGCTCCACGCCGCGCCGCGCGAGCACCAAGGCCTCGAAGTACTGGCGGCCGAGCAGGCAGACCATGGCGAGGTTGATGCACGCGGCGAGCTCGCCGCGCGCACCGGTGCCCCACAGCGCGCTCAGGGCCTCGCGGCAGAGGCGCTCCGCTTCGCGGTAGTCGTAGCGTTGGTACGCGTACCGACCGAGCGCGACCTTCGCCTCCTCGCGCAGGATCTCGTCGGGACTGTCGGTCATCACCCGGCGGCAGAACGCTTCCATGCCTGGCGCCGACCAGTGCTCCACGAGCGCGGTACGGATGGCGTCGACCTGCTCGGCAGAGGCCGGATCGAGGTGACTGTAGGGGGCGTCACGGGAGGCCATCGACTGCGAGGGTAGCCGCCAGGGAGTCCCATAGGACCCCCCAGGGGAGAGGTCCGGCCGAAGCGGCCAAAGCGGCGTTGGACGGTTAAATCCCCTTCAGCAGGCCGGAGCGCCCGCAAGGCCCAGAATGCTCAGTCCTGGGGGTCCTGGAAGCCGCGCAGCTCGAACGAGTCGAGGTCCACGAGGAAGACCACGACACGGTCATCCTTGGTCATCGAGAGCACGCCTTCGGGTGTCCCGTTCATGCTGAACGTGCCCACCGCCTGCCCCTCGGGGCTGTCGAGGGTGAGCGTGATGAGCGCGTTGGGACGGGGCGCCAACAGGTTCTGGGTCTGCACGTCCGTGAAGCCGTAGACCGTCGTGCAGTCGTCGCGCGCGTACGTGACGGAGCCCGACCCCGTCCGCGGACGGCCTTCCTCGAACTGCACGGTAAGGGCGCCGGTCCCCGCGCCGCCTTGGCTGAAGGCCACGACCACGTCGGTCCCATCCGGAAGCGTGGCGAGCAGGTCCGCGACCTCCGCCACGCCGTTCCCGATGTTCACGGGGTTGAACGGGAACACGGGCGCGCCCGACGCATCGCGGAAGCAGAAGCTGCCCGACACGTCGGCGATGCCGTCGGCGTCGGTGTCGAGCGTCCAGTCGATGCAGCCCTCGATCACGCGCAGGCCCGTGAACAGGAGCGGCGGATCCGCGACGTCCGGATCGAGCAGCGCGTCGAAGACGTCGAGCAACGCGAAGAGCTGCTGGAGGTCCGGCACGGCGCACGTCTCGACGATCGCACGCACCTGGTCCGGGAACGGATCCGGGGGCGGCAGGAAGTCCTCGGGCGAGGGACGGCTCCCCCCGCACGCTCCGATCAGGAGCGAGAGCGCCAGCACACAGAGTGGGGTCGCAGGCGTTCGCATGATCTCCGCGCTTCCCGCCGTTGCCCACAGCCCGGCTCAAGTGTACGCCGACTCGCCCATCCCTGCAGGGGTACGATGCGCGCGAGGTTTTCGACCCGTGCGCACGCCCATGATCCTCCTGCTCGTGCTGGCCGTTGGGTTCGTGGGCTACGTCGTCTACGACCAGGTGACGAAGCACGCGGCCCCCGAGCCCACGGCGGAAGAAGGCGAAGACGCCGCGCCGACATCGGGACGCCGCCCCGACGGCGACGGCATCGAGCTGCCCCCCGGCGACGACGATGCGCCGATCACCCCGCGAGGGCGCGCGGAACCGGAGCCGGAGACACGCGAACGCGACCGCTGGCTGGACCAGCTGCGCAACGGCACGGACAGTGAGCGCTTCGATGCAGCGAAGCGCCTCGGCGAGATGGAAGCCGCCGAGGCGGTGCCCGACCTCGCAGAGCTCTTGGCGACGCACCGCGACTTCTATGTGCGACTCGGCGCCGCGCAGGCGCTAGGTCGGATCGGCGGTCCGGCCGCGGCGGACGCCCTGGCCGCGGCTCTCCTCGACAAGGATGAGCTCGTCCGCACCGCGGCGAGCGAGGCGCTCATGGCCGTCACCGGCCACCGCATCCGCGGGTACGCCCCGGACGACCCGGCTCCGAAGCGCGTCGCCTGGAGGGAAGCGTGGGAGGAATGGCTCGCCGAGAACCCGCTTCAAGACAAGTGAGGCGGGACGCGAGAACGGGCTAGGCTACGAGCGTGCACATGCCGGTGAGCCATCCTCCGGATCGCGATCGCCGCGTGCGCAGCGTCCTGATCGTCGAGGGCGTTGCCAACGTGCTCGCGCTCATCGCCAAGCTGATCGTCGGGCTGGCAACCGGCTCGCTCGCGATCCTGGGTGATGCGCTGCACTCGCTCAGCGACGTCGCCAACAACGTGATCGCGATCCTGATCATGCGGCACTCGGTCAAGGGCCCCGACGACGACCATCCGTACGGGCATCGCAAGTTCGAAACGCTGGCGGTGTTCGTGCTGGCGACGCTGCTCACGGTGCTCGCCTTCGAGCTCTGCGTGCGCGCCCTGACGGGCGAGAGCGGCGAGGTGGCGACGACCGGCTGGGCGCTCGCGGTCATGCTCGGCGTCCTGGCGATCAACCTCGCCATCACGGCGTGGGAGCACGTGCAGGCGAAACGCCTGAACTCCGACATCCTCCACGCCGATGCGGCGCACACGCTGGCCGACTCGCTCACGACGCTCGTGGTGATCGTGGGCTGGCAGGTGGCGGCGCGGGGTGTGCCGTGGTTCGACCGCGTGGCGGCCGTCGGGGTCGCGGCGGTCGTGCTCTACCTCGCCTACGGGCTGTTCAAGCGCGCCGTGCCGGTGCTCGTCGACAGCGTGGCGCTCGACTCCGGCGACGTCGATCAGGCCGTGGCCGCGGTCGAGGGCGTGCGCGAGGTGCGGCGTACACGCTCGCGCTGGATCGGACAGCACGCGAGCGTCGACGTGGTGGTGGCCGTGGACGCGGACCTCGACACGGCCGCCGCGCACGAGATCGCCGACCGCATCGAGAAGACGCTCGAAGCCAGGTTCGGCGTGCACGACACGACCGTGCACATCGAGCCATTCAACGACTAGCGGAGGGTGAGGATCACCCAGCTGCGCTTGGGGGCTTCGGCGCCCGCCGGCGGGTCTTGCGCAACCACGGCCCCGCTCGTGGCGCCTCGCTCCGTGCGCACGAGGAAGCCGGCGTCGCGCAGCATCTGCGTCGCCTCGGCGAGCGACTTGCCGACCACGTCGGGCACATCGATCCCGCGCGCGGCCGGGCGCTTGGCGACGATCAGCTTGACGCGGCTCTCGAGCGGCACGGACGCACCCGCCGCGGGCTCCTGACGCAGCACGGTGCCGTCGGGCTTGTCGGCCGTCTCCTCGAGGTGCACGCGGTAGCGCAGCCCGGCCTTGCGGACGAGCGTCTCCGCCAGCATGCGCGACTGGCCGACGACGTCCGGCACGCTGCCCTTCTCCACGGCGGGCGGCGGCTTGGGTGCGTCTGGGCCCGGCGCGTCAGGTCCCGGGGTATCGGGGCCAGGCGCATCCGGCCCAGGCGCATCCGGCCCGGGCGCATCTGGACCGGGGGCGTCCGGACCGGGGGCGTCCGGGCCCGGGGTATCGGGGCCGGGCATGTCCGGTCCAGGGGCATCCGGGCCGGGCGCGTCAGGTCCCGGAGCGTCCGGGCCAGGCGCGTCGGGCCCAGGCGCGTCCGGACCGGGGGCATCGGGGCCCGGTGCGTCAGGTCCCGGGGCGTCGGGGCCGGGCATGTCCGGTCCAGGGGCATCCGGGCCAGGTGCATCAGGTCCGGGGGCGTCGGGGCCGGGGGCATCCGGACCAGGCGCATCAGGACCCGGGGCATCCGGACCAGGCGCATCCGGTCCCGGGGCATCGGGGCCGGGCGTGTCCGGACCAGGCGCATCCGGTCCCGGCATATCAGGGCCGGGCGTGTCCGGACCAGGCGCATCCGGTCCCGGCATATCGGGGCCGGGCACGTCCGGTCCAGGCGCATCCGGGCCCGGGACGTCCGGACCCGGGGCATCCTGGCCGGGCGCATCCGGACCCGGACCGGGCATGTCAGGTCCCGGTGCGTCGGGGCCGGGGACATCCGGCACGTCCGGGCCAGGCACGTCGGGCACATCCGGTCCCGGCACGTCGGGGCCAGGCAGATCCGGACCGGGCAGATCCGGCAGCGGCTGCTCGAACCCGCCGCGCGGCGTGCGACCGACGAGCACCGTGACCGCCGTGCGCAGCGGCACGGCATCGCCTTCGGTCGGCGACTGCTCCATCACGCGGCCGACCTCCGCCGCGCGCTCGGCGTCGGCGTACTTCACGATCGGCTGCAGGCCCAGGC
This sequence comes from Planctomycetota bacterium, assembly GCA_030066775.1. Lineage (GTDB taxonomy): Bacteria > Planctomycetota > PLA2 > PLA2 > JAEUHO01 > JASJAY01. The sequence continues at coordinate 6,143 of JASJAY010000175.1, forward strand.
CCTCGAGCGTCTGGACGGCGTCCTGCTCGGCGAGCCCCACCGTGGTCTGCACGTCCAC
>JASJAY010000176.1 GCA_030066775.1 Planctomycetota bacterium
ATCCTGACCAACGACCTGATCTGGTGGATCCCGTTCACGATGTACCTGCGCGACGCGTGGCCGCACTACCGCGCAACCTGGAAGCCTGCCTAGGGCAGCGCGTCGACCGCGCCCGACTCGAGGTCGAACTCGGGGCCGAGCAGGTCCGGCACCTCGAGCAACGGCATCGCGGCTTCGACCTCGTCGGCATCGCCGGACACGTAGCGCAGCGTGTGGCGGCCGGTCTTGAGTGACAGCCCGTCGACGAGCAGGCGGCGCTCGGGCGTGCCGTCCTCGCCCGGGACCTCGAGCATGGCGCCCACGCGCGTCGGCCGGATCGTGCCGATCGCCTCGCCCTCGTCACCGATGTCCACGCGCCCGCGCTCGTCCGAGCGCAGCACGACGGCGCGTCGGCCGATCGGCGTCAGGTCCACGCGTCCCACCGTGCGCTCGAGGCCCTGGACGGCGTAGAGCAGCGTGCCCCGCACGGGCGCCGCGCGGAGCTGCAGGAACGTGCCCACGCCGAGGGCGATCGCCAGCACCGCGAGCCCGACGAAGATCCACCCGCGCGTGCCCCAGCGCGCAGGCACCTCGACGCGCGCCTCGACCGGACCCGGGGCAGCGCCGCCGTCCCACGTGACGTCGAAGGTGAGCGTGGGGTGCTGCGCGTCGAAGGGCTCGGCGTCCGGGCCGCGCCAGGGGCCGGTGGCCTCGACGCGCCACGTGCCGCCGCCTTCGTCGACCACCGTCCAGTCCGCGAGCGGTGCGTCGCCCTGCTCCGCGACGCGGGGCGTGGCGGCGAGGCGCGCGAGCAGCCAGGCGCCGTCGCCGCCGTCCGCATCGACGACGAGGCGTAGCGGCGCGATGGCCTCGACTGCGTCGTCGGCGACGCGGTAGCGCACGTCCTCGTCTTGAACCACGAGCCGCGCTTGGCGGAAGCGGAAGGGCAGCTCGAGCGCGCCCTCGACGGTGACGCCGTCCTGCGTCGCCGGCCGGATGGCCAGCGTGCCGGGCTCGAGCGCCGCCCACGCCTCGCCGTCCGTCAGCTCCACGACGGCCTCGATCGCCGCGCCCGTGCCGACCCTGAACGCGCTCCCGGGAGCGACGCGTTGCTCCGTGCCGTCCGCCTTGAAGAGGCGCAGGCGCACGCGTTCTGCGTACGCCTCGGGCTCGCAGGAGAGCGTGAGGACCGTCGCCTTCGGCATGTTGCCGTTCTTGGTCGCGACCTGGAACGTCACGCGGTCGCGCTCCGCGGCAAGCGGGAGCGCGAACGGGGCGCCCGGCGTACCGCCGAGCGTCGCCCGGCCGCGATCGGCCGAGACGTGGAAGCGCACGCGCTGGCCGCCGATCCGCACCTCGCCCTCGACGTCCTGGGGCGACGCCGGCCGCGGCGCGTAGCGCACATGCAGCACGGCTTCGAGCACCTCGGCGTCGCGCTCGGTGGGGGCCGTGACCCAGGCGCGCAAGCCGGGCACCGCGCGCGCCGCGTCGTCCACGAAGACCTGCGGCTCGAGCGACGCACGGGCCGGCTTCGTCGCGACGACCCGGTACCGCACCTCGCGCGGCGCGTCGACCTCGGCATCCGTCGCGTCGAACGGCTCCGCCGCACCGCCCTCGGCGCCGCGAATGCGCACGTCGGCCTCGAGACCGTCCCACGTCCAGGTGGCCGTCGCCGGCGGCTCCGCGATGCGCACGACGTCGTCGTGGTCGAGGGCCATGAAGGCCAGCGTGCCCTTGCGTGAGCCGTCGAGCGTGCGCTTCACGCGGAAGGCGAGCTGGGCCTTGCCCTGGCGATCGGCGATGACCGTGTCGCCCGGTGCCTGCGGCGTACCGACGAGCGGGACGGCGACCCCCTTCTCGGGCGTCGCGGCCAGCCGCAGCTCCGTGACGGGAACCGTGACGGTCGCGCGCAGGTGCGCCTCGGGATCGAGGGGGGAGAAGGGCTCGTCCTCGACCGTGGGCTCGCCGAAGGCGATCAAGAGCACGGCTTCGGTCGTGAGCCCTTCGAGCCCGTCCAGCGCCTCGAGGGCGTCCGCGGTCACACCGTCGAGCGGCAGCAGGCGCGATCCCTCGGGCGCCTTGGACCAGGCCTTCTTCGCCCTTTCGAGGCGCTGCGCCTTGGCCTCGGGGAGCGCGTCGAACGCGCCCAGGTAGACGACCTGTTGGGGCGCGTCCTCGTCGGCCTTGGCGAGCACCTTCGTCAGCGCGAGCACGGGGTGGCGCGCGGCCAGCAGGCGCACGGCCGCCTCCTGCTTCGTGAGCGCCGCCCACAGCGCGCGGCCCGGTGCCGGGAGCTCGTCCAGCGCCGGGGCGTCGCCCGTGTCCGCGTCCACCACGATCACCCACTCGTCGGCGGTCGCCTCGGGCGCGCACAGGAGCACGGCGAGGACGGCGGCGAGGGCGGCCGCGAGGACGCGGTGGGGGCGGGGCATCATGCCCTCGAAGGTACCGCTCGCCCCGGACGCCGGGCGATCCGCTACTCGCGGCCGCAGAGGCGCCTGTAGGCGCACACTTCGCAACGACTGAGGTCCTCGGTCATCGGGAAGTCCTCGCGCTCCGCGCGGTTGCCCTCGACGTCCTTCAGGCGGTTCTTCATGGCCGCGATGCTCGCGCGCATCACGCCCCGCGTCGCCTTCAGGTCTTCCTCCGTCACGGGCAGCGAGAGCACCTGCATCTCGTTCCCGAGGAAGACGAGGTGCGTCTCCACCTCGTCGGAGGTCTTGCCGCGGGAGGCTTCCATGTACAGCGCATACACGCCGAGCTGCATGCTGTACTGGTCCTTCTTCATCTCCCCGGTCTTCCAGTCGTAGATCACGACCTTGCCGTCCGGGGTCTCATGGGCGAAGTCGAGCACCGCCCAGATGGGCGTGCCCTCGAAGGTGAACTGGTCGAGCTCCTCGATGGGCAGCCAGCGGGTCGGATCCGATGTCCGGATCTGCTCGAACAGGTCCGACTCGAGGAAGTCGCGCACGCCGCGGACGGCGCGCTCGTTGATGCGCGCCCACTCCTCCTTCGGCACCTCGTCCTCGTACTCGTGCTCGGCGAGCCCGAAGTGGCGCTTGGGGTTCTTGTGGTAGTCGCCGCTGCGGCTCTCACGCCAGTTGGCGCGCATGCGCTTCGTGACCCCCGCGACCTCCCGCTCGACATCGATGTCGGGGGCCTCGAAGAGCAGGGCGCCCGAGGTCGCGTGGCCCTGGATCGAGCGCAGGATCTGCTCGATCGTGTCGTGCACCACGGTGCCGGCCCAGGTCCAGCGGTTGTGCAGGTTCTTCAGGATGTAGGCCGCGCGCGTCTCGCCGGAGCTCGTGTACTCCCAGCCGCCCCAGGAGCCGTAGTAGTTCCACCAATACTGCCGCTTGCAGCGCTCGAACGTGCCGTGCCGAGAGGGAGACCACGTGAAGTTGTTCTCGAGCTTCGCCACCCGCGAAGCATAGAGGCGGGCCCAAGGGGCGTCGAGATCGCCCGAACCCGCCGTATGGGGGCCTTCCCGGGCGCTTTGGCCCGCGAACCCGGGCCACCTGTTCAGAACCCGTTCACACCTCGTCGATCAACCCAGCGGGATGACCGGACTCGATCGCCATGTTCATGGAACAGCGCCGCGCTCACCGCATTCCGTGTGAGCTCCCCATCCGCATCTACGGCCCCGGAGCCGACATCGACGCGCAGATCCACGACGTCAGCCGCACCGGCCTGCGCATCCGCGTCCCCCTGGCCGCGCTCGGCAGCCTGGCGGACCACGACATGCTCGACCTGGCGCGCGCCGTCGATCAGCACATGGGTGCGTGGTTCAACATGGACCTGAACCACGAGGAGCTCGGGCCGCTCGTCCGCAAGCGCGTGCGGCTCGTGCGCCTCGGAGAGACGTCCAAGGACACGGACGTGCTCGAGCTCGGCTGCGAGTTCGGCGTGCCCCTGTCGAATGACGAGTCCAGCGTCCTCGATCTCGACCTCCCGGCCCTCGACGCGCCGGTCCCCCTGCAGGTGCGCAGCGGCCCTCGCCCCCGGCGCTATGCGGCGTACCTGAACCCCTCGAACGGCTGGCACGGGCGACGTCTCGCCGGGACGACGCCGGGCCTGCGTGACGGCGGCGCGGTCTTCTGCGCCGACAGCGGCTCGGGGCTCGGCCTCCAGGAGGTCGACGTGACCACCATCGCACGGGCGCTCGCGGGCGCCTACGGGCCGCGGCCCGTGCTCGAGATCCTGCAGGGCACCCAGTGCGTCTGGGCCGGCCCGACGCGGATCCGCCAGGTCGAGGCGGCTCCGGCGCCCTCGCGCGAGATGCGCGTCGGCGTCGAGGCCGTCGGTTGTCCCCTCGTCGGGGAATGATCCCCGCGGCGCGGAGCCCCCGCGCCGCGGAGGATCCCATGAGCACCGCGGGTGAGCTGGCCGGGCGCGTTGCGCTCGTGACCGGGGCGTCGTCGGGTATCGGCCGCGCGACCGCCGAGACCCTGGCCGCCCATGGCGCCGCGGTGGCCGTCACCGGTCGCCGCCCCGAGCCCCTCGACGCGCTCGTCGCCGCGATCTCGGAAGCCGGTGGCCGCGCGATCGCGATCGCCGGGGACGTACGCGACGAAGCGCACGCCGCAGAAGCCGTCGCGCGCACCGTGGCGGAGTTCGGCGGGCTCACGATCCTCGTGAACAACGCGGGTGTCATCGGCGCCGGTCCGATCGAGGACACGACCACGGAGGAGTGGGACCGCATCCTCGACGTCGACCTGAAGGGCCCGTTCTTCTTCGCGCGCGCGGCGATCCCGCACCTCAAGGGCGTCGAGGGCGCGACGATCCTCAACGTCAGCAGCGTGACGGGCCGCCGGCCCTATCCCGGTGTGGGCCCTTACTGCGTGGCCAAGGCGGGCGTCGACATGCTCACGGAGGTGCTCGCGCTCGAGCTCGCGCCCCACGGGGTGCGTGTGAACGCGATCAACCCCGGCGTGGTCGTGACGAACCTGCACAAGGCGACCGACACCGTGCCCGACTACGACGCGTTTCTCGAACGGTGCAAGGAGACGCATCCGCTCGGCTGGGTGGGGGAGCCCGTGGACGCGGCGGAGCTGATCGCGTTCCTCGTCAGCGACCGCGCGCGGTGGATCACGGGCGGGCTCGTCCCCCTCGACGGGGGACGTGCCCTGACCTCGCTCCGGTAGGCGGACGACGCCGCCCTACTTCTTTGTGAGCGCGATCGTCGCCTTGCTGGTGCCGCCCGGCTGCACGGTCAGCGTCACCATCGCGCCCTCGGCGGTGTAGCCGGTTCGCGTGGCCGAGACCTTGTAGGTCGCCGACGCGAGGTCGCGGATGCGCGCGACGCCGTCGTTGCCCGTGTAGCTCGCCGTGCCCTCGAACAGGTTGGCCAGCGAGAGCGTCTTGCCGACGCGCCTGCCCGTGCTGTCGTACAGCACGACCTCGGCGCCCTCGATGGCGTAGCCGGCGTCGTCGGTCACCGTGACCTCGATCGCGCCACCACGCGTGAGCGTGCCGTCGACCGTGGCACCGCCTGCCTCGAGGTTCAGCGGCGCCTTGGCCGGCGAGTAGCCCTTGGCCTCGAAGGTCACCGTGTAGCGGCCGAGCTCGAGGCCCTGGACCTGGTAGCGCCCGTCGCTGCCCGTGGTGCTGAACGAGAACAGGAACACCGGACGACCGGCCTGATCGATCAGCGAGACCGTTGCGTCCTCGACCGGCTTGCCCTCGTCGTCGGTGACGCGCCCGCTGAGCACGGCGCCCGCCTTGAGCTTCAAGTCCTTCAGGTCGACGACGCCCTCCTTGGGGATCTGGAAGGGCTCGGTGAGCAGCTGGGCGTACTCGGGGTGGCTCACGCGCATGCGGTACGTGCCCGCCGAGAGCCCCAGGAACGTGAACGTGCCTTCGCCGCCCGTGGTCTTCCAGCCCTTGGCCGCATCCCAGCCGTCGGAGGCGTCGGCCGTCTCGATGGTGAGCCACGCGCCCGAGAGCACGGTGCCGTCGGTGCGCACGATGCGGCCCTTCACGCCGGCGGTGCCCATCTCGATCCGCACGTCGCTCGTCTTGCTCTCGCCCTCGAACGAGGCGCGCGTCGACGCCGTCAGGTTGTCCTTCGTCGTGGCGAACGCGCGGAAGCTGCCGATCGTCACGCCGGGTGCCTCGAAGCGTCCGTCCTCGCCGGTCTCGGCAGCGACCATGGCACCCGAGCCGCCGACCGGCAGGATCGTGACGGTCGCCCCGGCCACGGGCTCGCCGCCCATCAGCACGATGCCCGTCACGGTGCCCGTCGTGGTCTCGAGCTCGAAGTCCACCGTGACCGTGCCGCCGCCGCCGACGGAGATGCCCGTCTTGGTCATGCCCGGTGCGGCGTTCTCGAAGGGGCCTTCCTTCAC
>JASJAY010000038.1 GCA_030066775.1 Planctomycetota bacterium
TTCGTGCTCCTGGCCCAGGCCGGCGGCAGCACGTCGATCTCCGTGCTGGCAGAGCGGAGCGCCGAGATCGGCGCGTCTCCGCTCTACCTGCCGGCCTTGGTGCTCATCCTGCTGGGCGCCTTCACGAAGTCGGCCCAGGTGCCGTTCCACTACTGGCTGCCGGGCGCCATGGCCGCGCCGGGTCCGGTCAGCGCGTACCTGCACTCGGCCACCCTCGTGAAGGCCGGCGTGTTTCTGCTGCTACGGCTGCAGCCCGTTCTCGGCACGTCCGAGGTGTGGCACGTCACGCTGGGCCACGTGGGCGCCGTCACGATGCTCCTCGGCGCCCTGTTCGCGTTCTTCCAGCAGGACCTCAAGCGCCTGCTCGCCTACTCCACGGTCTCGGGCCTGGGCGCGATCGTGATGCTGATCGGCATCGGCACGCCGCCAGCCATCCGCGCGGCGCTGCTCTTCACGGCCGTGCATGCGCTCTACAAGGCGGCGCTGTTCATGCTCGTGGGCTACATGGAGAAGCGCACGGGCACACGCGACGTGTACGCGCTGCGCGGGCTCGCGCGTTCGCTGCCGCTCGCGTTCGGCGCGGCGCTGCTCGCCGGACTCTCGATGAGCGGCCTGCCGCCGCTCTTGGGCGCCATTTCGAAAGAGCTCGTGTACGAGGCCAAGCTCGGCGCGCCGGAGGCGCCGTGGGTCTTGGCCGCCGTGGGCGCGCTCGCCAATGCGCTGATCATCGCGTGCGCGCTGCTCGTCGCGGTCGGCCCCTTCCTGCGACGGGGTCCGGCGCCGACCCTTCAGAAGGCGCCGAGCGTACGCCTCTTGCTCGGACCGATCCTGCTTGCGCTCACCTCGCTCGCGCTGGGGCTCGCCCACGCGAGCGATGAGTCGCCGCTGGTCGACGCGGCCTTGGCAGGCCTCGCACCCCGCGCCGCGGAACCTGCCCTGTCGCTCGATCCCGACGCGAGCTGGGTCAAGCTGCTCAGCCTCGCGACGCTCGCTGCGGGCGTGCTGCTGTTCACATTCCGCCGCAAGCTGGTGCACGACGGATCGCCGGTCGTGCGGCTTGCGCACCGCGCGCCGGGCGGCGTGCAGGACGCACTGGTCGAGCGGATCTACGCGCTCGGGCGCGTCGTCGCGGCCGTGAGCGAGACCCAGGTCGCGCGACGCAGCGTGCTGCTCGCGGGCGTGCTCGTCGCTGTCGCGGGCATCGCCTTCGTGGTGCAGGCCGCGCCCACGCCGCCCGTGAGCCCGCTCTCGGTCTCGTTCGAGGAGGCCGCGCTGCTCTTGCTCATCGCAGGCGGCGCTTTGGCCACGCTCTTCGCGCGGACGCAGCTGCGGGCCGTGGCGTCCCTCGGCGTGACGGGCGCCGGTGTCGCGATGGTGTTCCTCGTGCGCGGCGGGCCGGATCTGGCGCTCACGCAGCTCGCCGTCGAGACGCTGGCCGTGCTCCTGCTGCTCTCCGTGCTCCCGCGCGGAAAGGTCGAGCGCATCCCCGCGCCGCGTCGACGCCAGCTCCTGGATGGCGGCATCTCCATCCTCGTGGGGCTGACGTTCGCGGCGGTGGCCTGGGCCGCCACCCCGAGCGGGGAGCTGCGGCCGATGGCGACGGAGATCGCCGAGGCGAGCGAACCCCTGGGGCGTGGTCTCAACGTCGTCAACGTGATCCTGGTCGACTTCCGCGCGCTCGACACGCTGGGCGAGCTCGTCGTCCTCGCGATCGCGGCGCTCGGCATCGCGGCGATGGTGCCGCGGCCGACAACGGGATCGACGCTCTCCCCGTCGCTCGAGAGCTCGCCCATCCTGCGCAACGCGGCGCGCGTGCTCGTGCCGCTGCTCGCGCTGCTCTCGCTCGTCCTATTCGTGCGCGGCCACAACGAGCCCGGCGGCGGCTTCGTGGCCGGCCTCGTCGCGGCGGCCGCCGTGGTGCTGCGCGCCCTCGTCTCGCCCGTGAGCCCGGCGCGGCACCGGGAGCGCGCGGACCAGCTCATGTTCACGGGCCTCGCGATCGCCTTCGGCTCCGGGCTCCTCGGCATGCTGCTCGGCGGATCGTTCCTCCAGGGCGCGTGGCTCGAAGCGAAGGTCCCGGCCTTCGGCAAGCTCGGCACGCCCGTGCTCTTCGATGCCGGCGTCTTCCTCGTGGTGCTCGGCGTGGTGACGAGCGTGCTGTTCCACCTGCTCGGACGGAAGGAGGGCTGACATGGCAACGTGGCTCGCCCTCCTCTGCGGCTTGTTGGCCACCGTCGGGACGCGGCTGATGCTGCGGCCGAAGGGCCCCGGGCGCGCGCTCGGCATCGTCCTGCTCGGCCTCGCCGTGAACCTGCTGGTGTTCACCATGACGGGCGCCGTGCACGGTCGCGCGCCCTTGGTGGAGCCGGGCGCGTCCAGCCCGGAGCCTCCGTACGCGGATCCCGTGCCCCAGGCGTTGGTGCTCACCGCAATCGTGATCGGCTTCGCGCTGCAGGCCTTCGCGCTGGTGCTGCTCGTCCTGCGTGCGCCCAACGATCCCGACGAGGAGGCGCAGTCGTGAACGCCTTCGTCGTCGCCCCCATCCTGATCCTGCTCGCCGCCGGCATCGTCACGCAGCTCGCGCCGGTCCGGTGGCGGCGCGGGATCTTCGTCGCCGGCGTCACGCTCCACCTCGTGAGTGCCGTGTTCCTCTTCGCCCAGGTCGAGCAAAGCGGCCCCCAGGCCGTGCATCTCGGCGGCTGGGAGGCGCCGCTCGGCATCGCCCTGGTTGCCGACCTCCTCGCCGCCGTGCTGGTGCTGCTGACTGCGTTGCTGGGGTTCGCCGTCACCCTCGCACTGACCCGGAGCAGCACGCATGAGGACCTCCGGGCCGGCGTCCCGGCGCTCGTCTGCTTCCTGCTCGCGGGCGTCGACGCCGCCTTCCTCACCGCGGACCTGTTCCACCTGTACGTGGCGTTCGAGATCCTGCTGCTCGCCTCGTTCGTGCTGTTCGTTGTGGGCTGCGACGGCGAGCGACCGCGCGCCGCCGCGCGGTACCTGCTTCCCGCCGTGCTCTCGTCGATGCTCCTGCTCGCCGGCGTCGGCCTGCTCTACGGGCTCACGGGCACGCTCAGCATGACGGACGCGGGCGCGCGCATCGCAGCGCTGGGCTCCACGCCGGCGGTCGGCGTGGTGGCGGCGATGTTGGCCGTGTCCTTCGCGCTCAAGGCCGCCGCGTTCCCCGTCTTCGCCTGGCTTCCGGCGTCGTATCCCGCCGTGCCGAGCGAGCTCGCCGCGCTGTTCTCGGGCCTGCTCACGAAGGTCGGCGTCTACGCCCTGGTGCGCGTGTTCACGCTCGTGCTGCCGGGCGAGCTCGAGTGGATGGGCACGCTGCTGTTGATCGTCGCGGGCGCGACGATGGTGTTCGGCGTGCTCGGTGCGCTCGCCCAGTGGGGCATGCAGCGCCTGCTCACGTTCCACGTCGTCAGCCAGGTCGGCTACCTGCTCGTGGGGTTGGGGATCGGCACGGTCGGTGCGCTCGCGGCGACCGTCTACTACCTGTTCCACAACAGCGTCGCCAAGACCTCGCTGCTCTTGACCACCGGTCAGGTCCGTCGCCGCCACGGGACCGACGAGCTCCGGAACCTCGGCGGCATCGCCCGCACCGATCCGTGGCTGGCTGCGTTCTTCCTGATCGCGGCACTCGGGCTCGCCGGCATCCCGCCGCTCTCGGGCTTCTGGGCCAAGCTGCTCGTGCTCGACTCGGCGGCCGAGGCGGGCTCGTGGGCGATCCTCGGGGTCGCGGCAGCCGTCGGCGTCTTGACGCTGCTCTCCATGGCGAAGATCTGGACCACGGCGTTCTGGGGCGAAGGGGCGGAGGGCCGACGCGCGGGCACCGGCCTCCTGGCACTCCTGCCGACCTTCCTCCTCGTGCTCGTGGTCGTGGGCCTCGGGCTGTTCGCGGGCCCCGCGCTTGCGATCGCCGAGCGCGCCGCCGCGGACCTCCTGGACGGCACGGCCTACGTCGACGCGCTGCGGAGGGCCGCGCCATGAGCCTTCGGACGACCCTCATCCTGGCCGCCCTCTGGTGCGTGCTCACGCGTGAGCTCACGGTGGCCAACCTCATCCTCGGGCTCGCCGTCGGCGCCGGGATCGCACTCCTGCTGCGCCACGATCGTCCGGAGCGAAGCGACCGTGCGCGCTCGAGCCTCGTACACCGCGCGCGGGCAGCGCTGATCCTCGCGGTGACGTTCCTGTGGGATCTCGTCATCTCCAGCGTGCGCATGGGCGTGCACGTGCTGCGCCCGCAGCACACGTGGCGCGAGGCGATCGTGCCGGTGGCGATCGAGACGCAGTCCGAAGGCGAGCTGACGGTGCTCTCGGCGTTGATCACGCTCACCCCCGGCACGCTCACGGTCGACGTCGCCGAAGACCAGCGCACGCTCCACGTCCACGTCATGACGAGCGGCGACCCCGACGCGATGCGCCGGGACCTCGAGGCCGGCGTCGTGCGGCACGTCCGGAGGCTCTTCGCATGATCGCGTCCGTCGTCGAGATCACGCGCCTCGTCGCGCTGCCGGTGCTCGGCCTCTCCGCGCTCCTGTCGGCCTGGTGCATCCTGCGCGGTCCGACGATCGCGGACCGCATCGTGGGGCTCGAGCTCCTGACGACGATCGGCGTCGGCATCGCCGCCTGCGTGAGCATCGTGCACGGGCAGTCGGCACTCCTGGACGTGAGCCTCGTCCTCGCGCTCGTGGCCTTTCTCGCCACCGTCGCCTACGCGCGGGCATTGGGGGACCGATGAGCTTCGTCGAGTGGGTCGCCGTCGTTGCGCTCGTCGGGGGCGCGTTGTTCACCTTGCTCGCCGCCGTGGGCGTCGTGCGAATGCCGAACGTCTATGCGCGCCTGTCGACGACGTCCAAGGCCGCCCCGTTCGGCATCGGGCTCGTGCTCCTCGGAGCCGCGCTCTATGCACGGGACGGCGGGTTCGCGGTCATCGCGGCGGCGGCGGCGGTCTTCCTCGCGCTCACCTCCCCCATCGCGGCCCACGCCCTCGCGCGCGCTGTCAGGCGGGCGAGTGACGACGACCGCGTGTGACGAGCTGGATCAGCTGCCGCACCGTGCGGTGCTCCTCGAGCGGGTGCCGCAGCGGCTGGTCCAGGTGGAGCTCGTAGTGGTTGCAGCGCCCGACGCGGGTGCGCGTGACCAGCCCCTCCGCCTCCAGGTCCGACAGGATCTTGAGCACGGCGCGCTCGGTGATGCCGACACGCAGCGCGACCTCGCGCATGACCAGGTCCGGCTCCGTGGCCAGACAGATCAGCACGTGGGCGTGATTGGAGAGGAACGTCCAGCGACGCAACATGCGAATGTCTTTTCCTGTATCGGGGTTCCATGATAGCGTCCCGCGAAACGCCATTCAGGAACAATTCCTCCCATGACCTCCCCCTCCCCCCTCGTCGGGATCGTGATGGGCAGCGACTCGGATTGGCCCACCATGGGCCACGCCGCGGAGTGCCTCCGGGACCTCGACGTGCCGCATGAGTCGCGCGTCGTCTCGGCCCACCGCACGCCGGAGCTCTTGCGCGAGTACGCCACGAACGCCGAGTCTCGCGGCCTGCGGATCCTCATCGCCGGCGCCGGCGGTGCGGCGCACCTGCCGGGCATGCTCGCCGCCTGGACGGCGCTGCCCGTCTTCGGCGTGCCGGTGAAGAGCCGCGTATTGAACGGCGTCGACTCGCTGCTCTCGATCGTGCAGATGCCCGGCGGCGTGCCGGTCGGCACGCTCGCGATCGGCGAGGCGGGGGCGAAGAACGCGGCGCTGCTCGCCGCGCGCATCCTGGCGCACGGCGACCCGGAGCTCCGCGCGCGACTCGAGTCGTTCCGCGCCATGCAGGAGCAGAAGGCGATGAAGGCGGTGCTGGCATGAGCGCGCCGATCCTCCCGGGGGCCACGATCGGCGTGCTCGGCGGCGGCCAGCTCGGCCGCATGTTCAGCCTGGCCGCGCGCAACCTCGGGTACCACGTCAACGTCTTCGCGCCCGAAGACGACACGCCCGCCGGGCAGATCGCCTATCGCGAGGTCCGAGCGCCGTACGGCGATCTCGACGCGGTGCAGCGCTTCGCCGAAGGCGTCGAGGTCGTGACGTTCGAGTTCGAGAACGTGCCCACGGAGACCGTCGAGGTCGCCGAGCGCTTTGCCCCCGTCCGTCCCGCCGGCGCGTTGCTGCACATGACGCAGAACCGCGTCCGCGAGAAGACGGGCCTGCTCCGGCACGGTCTGCCCGTCTCGCCGTTCGCCGTCATCCGCTCCCCCGCGGACCTCGAGTCGGCCGCGGCCCAGATCGGCTTCCCGGCCGTGCTCAAGACGGCGGCGTGGGGCTACGACGGCAAGGGCCAGCGGCGCGTCGACGACGCGGCAGCCCTGCGCGCGGCCTACATGCGCCTCGGCGGTGCCCGCGCCGTGCTCGAGCGCTTCGTCCCGTTCGTCGGCGAGCTCTCGGTGGTCGGCGCGCGCGGCCTCGACGGCGCCGTGGCGCTGTACGAGCCCGTCTGGAACGAGCACCGCGACCACATCCTCGACATCACCCTGTGCCCGGCTCCCATCGCCGACGCCGTCCGAAGCGACGCGCTCGAGCTCGCCCGCACGGTGCTCGAGGCCTTCGACGTCGTGGGCGTGCTCTGCGTCGAGCTGTTCCTGCTCGAGGACGGCTCGCTCATCGTCAACGAGCTCGCGCCGCGGCCGCACAACTCCGGCCACGTCACGATCGACGCGCACGTCTGCTCGCAGTTCGAGCAGCAGGTACGCGCCGTCTGCGGTCTGCCGCTCGGCTCGACGGCCCGACGCGTCCGCGCCGCGGCGATGGCGAACCTGCTGGGCGACCTGTGGCGGGAAGGCGACCCGTGCTTTGCCGACGCGCTCAAGGATCCGGGCGTACGGCTGCACCTCTACGCCAAGTCCGGGCCGCGCCCGGGGCGCAAGATGGGGCATCTCACGGTCGCGGGCCAGACCATCGAGGAAGCGCGTGAGCGAGCGCTCGCCGCACGGACATCGGCGGCTTGTCGGTGTGAGGAGCCGAGTTGGACCTCGAGCTGATCCTCGGCAATCTACTGACGCCGCCAGTGCTCTTCTTCGCGCTGGGCATGGCGGCGACGCTGCTCCGATCGGACCTCGAGATCCCCCAGGCCGTCACGCGCGGCCTGTCGCTGTACCTGCTGTTCGCCATCGGCATGCACGGCGGTGCCGAGCTCGCGCGCGCCGGGTTCTCCCTCGACGCGCTCACACCCTTGATGGCAGGGATCGCAGCCAGCGCCATCGTGCCCGTGCCCACGTTCCTGCTCTTGCGCAAGCGTCTCGGCGGCGCGGACGCCGCCGCCATCGCCGCGACCTACGGCTCGATCTCGGCCGTCACGTTCATCACGGCCGCGAGCTTCCTCGACGATCGCGGCGTCGGCTGGTCGGGCACGATGGTGGCGGCCATGGCGCTCATGGAGTCGCCCGCCATCCTGGTCGGTGTCGTGCTGGCGCGACGGGCGGGCGTGAAGGTCGTCGGCGGTGACAACGGCGACAACGGGAACGGCTCGAGCAGCCTGCTGCGCGAGGCGTTCCTCAACGGCCCCGTGTTCCTGCTGGTCGGGTCGCTGATCATCGGCGCCGTCAGCGGCGAGAAGGGCTGGGACAGCGTGAAGCCCTTCGTGCACGACCCCTTCAAGGGCGTGCTGTGCCTCTTCCTGCTGGACATGGGGCTGATCGCGGCGCGGCGCCTCAGCGCCCTGAAGAAGTCGGGCGCGTTCCTCGTCGGCTACTCCGTGGGCGCTCCGTTGGTGCACGCGGCGATCGCCATCGGGGTCGCGCGCCTGCTCGACCTCGCGCCGGGCGACGCGCTCCTGTTCACGGTGCTCTGCGCCTCGGCGAGCTACATCGCGGTTCCCGCGGCGATCCGCTTGACGGTGCCGCAAGCAAACCCGAGCCTGTTCCTGCCGATGTCGCTCGCCATGACCTTCCCGTTCAACGTCGCCCTGGGGATTCCGCTGTACATGTCCGTCATCGAGTCCATCTGGGGGGTTGCATGATTCCCGTCAAACGCGTGGAGATCGTCGTCGACGCGCCGTACAGCGAGCGCGTGACGAACCTGCTGGACAAGCACGACCTGCAGGGCTGGACCCTGATCCGCGGCGCCGTCGGCAGCGGCGAGCGGGGCGAGCGCTACGGCGACGAGATCACCGGTGTCTCGAACAACCACCTGATCATCACCACGTGCCCACCGGATCGCATCGAGGCCCTGACCGACGACCTGCGTGCGGTGCTGGAACGCTACGGGGGCATGTGCCTCGTCAGCGACGCCGGTTGGATCCAGCACTGAAGCGCGCCAGAAACGCGACACCTCGACCCCGATCGGCGCGTCATCGGGACGGAGGCGGGTTCGTTGCCCCCCCACAGATGTCGGTCCGCCTGAACCCGGGAGCCCCATGGATGCCGCCTACGAGGTCACACGCGTCGTGTGCATCGTGGCGTTCCTCGGCTACGGCGCGACCTGCCTGACCACGGAGCACATGGTGCGTGAATTCGCTCGCTACGGGCTGTCTCGCGCACGCACGCTCACCGGCTGGTTGGAGATCGCCGGCGGTCTCGGGATCGCTCTCGGCTATTGGATTCCCTTCGTCGGCCTCGCCGCAGCGGGCGGCCTGGCCCTGCTGATGGTGTTGGGCATCGGGACGCGCATTCGCATCGCCGATCCCCTCCCCGCGATGGCACCCGCGATCACCTTCCTCGCGCTGAACGTATTCCTGCTCGTGTACGGTTTGCAGCGCACGGCGCCGCTCGCCTAGGAGACCCCCATGGAAACCGTCGTCCTCGTCCTGCAGATCGTGATCGCGCTCGGCATCGCCAACGTGTGGCTCGTGCGCTCCAGCAAGTCCACCGCGTACCGCGGCGGCAGTGCCACCAACATGAAGGAAGAGTTTGCGGTCTACGGACTCTCCGAGGGCGTCATGAAGCTGATCGGCGCCGCGAAGCTCCTCCTGGCCGCAGCGCTGATCGTGGGCATCTGGGTGCCGCAGCTCATCCAGCCCGCGGCGATCGGCATGGCGGTCTTGATGGTCGGCGCCGTCTCCATGCACGCCAAGGTCAAGGACCCGCTCTTGAAGTCGCTGCCCGCGACTGCCATGCTCGCGATGTCGGCCATCGTGGCGATCTTCGTCTGATCCCGCCGCGCGCGCCGCGGAGGGGAACCCATGGCGCGCGGTCTCATCATCTCGATCCTGCTGTTCGCCTGCATCGCGCTCACGGGGTGCGGTGGTGAAGACGACGGCGCGGAGTCCCTCACAGAGCTCGCGAAGATCTCCATCGAGGCGCTGAAGACGGGGGACTTCGGCATCGTCGAACCGTACCTCTTCACGACCGCAGATATCGAGTGGCTCGTCACGACCCTCAAGGACGGGAAGACGCGCAACGCGAAGAAGGTGCAGGAGACGTATGCGGAAAAGGGCGTCCAGTGGATGCTGGACGAGAGCCACTCCGACGTCCGCGAGTCGTTCGACGAGCTGCGCAAGGAGCTGGTCCAGGAGGGCATCGATCCGGCGACGCTCGAGTTCGTGGCGATCCACAAGCCGATGCAGAAGACCGTGGACGGCGTCGAGATGGGCCAGTGCTACATCCGCCTGAAGTTCGACGGCAAGCCCGGCGAGATCCGGCTGATGCTCTGCTTCAACGCCCCGCGCGGCTGGATCATGGCCGAGGGCTGGCGTAGCTGACTACTTCAGTCGCACGAAGACGCGCAGCCGCTTGTGGTTGTAGCCCATGGCGTTGCGCGCGAAGGTCCAATCCGTCGTTCGCGGATCGAGGGCCGAGTTGCCGATCCCGATGTCCGCGGCGCCGCCCGCCCGCCAGTGGTTGACCGCGAACACCGTCTGCTTGCGGGACGGGATGTGCACCTGCATGCAGCCGTAGCCGGCCACGGGCTGGCCCGGTTGATCGCCGAAGTCCCAGATCTTCGCCGAGGCCCCCGGGACCTCGGCGCCGTTGGCCGGGCCGTAGTTGTTGGGCCAGAACTCGATGTGCCCATCGGTGCGGTGCGCACCCTCCACGCCCTTCACGTTCGTGATCACGTTGACGCCCGATACGGACTGCTGAAGGCTCACGCCCGTCGCCACACTCGGTACGCCGAGCCTCTTCACGTCGTCGGTGAAGGCATCCATCGAGACCCAGATGTACTGGGACACGCCGTCGTTGGACCGCAGCTCGAGCAGGTACGCCACCCGGTCGAACGCGCCGTCGATCTTCGCCGTGCGGTCCGCGTCGTAGCGCGGCTCGGCGGCGAGCTTGGCCAAATCCAGGTCGTAGACGAGCGTGTATCCCGTCTCGATCGGGCCGCCCCGGAGCACGTCGGGCTTGATGAGCTCGCCCGCGCGAAAGGCCCCCGCCGGAAGACCCGCCGCGTTCACGAGGTTGGGCTGCGCCAGCTTGTGCCAGGCGAAGCGCATCGCCGTCGGCCGCTTCACGTCATCCGACCACAGCAGGATGCTGTCACCGTCGATCTTCGCCTCTGCCGGGAGGAAGCGCCCGGCCATGCCGGCGATCTCGAAGTGGCTCGGCGCCTTGCGGTCGCGCGTGTTCAGTCGACCGCCCGTGTCGTCGAACACGACGCGCAGACGGGTCGCCTCCACGACGAGCTCCTTGAACGTCGGCCCTGTATCGACCACGGATTCGCCGTACGTCCGGTTCAACGCCAGCAGCGCGAGCCGCTCGCCCACGTCCTGCTTGTTGGGCGGGTGGATGTCGTCCAGCGTGGCGATGTCGTTCGTGACGACCATGCCCGTCTCGGGCACGACGTCGAGCACGGCGGCCTGCGCCTCCCAGAAGGTCGGCAGGATGCTCGGATCCGAGTTGCCGTAGCGGAACGGCGCGATCTGGACGAAGTAGAACGGGAACGCGCCGATGCCCCAGAGCGCGCGCCAGCCGTCGATCAGCGCCTTCATCTTGTCCGTATAGGCGCTCCCCTCGGTGTGGTTCGACTCGCCCTGGTACCAGATGGCACCGCGCATCGTGTAGCCGACGGCGGCGTGCACCATGCCGTTGTAGAGCACGGACGGCTGCTGCGGGTTGGCGGGCGGAGGGCCTTCGGCATCCAGGTCGTCGGGCGGGATCCACGGCTCGATGCGCGTGCCCCCCCACGATGCGTTGACCAGGCCCACGGGGACGCGCAGCTTCTTCCTGAGCTCGCGCGCCATGTAGTACCCGCAGGCCGTGAACCGACCGACGGTCTTGCGGCTACACACCTCCCAGGAGGCCGTCACGTCGGACATCGGGGCGCCCGCGGTGCGGCGCGGGATCTTGATGTGGCGGATCTTGCTGTCCTTGGCCGCGGCGATCTCCTGCTTCGCGTCGGCGCTCCGGGCGACCGACCACTCCATGTTCGACTGTCCGGAGCAGAGCCAGACCTCGCCGACGAGCACGTCCTTGAACGTGAGCTTGTTCGTGCCGCGCACGTGGAGCTTGAACGGACCGCCGGCCTTCAGCGGCTCGAGCTCGACACGCCAGCGCCCGTCGGCGTCGGCCGTCGTGCTTGCCGAACGTCCGGCAAGCTTGACGGTCACCGACTCACCGGGATCGGCCGTACCCCACACGTGGATCGGCTTGTCTCGTTGCAGCACCATGTGGTCGCCGAAGATGCCGGCGACCGTGACCTCGGCCTGGGCCGGCTCCGCGAGGAGCCCGAGCGCGAGCAGCAGGAACAGCAGGTAGCGCATGGCCGCCTCCTCCGCGGCCACTCTACCTGCCGAACGTTCGGCAATCAGACGGCCAGCCGCCCTCGCGCCGTCATCTGCACCAACCCCAGGTGGAAGAGGTACGGCTCGACGTGCTCGACCAGCGTGCGGGCGCTGGCGCCGAGGATCCGCGCCAGCCGTCCCAGCGGCATCGGTCCGCGGCTCCGACCGAGCTCGGCCAGGTAGCGCTGCTCGATCGGATCCAGGCCTCGATCGTCGTAGCCGAGGGCATCGAGCGTCGCTGCGACATCCGCCGGACGCACGGTCCGACGCCCCTCCGCGGCAACGAAGTCGAGCGTGCGGTCCGTCAGGCGCAGCGCCTCGCGGGGCGTGCCACGGCTGCTCTGCGCCAAGGCGGACGCCGCGGCCGGCTCGATGGTGAACGCCTCCGCCTCGGCGGTGCGCGCCGCCAGGGCGGCGAGATCCGCCTCCTCGTAGAAGCCCAGCATCTCGCGCAAGCCGAATCGCGACCGGAGCGCGCGCGTGAGCTGCCCGTCTTCGGTCGTGGCTGCCAGGATCATGATCTCGGGCCGCTTCGCCATCAGCTCGTATAGCGACTCGAGCACGAGCCGCGGCACGGCGTGGATCTCGTCGAGGAAGAGCATGTCGCCCGCCTCGAGGCCGGCGACGGCCGTACGGAGGTCATCCGCCGTCTGCAGGTGGGGTCCGAAGGCTTCGACGAGGCGCGCCCCCAGCCGGACGGCAATTGCGTTCGCAAGCGTCGTCTTGCCGGTCCCGGGCGGACCGAGGAAGAGCGTGTGCGGGAAGGCGCGGCCACGCTCGCGGCTGCCCGCGGCGAGCCGGTCGAGCTTCGCGATGAGCGTGTCCTGCCCCACGATGCCGGCGAACGCCTCCGCGCGCGGCTTCGGCTCGGGTCGGGGCACCCGCTTGGGCTGCCGAACGTTCGGCAGATCCGCCGGCGGCTCCGGATCGGGTGGACGGAGCCGCACGAGCGCATCGGGGGAGACGAAGCGCCCGGACTCGTGAACGGGCCGCCCGTCGGCGTCCTCGAACCGCACCTCGGACGCACGCTGCCCGACGAGGATCAGCAGGTTCGCGTGGACGAGCGCGTGGCAGCCCATGCAGAGCGTGATCAGGTTGCAGGCGCGGGTACGGCCGCCCTTCGAGCGGTATTGGATGTGGTGCACCATCAGGCGCCGCTTGGAGCCGCAGCAGCGGCAGCGCCCCTTGTCCCGTGCGATGACCTGCCGCCGGAGCCGGCTCGGCGTGGGCCCGTCGATTGAGGGTGCCGTGCACGCATGGGCCTCGCCGGGGGCGTGGTCGCAGCCCGGATCCACGACCTCGGCGTCGCAGCGGATCGCCGCATCCTCGGCGACCGGAATGGGTCCGTCGGGCGTATCGAGCGCCAGCAAGGCGTCCTCCGCCGGGGTCTCCGGACTGAGCACGACGCGGTACAGCGAGCTCTCGACGCGCTTCCGACCCGGCACCGTTCCGTCGGCCTCCGTCGCCAGCAGCAGCTCCGCGAGCTGCGCCATGCACTCGGCATCGGTGACGGAGCGCCCCAGCTCGTCGCCGAGCTTCTGCTTCGCCTGGTCCCAGAGCTCGTGCGTGACGGGATCCACGCTCGCCCGTACCCGGAAGCGGATCTCAGGCAGGCCTTTGCGATCCCCGGCTGCGCGCGGCGCCTGCCCCGGCTTGCTGAGCCGCACATCGAGCGCGAGCTGACGCACCGTCTTCTGCTTCGCGCGCGCCAGCCAGGCCTCGTCGTGCGCAGGCGTCGCCACCTTCACGAGTTGGAGCACCTTGGACCAGCCGATCTCACCGCGGCAGAGCGCAGCGTCGATTGCGGGCAGCTCGAGCAGCTTGCCCCCGACGGCGACGTACTCCGCGGTGCGCCGTCGCTCGACCTGCAATAGCGCCTCGGCGAACGCCTCGGTGCTCTTGTGGCTGGTCTTGTTGTAGAGGCGGCGCTCGGCCACCTCGTGGAGGTAGAAGGCCAGGATCCGCTGACCGGCCTCCTTCAGTCGCACGCCCTGGTGCAGGCGGGACTGGACGGCAGAGAAGGAGAGACCGGGCTGGAGATCGACCGCGGCAAGGGCCCCTTGGGCCTCACGGAACGTCGGCATGGATGTGTGTCCTGCTGCGTCTTGCGGTCTGCCCCCATTCTACGGATCGAGGTGACAGGGCCGGGCGTCCCACGACGCCCGCGGGGTAGGCTCTCGCGCATGCACGACTTCCACGCCGATCCCGTCCTGCGCGAGCTGATCGAGACGGCACCCCCGTCGATCGACCTGACGGATCGTGCCGATCTCGACCAGGTCACGACGACGGCGGAGCGCCTGCTGGCCCACTATCCGGCGCTCCACACGCTCTATGCCCTGGGTGTGCATATGGCCGAGCGCCGCGACGTGATGCCCGTGGCGCTGCGGTTGGCGAGCAAGCTGGCGAAGTCGAAGCGCATCGTCTCGGCGCTCGAGGCGCCGGTGCACGTGTCCGTGGTCTTCGCCGTCTACAACGAGCACCACCGCATCCTCTCGCGCGCCGCGCACGCTCATGGCGAGGACTTCCTCGTGCGCAAGGTGGAGCAGCTCGCCTGGCTGTTCGGCAATCGCGAGGGCTTCACGTGGGAGCTGCTCGTCGTGGACGACGGCTGCCCGAACGGCAGTGGAGCGCTCGCCGAGCGCATCGCCGCGAAGCACGAATGGCAGGACCGCGTGCGCGTGCTGTACCTCGCGGACGCGATCGAGCAGGGCCTCGGCGTCGCGGCCGGCCTGACGTCGACCGCCGACAGCCGCAAGGGCGGCTCGATCCTGTACGGCATGTGGAAGGCGGCCCAGGTCGAGCACGAACGCCACGTGGTCGTGTACACGGATGCGGATCTCTCGACGCACCTCGGGCAGACGGGTCTGCTCGTCGGGCCGATCCTCTCGCAGGACAAGGCCGCGGCGATCGGCTCGCGCCGGCGCCTCACGTCGGTCGTGATCAAGCGCGGGATGCGCAACCGCCGGGGCAAGCTCTTCATCTACCTCTGGAAGCGGCTGATTCCCGTGCTCGGGCCGATCATCGACACGCAGTGCGGCTTCAAAGCGGTCCGGGCCGATGTCGTCCGGCAGGTCGTGGAGCTGGTCGAAGAGAAGGGTTTCGCCTTCGACATCGAGCTGCTGGCGCGCATTGCGGTCCGACACGAGGACGGGATCGAGATCGTGCCCATCGGCTGGATCGACAGCGAGGCGGAGTCCACGACGACCGACCTGCAGCCCTACCTGGACATGATCCAGTCGATCGCCGAGCTCTACCGCAAGCACCTGCCTCGCGACCCGCGAGCGGACGCATTCGCCGACTTCATCCTCTCGCTGGACGACGCCGGCTGGGATGCGCTGGTGGATGCCGTGCCCGACGCCATCGCGAACCGCGAGCCCGCCGAGCTCACCGCGTACGACGGCGTGAGCGCCGCGGATCTCGCCGCATGCATCGGACGCGGGGTCGGGTAGGCGTGTTCAGCTGACGCCCGGCAGGTCGGTGACCTCGCCGATGAGCGTGAGCAGGAGCGCCTTCTCGGTGTGCATGCGGTTCTCGGCCTGGTCGAAGACGACCGAGTGCGGGCCGTCGATGACCCCCGCCGTGACCTCGTGCCCGCGCCACGCGGGCAGGCAGTGCATGAAGATCGCGTCGTCCTTGGCCTCGCCCATGACCGCCTCGTCGACGCGGAAGGGGCCGAGCTCCTCGAGCCGCTTCGCCTTCTCCTCGGCGGGCACGCGGTACGACATCCACGAGTCCGTGTAGATCACGTCGGCACCCGAGGCGGCCTCGCGGGCGTCGTGCACCACGCGCACATTGCAGCCCAGGCCGGCGGCCTCCTCGATCACGCGCGCCTCGGGACTGTACGCCTCGAGGTCGGGACAGCCGATCGTGAGCTCGCCGCTCGTGAGCGCGGCCGCGCGCATGAGCGAGTAGGCGACGTTGTTGCACGCGTCGCCGATGTAGGTGACCCGCATGCCCGCCAGGTCGCCGCGCTTCTCCTGGATCGTGAGGTAGTCGGCCATCGCCTGGCAGGGGTGGGCCTCGTTGGTCATGGCGTTGATGACCGGCACGGTGGCGTGCTCGGCGAGCTTCGTGAGCTCGTCGTGCGAGTACAGGCGCGCCGTGACCGCGTTGCAGTAGCGGCTCAGCGTGCGCGCGACGTCCTCCATGCTTTCCTTGCCGGCGCCCCACGGGCTGTGGACCGTGTAGTAGTTGATGGCGTGGCCGTGCAGCTGCGTCATCGCCGTCTCGAACGAGAGTCGCGTACGCAGCGACGGTGCCTCGAAGATCATCAAGAGCGTCTTCTCGTACAGCGCGCGGATGTAGTTCTGCGGGTGCGCTTTGAGCTCCGCGGCGCGGGCCAAGAGGCCGCTGAGGTCCTCGGGCGTCAGGTCGGCGAGCGTGAGCAGGTCCTTCATCGATTCGTCCTCAGATCAAGCCGCGGTCGGTGAGCAGTGCCTCGAGCGCGTCGGTGCTGACCTGCCCGAGCTCGTATCCCACGCTCACGACGGGCCGCTCGATCTCCATGACGCGCTCCAGGTTCGCCGGCGAGCCGTCGACGACGACATCGCCGGGCACGGCGTTGATCGTCGCTTCGAGGTCGCGCACCTGTTCGTCGCCGTATCCCATGGCGGGGATCTCGCGCTCGAGATGCGGATACGCGGCATAGGTGTCGCGGAGCGACCCCTGGATGTGGCCGTGCGGGTCCGCGATCGTCCCGCCGTGGGCCTTCACGGCGAGGCTGCCCGCGCCGAAGGTCGCGCCGCCGTGCGTCAGGGTGGGGCCGTCCCCCACCACGACGCAGGACTTGCCCTCGACCAGCTCCGGCTTGTCGACGACGAGCTCGGAGCGTGCCTCGATGATCCGCGCGGCGGGATTCGTCGCGGCGACGTTGGCGCGCACGGTCTCGACGTCCATCGGGTCCGCGCTGTCGACCTTGTTGATCACCACGGCGTGGGCCTGCATCAGGTTCACGAGGCCGGGGTAGTACGAGAGCTCGTGACCCGGGCGGTGCGGGTCCACGACCGTGATCGCGAGGTCCGGCAGCACCATCGGGATGTCGTTGTTGCCCCCGTCGAAGATGAGGACGTCGGCCTCCGCCTGGGCGGCCGCGACGATGGCGCGGTAGTCGAAGCCCGCGTAGATCACGAAGCCGTGGTCGATCCACGGCTGGTACTCCTCTTCTTCCTCCACCGTCGTGTGCTCGCGGGCGAAGTCCTCGTCCGTCGCGAAGCGCTGGCACGCCTGAACGGCGAGGTCGCCGTACGGCATGCTGTGGCGGATGCCCACGACCTTGCGGCCGTGCTTGCGCAGGATCGTGGCGATGCGGCGCGAGGTCTGGGACTTGCCGCAGCCCGTGCGCACGGCGGTCACGGCGATCACGGGCTTCTCGGCCGGCACGCCGGTCTCGCGCAGGCTGAGCATGCGGAAGCTCGCGCCGGCCGCGAGCACGCGCGAGCCCTTGCTCATGACGGCTTGGTGCGAGAGATCCGAGTACGAGATGCAGACCTCGTCGATGCCGTGCGTCTGGATCAGCGTCTCGAGCTCGGACTCCGGGTGGATCGGAATGCCGTCCGGGTGCTTCGGACCCGCCAGCACGGCCGGGAACTTCCGGTCCGCGATTCCGGGGATCTGCTCCGCCGTGAAGGCGACGACGTCGTACTCGTCCCGGTCCTTGTAGTAGACGAGGAAGTTGTGAAAGTCGCGCCCCGCGGCGCCCATGATCAAGACCCTCTGGGGCATCATGCTCCTCTCTTCGATGACCGGGTGATCCACGTACCGCCGCGCCCCCCGAGCGCGCGGCCGAGCCAGGCGATGGACGTGATCAACACGTCCGTGCCGCCCCGCTCCAGGAACTCGATCGCCGCCTGCACCTTGGGCCCCATCGAGCCCGGCGGGAACTGCCCGTCTTCGGCCATGCGGCGGGCCTCGTCGATGGTCAGGCGCGGCACCCGCTTGGCGTTCTTCGCCTGATAGTCCCGGAACACCGCGCGCTCACCGGTCAGGATGATCAGGCGCGGCGCGCCGACAGCGGTGGCCAGGAGGCCCGAGGCGAGGTCCTTGTCGATGACGGCGGGCACGCCCTCGAGCATGCCGTTCCGCTTGCGCACGACGGGTACGCCGCCACCGCCGGCCGCGATCACGATGATGCCCTGCTGCAACAGCGTCTCGATCGTGTCGACGTCGTCGATCTCGACCGGCTCGGGGGACGCGACGACACGACGCCAGCCGCGCCCCTTCTGGTTCACCATCGGGAAGCCGTGGCGCTTGAGCTCCTTGGCGCGCTTCGGGCCGTAGTAGGGCCCGACCGGCTTCGTCGGCTCGTCGAACGCCGGGTCCTTGCGGTCCACCAGGACCAGCGTCAGCAGGCTGACGACCGGGCGGGAGAGCCCGTTGCGCGCGAGCACGTTCTGCAGGCTCTGCTCGAGCAGATAGCCGATCTCGCCCTGGGACTCGGCAACGCACATCTCGAGCGGGATCGCGTAGGCCTTGCCGAGCGCCTCCTCGACCCGTACGAGGATGTTGCCGACCTGGAAGCCGTTGCCGTGCGTGAGCACGAGCGACTTGCCGGACTCGACGAGCGGTACGAGCGCGCGCATGGCGCGACGCGCGTTGCCGACCTGGGACGCGAGCGTCGGCGCCTCACCGGGACGCAGGAGCGCATTGCCCCCGAGGGCGACCACGACCCGATCCTGCTTCTTCGGCTTTCGGCCCACGGACGACCCGCCCTCCTCGTCGGCTCCGGACTCTACCCGCAGGCGCGCAGGACCGAAGTCCATCGTCGGAACCGGCGCGCCAACGCGCAGACGCCGTGCCGCGTAGCAAGTGCGGGGCGCAAATCGAACGAAATCGCCGAATCCGGAGGCTCTCGATGCTGCCGCACGCCTGGAACGTCCCCGCCATCCTCGCCCTGACCCTGCTCCTCGGTGCCGGGGGCGCAAACGCGAACGACGACGCCGAGGAGGTCGACGTCCTCAAGCAGCTCGGGCTTCCGGGCATGGCACGCGCACACATCAAGACGATGGTCGAACGCGGCATCCCGTTGTCCGTCGAGGCGAAGGTGCGCGGGACCGACAAGGCGCCCGCCAAGGGCGCGAAGCTCGAGCTGCGCTGGAAGGGTGGCTCGAAGACGCTCACGACGGGGGACGCGGGGAGCGTCACCTTCGGCGTGACGGCCGAGATGCTGCCGAGCCCGAAGCTCGTCGTGCCGGCCGGCCACCGGGTCACGCTCAGCACGCCCTTGATGCGGATCTCGGTCGCAACGGGATCGGGCGCGAGCGGCCCCGGCGCACCGGCGCCCGAGGTGTTGGACCTCGACGCGCTCGAGCGCATGACCCACGACGGGCTCGAGGTGTACCACCCCGAGGGACGGGAGGCCGTCGCGCTCGACGCCATGCAGTTCCTCGCGCGCGTCCGGGGCTATCTGGACGGCCGCCTGGGGCTCGAAGTCGAGACGCCGTTCGGGCTCGCGCTCCACGACCGGACGGCGCCGCGCGTGAACGTGATCGGGCGCTCGGTGTTCCCCTTCTCCATCAAGGCTTGGAAGGGCGACACCGAGCGTCCCGGGATGGTGCACTGGGTCCAGATCCACGAGTGGGTCGAGCTGACGCTCGTCACGCCCGGCCTGTATGTCCAAGACAAGCAGACGCGCTACGTGGGCGACGGGCTCGCGGAGCTCCTGTCATACGAGTACTGCCGCCGCCACCACGCCCACGAAGTGCCCGTACGCCTGAAGCAGTACGTGGAGCGCGTCGATGCGCTGCTCAAGGCAGGCAAGACCACCTACGACCTGCGGCGCGACTTCCAGGCCCACGTCCAGACTCGAACCTTGACGGGCGCGGAGGCCGCGGACTGGAGGCGCCGCCGGCTCGCCGGCGGCGTGCGGCCGAGCCTGAACGAGGTCGCGGGCTACGCGCTCGCCTTCCTGTACTGGCACCGCATCCAGCAGCAGGGCGGCGATGAGGCGCTGCGTCAGGTGGTCGCCTGGATCGTGAAGCCGGACAACCCGGCCCGGAACGGAACGGGGCTCACCACGCACCTGACCTCGGTCCTGGGTGAGGCGCCGTCCCCGGTGATCGACCTGACCGAAGCTCGCGCGGCGCTCGCATCGCTTCTGGCGAAGGCAACGCACTAGCGCGGTCGCACCGGGATGGGGAGTGTTCCGCAACAGGGTGCGGGACGGTCCGCGATTCCTACGTGAGCCGGCGGGCGCGCGGGCGCAGTCCGCGTAACGACGGGCGCCTACGGGCGCCGGAACACACGCGAACGCGACTTATCAGATATGTGAAACACGGTTTCTTTATTGGCTAGGCGTTTGCTCTCCCGCGCGAGCAGGAGGCACTGCGTCATGCCCAGCTTCGATGTCGAGGTCCCGGACCTGGGGTACTTCGAACGTCTCATCGCGTGTCGGCACGCGTGTCCCGTCCACACGGATGCCAGCGGCTACGTCCAAGCCGTTGCCGAAGGCGACTACGAGCTGGCCTACCGGATCGCACGCGGCCCCAACCCCTTCGCCTCCATCTGCGGCCGGGTCTGCGGCGCGCCCTGCGAGTACGCCTGCCGCCGGGGCACGATCGACCGCCCGGTCTCGATCCGGGCCATCAAGCGCACGGCCACCGAGCGCTACGG
Source organism: Planctomycetota bacterium (assembly GCA_030066775.1). Taxonomy (GTDB): domain Bacteria; phylum Planctomycetota; class PLA2; order PLA2; family JAEUHO01; genus JASJAY01. The sequence goes on from JASJAY010000038.1 coordinate 20,313, forward strand.
GGTCGAGAGCCCCAAGGACCTGCGCACGACGCTCGAGATGTCGACCGCCGCCGGCTCGCTCGACGCCGAGCCGAACGGTGAGAAGGTCGCCGTGGTGGGCGCCGGCGTGGCCGGCCTCACCTGCGCCCACGACCTCCGGCGCCTGGGCTACGCGGTCACGGTCTTCGAGGCCCTGCCCAAGCCGGGCGGCATGCTGCGCTACGGCGTCCCCAAGTTCCGCCTCCCCGTCGACCTGATCGACAACGAGATCAACGCCATCCTCGAGATGGGCGTCGAGCTGCACTGCGGCGTCCGGATCGGGCGCGACAAGACGCTCGAGGGCCTGCGCGAGGAGGGCTACGCGGCGGTGTTCCTGGGCGTGGGCCTGCAGACCTCGCGCACCCTGCCGCTCCCGGGCTCCGACCTCGAGGGGGTCGTCCCCGGCCTCAAGCACCTCTACGCCTTCAACACCGACGCCCCCATCGACGACCTGGGGCGCGTGGTGGTGATCGGCGGCGGCGACGTCGCCTTCGACTGCGCCCGCACGGCGATCCGCCTGCCGGGCACGAGCGACGTCACGCTGATCTGCCTCGAGTCCCTCGACGAGATGCCCGCCGACACGGTGGAGATCCTCGAGGGCGACGAAGAGGGCGTGGTGCGGCGCAACCGCCTCGGGCCCGTGCGCTTCGTCGGCGAGAATGGAAAGGTCACCGGCCTCGAGGTGCGCAAGGTCGAGCGCGTCTTCGACGCCATGGGGCGCTTCGACCCGGTCCTCCTCGAGGGCACCGAAGAGATCCTGCCCTGCGACACGGTGCTCCTGGCCGTGGGCCAGACGAGCGACACCGAGTTCGCGAGCGGCGTGCAGGAGCTGGAGCTCGGCGGCGGCGGGACGGTCGTGGCCGACTTCGACACTGGGCGCACCTCGGTGCCGTGGCTCTTTGCGGGCGGCGACATCGCGCTCGGCCCCAAGCTCTTCATCGACGGTGTGGCCCAGGGCCAGCGCGCCGCGAAGAGCATCCACGAGTTCGTCAAGGGCGAGGTGATCCCCAAGTCGGGGGATCGCTCCTTCGCCTGCGAGTACGTCCGCCAGGGCCTGCAGCACGACTACCTGCAGTCCGCGCGCCTCTTCCCCCCCGCCACGGAGCCCGCCTCGCGGCTGGAGTCCACCGAGGCGCCGGTCGAGGTGATGTACGAGGACGTGGACGCGCGGCAGCAGGGCGCCCGCTGCCTGCGCTGCGAGGTCGAGACGGTCTTCGACGGCACCAAGTGCATCCTCTGCGGCGGGTGCGCGGACGTGTGCCCGACCTGGTGCCTCCGGCTCGTGACGCTCGAGGAGATCGGCATGGCCGACCCCTCGATGCCGAACGGTAGCGCCATCATCAAGGACGAGGACCGCTGCATCCGCTGCGCGCAGTGTGCGGTCCGTTGCCCGACGGACGCCATCACGATGGAGCGGATCGTCGGCCACGAGCCGTGGCAGGTGGTGCGCGCATGACGGCGTTGACGGTGTACCTGCTCCTCGGGGCGGTCTGCATGGGGATCGGCGGTTGGCTGGTCTTCCTGCTCGCGACCCGCACGGGGCAGTGGAAGGACATGGAGCAGGTCAAGTACCAGCTCTTCGAAGATCCAGAGGAGATCGAATGAACAGGCTCGAACACCTCGAGGACGATCGGGCGGGGGCCGTCAAGAAGACCCGTCGCTCGTTCATCTCGTGGTTCTCGGTCGGCGCCCTGGCGGTGTGCGCGGGCGTCATGACGCTCTTCAACCTGATCTTCCTGAAGCCCCGCGTGAGCCAGGGTGCGGCGAGCAAGTTCCGCATCGGCAAGCCCGAGAATTACGCGTCGGGCAGCGTCGTGGAGATGAAGGAGGCGAAGGTCGTGGTGCGACGCGATGGGAACCGCATCGCGGCCATCAGCACCATCTGCACCCACCTCGGGTGCACGGTGAACTCGACCGACGTGGGCTTCGAGTGCCCCTGCCACGGCAGCATCTACGACCTGCAGGGCGATGTCGTCGCGGGCCCCGCGCCGGAGCCGCTGGCCTGGTACCGGGTGGGCCTCACCCCGAGCGGTGAGCTCGAGATCGACAAGCAGTCCGTCGTGGACGCGGGCACGTACCTGGAGGTCGAAGCATGAGCGTCGACCGCGTACCCGAGAAGCCGCTGCCCGAGGGTGACAAGCCCGGGCTGATCTCGTCGCTCAAGCAGATGCCCACGCGCATCTACCACTCGATCTTCCGCTATCGCCCGGTCCCCCAGAACGAGCTGGAGCAGGCCCAGGCCGTCGCGGACAACTTCTTCTTCCACATCCACTCCGCCAAGGTCCGCGAGCGCTCGCTCAAGCTCAAGACGACCTTCGGGCTCGGGATGCTGACACTCAACGTGTTCCTCATCCTGTGCGCGACCGGCGTGCTCTTGATGTTCTATTACGTCCCGTCGCCCGACGAGGCGTACGAGCGCATGCAGGACCTCAACGGCGCCGTCTTCTTCGGCCGCTTCCTGCGCAACGTGCATCGATGGGCAGCCGAGGCGATGGTCGTGCTCGCGGTGCTGCACATGATGCGCGTCTTCCTGACGGGAGCGCACAAGAGCCCGCGCGAGTGGAACTGGGTGCTGGGCGTGGTGCTCTTGCTGCTCACGCTCTTCATGTCGTTCACCGGCTACCTGTTGCCGTGGGACCAGCTGGCCTATTGGGCCGTCACGGTCGGCACGGCGATCGCCAAGTACGCACCCCTGATCGGTGAGGATCTGCGGTACGTGCTGCTGGGCGCCGACGAGGTCGGCGGCGAAGCGCTGATCCGCTTCTACGTCCTCCACGTCGCGGTGCTCCCGGCGATCATGTTCGCGCTCATCGGCTGGCACTTCTGGCGCATCCGCAAGGACGGCGGCCTCGCACGGCCGACCACGCCCCAGAAGAACGAGGTCACGCCGGTCACGCCCGACGAGCAGCCGGAGTACGACCGGTTCCCCAAGACCGAGGGCAAGACCTACGGACTCATGGCCGTCATCCCGATCCGCACGCCGCAAACGGGCGCGGACGTGGAGAAGCAGGTCCACTCGTGGCCTTCGGCGCTCGGACGCGAGCTCGTGCTCTTCGTGATCACGCTGCTGGCGCTGAGCCTGGCGGCGATCGTGTGGGATGCGCCCCTCGAGGGCCCCGCCGATCCGTCGCATCCGCCGAACCCGGCCAAGGCGCCGTGGTACTTCCTCGGCCTGCAGGAGATGGTTGCCTACGACGCCTTCTGGGGCGGCATCGGCATCCCCACCATCTTCGTCCTGCTGGCCTTCGTCGCGCCGTATCTCGAACGGCGCAAGGGTGGTGAGGGTGTCTGGTTCCATCCGTCGCGCAGCGCGGCCAACTGGACGTTCCTCAGCATCATGCTGCTGCTGACCGTGTTGACGATCATCGGCACCTTCTTCCGCGGTGAAAACTGGGACTTTGTGGTGCCTTGGTAGGGACGAGACGATGAAGATCCGCATTGCGCTCTTCGTGAGCAGCCTGGCCCTGACGCTTGTCGTGGCCGGTGTGATCTTGACGGCAACCAACGAGGACTGGCGCGAGCACCAGAGCGCGTACTACGACGCGGCCCTGGGGCAGGCTTCCAGCGACACGGTGAAAGCCGCGATCCGCGAGAGCGGGCTCGAGATCAAGCAGGACATGCTGACGGGCTTCGGCGCCGATCGTCGAGCCGATCGGTGTCGAACGTGCCACATGGCGGTCGACGACCCCAACTTCGTGGACGGGACGGAGCCGTTGCGCACGCACCCGGACGTGAAGGGGCACTCGTTCAACGAGTTCGGGTGCACCATCTGCCACGAGGGACAGGGCCGCGCGCTGGACAAGTACCACGCGCACGGCGAGGACAAGCACTGGCCGGAGCCGATCCTCGCGGCGCCGTACATCGAGGCGTCCTGCGCCCGGTGCCACCCGGACCCGTACCTCGACGAGACGCCGCACCTCCGCCGCGGCCGCCAGCTCTTCGAGAAGTACGCCTGCGTCGGCTGCCACAAGATGCAGGGCATCTCGCGCGGCACGCTGGGTCCGGACCTCTCGGACATCGGCAAGCGGTACCGGATCAAGTACCTGCGCGAGTCGATCGAGGACCCGGCCGCCAACATGGCCATGACGATCATGCCGGCCTATCGCATGCCCGAGCAGGATCTCGTCGACCTGGTGGTCTTCCTCAAGAGCCGGCGCGGCAAGACGATCTTCGAGGATCCGATCACGCTGCGCACCAAGACGCGCAAGTGGAAGAAGCAGCAGCCGGAGCCGCACGAGGTCACGGTCGAGGACGGCAAGAAGTCGTTCGAAGACCGCGCCTGCGTGGCCTGCCACAAGATGGGCATGAAGGACGGCGGGCTCGGCCCGGACCTGACCTTCGCCGGCCTGATCCGGGACGCGGACTACATGGAGGCCCACCTCGCGGATCCGCGTAGCCACACGCCCGACAGCAACATGCCGAACTTCTGGATGCACGAGACGGAGCGCAAGGCCATCGCGAAGTACCTCGCTTCGCTGACCGACTACCGCGCACCGCTCAAGCCCGAAGAGCAGTACATGGAGCTGTGCGCGCGCTGCCACGGCGAGCGCGGCGACGGCAACGGACCGGCGGCGGCGAACCTGGTTCCGCGTCCGCGCGAGTTCACCAACGCGAAGTTCTTCAACTGGTTGCCCGACGAGCGCGGCTGGGCCGCGATCCACGAGGGCGTGCCCGGAACGGCCATGCCGGCCTTCCGTCAGATGCTCTCCGAGGCGCAGTCGAAGGCCCTCTTCGACTGGATCCGCGAGGAGTTCCTGAAGGCCAAGCGGACCGAGAGGCGGAAGCCCCGCAAGCTGCCGACGGAGAACCCGGTCGCGTGGACGCCGGAGAGCATGGAGCGCGGGCGGATCATCTATCAGAAGCGCTGCTACGGCTGCCACGGGCGCTTCGCTGACGGACGCGGACCGAACGCATCCGAGATGCTGCCCCGGCCGCGCAACCTGAAGAACACGGCGTACATGAACAACGTGAGCGACATCCGCCTGTGGGAGTCGATCACACACGGCATCGTCGGCACCGGCATGCCGCCCTGGGAGTACCTGCCCGACAGCCAGCGGTGGGATCTCGTCAACTTCGTCCGCGGCATCAGCAAGACCGGCGCCGCAGCCAAAGGGAGCGATCGATGAGCGCTGAAGCTCTACCGAAGCTGCAGACGGAGGGGGCCCTGCCCCTCTCGCAGCAACCGTCCGCAAAGTGGTTCATGATCAGCTCGGTCGTGTTCTTCGTGATCACGGGCCTGGTCGGCGTGGTCCTGTCGCTGAAGTTCATCTGGCCCGAGTTCATGGGCACCGCGCCCTGGCTGACCTTCGGCCGCATGCGCCCGCTGCACGTCAACGGGATCCTGTTCGGCTGGCTGCTCGCGGCGGACATCGGCCTGATCTTCTATGTCGTGCCCCGCCTGTGCGGGAACCGCCTGTGGAGCGAGAAGCTCGGCATCGCCACGCTGATCCTCTTCAATCTCACCGTTCTGGCGGCGGTGTACACGACGCTCGCGGGCAACACCCAGGGCCTCGAGTACGCGGAGCTGCCGTTCCTGCTCGACATCGGGGTCACGCTGGCGTGGGTGATGTTCGGGGTGAACGTCTTCATGACGATCGCCACGCGCAAGCACCAGAAGATCTACGTGAGCCTCTGGTACATCATGGGCGGCATCCTCTGGACGGCCTTCGTGTACATCACGGGCAACTTCGCCACGATGTTCACGAGCGGGATCGGCCAGGCGAACCTGAACTGGTTCTACGTCCACAACGCGGTCGGCCTGATCTTCACGCCGCTCGGCATCGGGCTGGCGTACTACTTCATCCCGGTCGTGTCGAACCGGCCGCTCTACAGCCATAAGCTGTCGATGATCGGCTTCTGGTCCATCGCGTTCATCTACGTGTGGACCGGCGCGCACCACATGATCCACGGCCCGATCAGCCAGTGGCTGCAGACGATCTCGATCCTCTTCAGCCTGATGCTGATCATTCCGGTCTGGACCGTGATCGTGAACTTCTACGGCACGGTGTGGGGCCACTGGGACCGGGTGAAGCAGAACCCGATCCTCAAGTACCTCATGGCCGGCACGACGTTCTACCTGCTCACGTGCTTCCAAGGGCCGATGCACTCGCTGCGCTCGGTGAACGCCATCGTGAGCAAGACGGACTGGATCGTCGGCCACGCGCACATGGCCGTGCTCGGCGCCTTCAGCTTCTTCGCGATCGCGGGGACGTACTGGGCGCTGCCGAAGATGTTGGACAAGCCGCTGCACAGCAAGACGCTCGCCAACCGCAGCTTCTGGTTGATGCTCTGGGGCGGCCTCATCTACTTCGTGAGCCTGTGGGTCGGCGGCTTCATGCAGGGCCTGCAGTGGCACGACGTCGGGATCCCGTGGGTGGACACGGTGATCTTCATGGAGCCCTTCTGGGTGGCGCGCATCCTCGGCGGCGTGCTCATCTTCGCGGGCATCATCGTGTTCCTCTACAACGTCGTCCGCACGTTGGGGAGGCCTGACGAGGACGCCGAGTCCGATACGACGGCGGCGACGCCGGCGGTGAGCTGAGGAGGCAACGATGCTCAAGCCGCTATTCAAGACCCTCGACCGCAACGCGTTCGCGCTCTTCTGCGGCGCGCTCCTCTTCTTCCTGATCGGCGGCGTGCTGACGACCGTGCTGCCCGGCATGACGGAGGACTCCTGGTCGGAGCCCGTCGCCGGGCTCACGGAGCTGAACGAGCAGCAGATGCGCGGGCGGGAGATCTACAAGCGTGAGGGCTGCTGGTACTGCCACACGCAGCAGGTGCGCACGCTCGTCGCAGACACGAAGCGCTTTGGATGGCGCGGCGTGGATGCGCCGATCAGCACACCCGGCGAGTACGTCCACGACCGTCCCCACTTCCTGGGGACGCGACGGATCGGCCCGGACCTGGCCCGTGTCGGCGGCAAGTACGACAAGAGCTGGCACCGGACCCACTTCCGCAACCCGCGCGACCTCGTGCCGGGCTCGATCATGCCGCCGTACCCGTGGCTGCTCGATGAGAACGGCGGTCAGGAGTTCGAGGACCTGACCGCGTACATCCAGACCCTCGGCCGCGCCGTCGACTGGCGGCCGGACGACGACTACGAGGAGTAGGCGTGCTCCTCGCACTGAGCAATGCCTTCCTGGGCATCATGCTCCTGCACATCCTGCTCGCGCTCGCCGCGCTCTTCTGGGCGTGGCGCCGCGGGCACCTGACGCGTGAGAAGTTCCCCATCGAGACGATCCTCGAGCTCGAGCCCGAGGACCCCAAGGAGATGACCGATGTCGAACAGCCCCGACGCGCATGAGACGCATGAGTATCCGGGCGGGCTGCTGGAGAACCCGGGGCCTGGGATCCCCCTCTTCCTCAAGCTCACCTACATCGGATTCACGATCTTCGGAATCCTGTACTTCATCCTCTACGTGAGCGGAGACGGCTCCGCGCTCGTCGAGCAGCTGAACCAGTTCACCGACGGCAAGTAGCGTCCGAAGGACCTCCCGTGACGTCCACCACGCCCGACACCCGCTCGGCACCGCCCAAGGCGCCGGAGCAGTCCAAGCGACCTGCGGTGTCACTGCGGCCCACGAAGGGCCCCAGCAAACGTTCAAACCTCTTCCGCCATCGCCGGCGTGGCGTGCAGATCCTGATCGCCGCGCTCCTCATCGCGGCCCCGTTCATCGACCTGCTCAGGTTCGACCTGGTCGACGGCGTCCTCGTGCTCTTCGGCATGCGCCTGGGGCTCGGCACCGACCTCTGGGTCGTGTACGCGATCGTGCTGCTCGGCCTCCTGTGGATCTTCGGTGGTGCGCTGATCCACGGCCGCTTCTGGTGCGGCTGGATCTGCCCCCAGACGCTGATGTCCGAATGGGCGACGTTGCTCGAGACGAAGGTCCGCGGCAAGAGCCCGAAGAAGCGCAAGCACAAGGGACGCATCGCGCTCTATGCGGGGACCATCCTGCTGGCGTCTGCAGCGATCGGCGCGTCGACGGTCACGTACTTCCTGACGCCCGCGCAGCGCCTCGCCCCGCCCCTTCCGGCCTGGATCGGGTTCGGCGTGATGACGGGCCTGGTGCTCGCGAACCTGTTCTTCCTGCGCCACAACTTCTGCCTGCGCGCGTGCCCGTACGGCGTGCTGCTGCAGCTCGTGCAGGATCCCAAGACGCTCAAGGTGGAGCTCGACGAGTCCGAGCGGGAGCTGTGCATCAGCTGCAAGGCCTGCGAGCGGGCCTGCTTCATGGACGTGAACGTCCGCGACCCGGATCGGCGCTTCGAGAACGCCTGCCTGATCTGCGGGCTGTGCATCGACGCCTGCGAGAACGTGCTCTCACGGCGCGGAGGCGAGTCGATCATCCACCTGCGCTTCAAGCAGGGCACGAAGGGCTGGCCGCGCTGGCTCGGCAAGATCGGGATCTCGGACTTCCGCCGCCTCGGCCTCGTCGTGGTGACCTTGGCGGTCGCGGGCACGATCGGCCTCATGCTGGCGGCGCGCACGGACATCGACGCGACGCTCACCGCCCGCTTCGACGAGCACGCGGCCCGCGAACCGGGGCGCACCGAGCGGGTCTACCGCCTCGCGGTGACCAACCGAACCCAGGAGCCGGCACGCTTCACGCTCGAGGCCGGCGGCCTCGAGGGCATCCGGGTCAAGGAGCCGGCCGACGTCGAGATCGCGCCGGAGTCGGAGGCGCGGATCCGCGTCGTGCTCGCCGTCCCCCACTCGGATGCGGTGAAGCCGGGTGCGCACACGATCGTGGTGCGCCTCGTCGGACCGGACAAGACAGTCGCGAAGGAGCTCACGGCGCGCTTCTTCGTCTCAGCGGAGAAGCAGCGATGAAGCAGCTCGTGATCGGCATCATCATCGTGTTCTGCGCGATCCTCGTGGCGGTGGCCATCATCGCCGAGCGGGTGAACCCGCAGTCGATCGGCGTATGAAGCAAGGGAGGTAGCGACACCGTGGGCGTAGGCCAGGCCTTGGTGCGGATCCGTCAGGATCGGGGGCTGACGCAGGAGCAGGTCGGCGAGAAGGCCGGTCTGGCGACCTCCTACGTCTCCCGCATCGAGAACGAGCACGTCCAGCCCACCCTCTCCACCCTGGAGCGCCTGGCCGAGGCGCTCGGTGTTCCGATCTCCACCGTGTTCGACTGGAGCGAGCGCGGGGACAACTTGCTCAAGCACCGGTGTCCCGTCAGCGGCTCGGGTGTTTGCATCGGACAGCAGATCCGCAGCGACCGCGGGCGCAGCCCGGAGCACAAGCGGAGCGCCTACGCGAAGATGGAAATCGAGCTGCTCCAGATGACCGACAAGATCGCGCTCACGGGCACGAAAGAGATGCGCGCGGCGCTGCGCACCGTGCTCCAGTCCTTCGTCGATCAGCTCGAGGACGATTAGCCGATCATCGCATTCAACTGTCGGCTTGCGACGGCGAGCATGGCGAAGTCGAGTGAGGACTGCGCCTGGAGCTCGCTCACGACCTGCTCGGCGCGGGAGACGAGCGGACGGCGCGTGGAAGCCCACATGTCGATCATCTCGTCCGGTGCGCGGTCGCCGTTCGGCGTCGACATGATGCGGCGCGTCAGGTTGAGCTGGTGGTTCTCGAGGTCGTCGACCAGCGACGTCACCGCCAGCTTGTCCCAGGCCGTATCCGACGGCAGGCGGTTCGCCGTCCGTCTGAGCCAGTTGAAGCCGAATCGCGAGCCCACCCGGAAGTAGGTCGCGGCGACCTGCTCGACGGGCACCTCGGTGTCGTTCGCGAGCAACACGATGGCACACGCGGGCACCTTGAAGTACAGGCGCGCGGCGCGGTCCGCGATCTCTTCCGGCGCGCCCTCGGCCCGCAGCGCGTCCTTGCGCATGGCCATCGTCTGCTTCTGGTCGCTACCCAACATGGTGTCGAGGTGGCCCATGACCTCGCGCACGCCGTCACCGAAGCGCGTCGTCTCGCGGCCCACGTCGAGCGGATGCTGCGTGTGGCGCAGCATCCACACGGTGCCGCGGTCGAGCAGGCGTCCGCACTCGATCAGGAGCGCCGCCTGCGCGGCCGAGGGCACCTGGTTGTCCAGTGCCTCGATCTCGGCTTGCAGCGTCGGCAGCTCGAAGATGGTCCGACACACCAGATACGCGCGCGCGATCTCGGACGCGGCGTGGCCCGTCTTCTCGCGCACCTCGTGCACGAAGCTGATGCCCGCGCGGTTGAGCATCTCGTTCGTCACCATCGTGGCGACGATCTCCCGCCGCAGCCGGTGCGCCTGGATCGCGTCCGGGAAGCGCGTCTGCAGCGGCGTCGGGAAGTACTCCATCAAGTCGTCGAGCAGGTACGGATCGTCCGGCAGATCCGAGTCGCGCAGCTCGTCGTAGAGCGTCATCTTCGCGTACGACAACAGCGTGCAGAGCTCCGGCCGCGTCAGGCCGTCGCCGCGGCCGAGGCGCTCCGAGAGCTCCTCGTCGTCCGGCAGGTCCTCGATACCCCGGTCCAGGAGACCGGCCTTCTCGAGCGTGCGCATGAAGCGGCCCTGCCGGTCCAGGAGGTGTGCGCCGAGCCGGTGCGTGACCGAGACGCTCTGGGTCTGCAGGTAGTTGTCGCGCAGCACGAGCTGGGCGACCTCGTCGGTCATGGCTTCGAGCAGCTCGTTGCGCTGCTTGCGCGTGATGTCGCCTTCGCGCTCGATCTCGCCCAGGAGGATCTTGATGTTGACCTCGTGGTCGGAGCAGTCCACGCCCGCCGAGTTGTCGATGAAGTCCGTGTACATGCGCCCGCCGCGCAGGTCGAACTCCACGCGCGCCTTCTGGGTCATGGCGAGGTTGGCACCCTCGCCGATGACGCGCGCACGCAGCTGCGTGGCGTCGATGCGCACCGCGTCGTTGGCACGGTCGCCCGCGGCGGTGTGGCCCTCGCGGGACGCCTTCACGTACGTGCCGATGCCGCCGAACCACAGCAGCTCGACATCCGACTTCAGGATCGCCGACACCAGCTCGTTCGGCGTGACCGCCGACTCCTCGAGACCGAAGAGCACCTGCATCTCGGGGCTCAAGGGAATCGACTTCTTGGATCGGGACCACACGCCGCCGCCGGTCGAGATTGCCGAGCGCTGGTAGTCGTCCCAGGTCGAACCGGGGAGATCGAAGAGGCGCTTGCGCTCGGCGAAGCTGGTCGCCGGATCCGGATCGGGGTCCACGAAGATGTGCAGGTGGTTGAACGCGGCGACGAGCCGGATCTGCTCGGAGAGCAGCATGCCGTTGCCGAACACGTCACCGGACATGTCGCCCACGCCCGCGACCGTGAACGGCTCCGCCTGGATGTCCTTACCGGTCTCGCGGAAGTGGCGCTTGACCGACTCCCACGCCCCGCGGGCCGTGATGCCCATGACCTTGTGGTCGTAGCCGGCCGAGCCGCCCGAAGCGAACGCGTCGTCGAGCCAGAAGTCGTAGTCGGCCGAGATCTCGTTCGCGGTGTCGGAGAACGTCGCCGTGCCCTTGTCGGCCGCGACCACGAGGTAGGGATCGTCGCCGTCGCGGCGCACGACGCGCTCCGGCGGCAGGATGTCGGCCCCGTCGAGGTTGTCGGTGAGGTCGAGCAGACCGCTCATCAGGATGCGGTAGCAGGCGACCACCTCGAGCTTCAGCTCTTCCCAGCTTTCCGGCGGCTGCTTGACGACGAACCCGCCCTTCGAGCCCACGGGCACGATGACGGTGTTCTTCACCATCTGGGCCTTCATCAGCCCGAGGATCTCGGTGCGGAAGTCCTCGCGCCGATCCGACCAACGGATCCCACCACGCGCGACACGCCCACCGCGCAGGTGGATCGCCTCGACGCGCGGCGAGTAGACGAAGATCTCGCACATCGGCCGCGGCTTGGGCAGCTGCGGGATGGCCTGGGAGTTGAGCTTGAAGGCCAGGTAGGCCTTTGCCTCGCCGTCCGCGCCGCGCTGGTAGTAGTTCGTGCGCAACGTCGCGTCGACGACCATCAGGAACGCGCGCAGGATGCGGTCGTCATCGAGGTTCGAGACGTTTTCGAGCTCCCCGAAGATGCGCTCGACGAGCGCGAGGGCGTCCACATCGCGATCACCCTCGTGATCGGGGTCGAAGCGCACCTCGAAGAGCCGCACGAGCCAGCGCGCGACGTCGGTGTGGTTCGCGAGGGTCTCCTCCATGTACTCCTGGGAGAAGGTGATCCCCGCCTGGCGCAGGTACTTGCAGTACGCGCGCAGGACGGTGACCTGACGCGAGGTGAGGCCGGCGCGGAGGACGAGCATGTTGAACCCGTCGTTCTCCATCGCGCCGTTCCAGACGTCTTCGACGGCCTCGTGGAACCCGTCGCGGATCTGCACCAGGTCGATCGGGCGCTTGTCCTTGGCGACCAGCTCGAAGTCGCGCAACCACACCAAGGCATTCTTGCCTTCGGGACGGATGCGATACGGGATCTCGCGGTACACCCGCAGGCCCATGTTCTCGAGCACGGGCAACGCATCCGAGAGCGGCGCCGCGGCGCCGAGCGAGCAGACCTTGTAACGCACCTGGTGCGGCTCGGCCTCGACGGGCCGGTACAGGTTCTGCGCGAAGCCGGTTCCCGTGAGCGCCTGCTCGATGGAGGCGATGTCGTGCACCCCGACGGCCGGGCTGAACGAGTCGCGGTAGGCGCTGGAGAAGGCCTTGCCGTACACGCGGAAGAGCTGCAGACCGCCGTGCTCGCCGTGCTCGTCGATGAGCGCGTCGCGCAGATGGTCGGACCACGAACGCCCTGCCTCGATGAGCTCGTGCTCGATCACGTCGCGGTCGACGATCGGCACGTCACCGGGCGTCGTCTTCACGATGAAGTGCAGGCGCGCGTGCGCGGTGTCCTGCATCATCGTGTAGTAGGCGAGGATCTCTCCGTCGTACGCCTGCGAGAGGATCTTCTGGATCCGAATGCGGAAGTCCGTGTCGTACTGCTCACGCGGCACGTAGACGAGGCACGACACGAACCGCCCGAAGGGATCGTGGCGCGGGAAGAAGGCGATGTGCGGCCGCTCTTGGAGGTCGAGGA
>JASJAY010000177.1 GCA_030066775.1 Planctomycetota bacterium
ATCGATGCCGAACTCGTAGACGCCGGTGAACGTGACCGGGAGCGACTGCGGACCGCCGCCACCCCCGCCGCCGCCACCGCAGGCCGGGGTGCCTAGGAATGCGAGCGACACGACGCTCAGGAACATGAGGGTGTGAACAGCGGATCGGAACATGACAACCACCCCAATCGGGGGCACACGACCCCCGGCCTCGGGGCGCAACGCGCGTGCCGCGCGGGGAGCGGCGAGTACTGGGCCTTTGCGCCCTGTGGCCGCGTTCGATTCCTCCGCACCGTGAGCGACAGACCGCGGCGCGCGCGAGGCGAACGTCGCTTTGCGCATTCCTCCGCAGGGGAGGCATGCGCGTGTGGTATCCAGGGCGCCATGCAGATGCGGCCCTACGACCCGACGCGTGATCACGAAGACTGCCTGCGCATCTACGGCGAGATCGGGTGGGCCTCGTCGAGCGAGAACGAGCGTCGTGCCGCGGCCCTACATCAGGAGATCGGGCGCACGCTCGTCGCCGAGGTCGATGGGGGCGTCGAGTGCTTCGCGTCGAACCAGGACGCGCGCCTGCGCTACCTCGATCAGGATCTTCCCGCGTGCATCGTTGCGGGGGTCGGCACCGGACGCGTTGCCCGGCGCAAGGGACTCGCCAAGCGGCTCACGGCGGAGGCCTTGGCGCTCGACGTGATCGAGAAGGACGCCGCGGTCGCCGTGCTCGGCATGTTCGACCAGGGCTTCTACGACCAGATCGGATTCGGCACGGGCGCGCCCGACAAGCTCGTGTCGTTCGATCCGGGGGACCTGCGCGTGCCGACGCCCACCGGCACGCCGGTCCGCCTCGGCGTCGACGACTGGGAGCGCATGCACGCGAATCGCGTCGCGTCGCTTCGCGGCCACGGGGGCGTCGCCCTGGAACACCCGGCGAACACGCACTCCGAGCTCCTGATCCACAAGAACGGCTTTGGGTTCGGCTTCGAGGAGGAGCCGGACGGGGCACTGCGCCACCACGTCTGGATGACCACGGATGCGGTACGGCAGGGTCCGTACGCCGTGCGCTGGATGGCGTACCGGGACCGCGAGGGACTGCTCGAGCTGCTCGGCTTCCTGGGCAGCATGGCCGACCAGATCCACTGCGTGTTCTGGGTCGAGCCGTGGGAGATCCAGGTCTGGGACCTGCTCGATCGGCCGTGGCGTCGCCGCATGCTCAGCGTGGGCAGCAAGCACGAGACGATCACCCGCGCCCACCCGTGGTGGCAGGCCCGCATCTGCAACCTCGAGGCGTGCCTCGACGCGGTGCGACTGCCGATGCGCGAGCACCTGCGCTTCAACCTCGAGCTGACGGATCCGATTGCCCCGCTGCTCACGCCCGAGACGGCGGCGCGGTGGTCGGGCGTGGGGGGGACCTACGTCGTCGAGATCGGCTCGGCCTCGGGCGTCGAGGCGCGGGCCCCGGATCCGGCGCTGCCGACGCTCTCGACCTCGGTCAACACGTTCAGCCGGCTCTGGCTGGGCGCCCTGCCGGCCTCGGGGCTGGCCGTGACGGCCGGGGACCTGGACGCCCCGGACACGCTCCTGGCCCAGCTCGACCGCGTGCTCTGCCTGCCCACGCCCTTCCTCGGCTGGGAGATCTAGTCGGTCGGGATGCGTCCCGTGGTCGCCGTACCCTGCGTCCATGGCACGGCTGCCGGATCGATGGAAGAACGCGTTCACGTACGAGGGCTGGATCCTCGACGTGTCCGAGCCCGAGGACCGCGACGGCCTCCTCGGCTACCACCTCCGCGTCGGCTTCTCCGAGGACGAGCAGATCCGCGTCATGGCGTTCCGGCGCAAGCCGACGAAGAACCTGGTGAAGGGCGTGGCCGTGCGCGTGACCGGCAACTTCCGGTTCATCCCGGACTCGACAGGGCTCGTGCGGCTCAAGCTCGATGCGAGCAAGATCGAACCCATCGAGCCGCCGGACTGATGTGCCGATGATTGGGTGCTTGGAGCCCGCAGGGGGCCGCACGTAGGCTCGGCCCATGCCTGCGATGCGCGAGGACGGACAGAGGGGACAGGGCCTGCGGGTGCTGATCGGCGCCGCCGCGACGATCGTGCTCATCGCCGGCCTCAAGCTCGGCGCGCCCGTCCTGGTGCCGATCACCCTGGCGGCCGTGTTCGCAATCGTCTCGGTGCGCCCGATCAAGTGGCTCATGGCCCGTGGCGTGCCCGCCGGCCTGGCGATGTTCTTCACGCTGATCGGCCTCATGGCGGTGGTGGCCATGCTGCTGCTGCTCGTCATCGACCAGGTCGAAGAGCTCGTGGCCGCCGCCCCGGAGTACCAGGGCGGCATCACGGTCGTGGTCGACGACGTGCGCGAGTGGCTCGAGACGCTGGGCATCGAGTTCGACACAGAGCCTGACTCGAGCAAGAAGGCCACGAACCGGGTGCTGCAGATCGTGGGGAGCGCCGTCTCGGACCTGGTCGGCCTGCTCGGGAACTTCCTGCTGATCCTCCTGATCGCGCTGTTCATCCTGCTCGAGGCGAACGCGCTCCCGAACAAGCTCCGGCGGGCCTTCCCGGGGGCCGACAGCGAACTCGGCGCCGTGAACCAGATCCTCGATCAGGTCTACGACTACGTGTTCCTCAAGACCGTCATCAGCTTGATCACCGGCGCGCTCTTCGGCTTCGCGACATTCCTGATCGGTGTCGACTTCCCGTTCCTCTGGGGCCTGCTCGCGTTCGTGTTCAACTTCATCCCGAACGTGGGCTCGGTGCTCGCGGCGATCCCGGCCTGCATCTTCGCCTACCTGCAGCTCGGGCCGCAGGGCATGGTGTTCACACTCATCGCCAACGTCGGCATCAACCAGGTGATCGGCAACCTGGTCGAGCCGCGCGTCATGGGCAACCGCCTCGGGCTGTCGCCCCTCGTCGTGTTCGTCTCCCTCATCTTCTGGGGCTACGTCTGGGGCATGGTGGGCGTCTTGCTCTCCACGCCGCTCACGATGGTCGTGAAGATCGCGTGCGAGAACGTGCAGGACCTGCGCTGGCTGGCCGTGTTGCTCGGACCGTCCGATCCCGACGCGACCGAGGCCGCCGAGCGCGCCCCCGCCTAGTCGTCGGGATCGATCGGGTTGCCCTTGGAGATGAAGGCACCCAGGTAGTCCCGTACACGGTCCAGCGCCTCGTCCTCGACGAGCTGCGAGCGCAGCATCTCCTCGAGCTCGCCCGGATCGAACCAGAGGCCGTGGTCGTCGGGGCAGGCGTCGAGGATCACGTGCTCGGAGCGGCCGGGCGCGGCAACCTTCCACATCTTGCGGCTGCAGCGCGGGCAGCGGCGCTTGGGGCCCTTGGCCTTCTTCAGCCGCTCGAGCTTCTGGTCGAGCGCATGCAGCTCCTCGCGCACGCCGGCCTTGAGGAAGAGCATGCGCAGCTCATCGGCGTCGAACCAGATGCCGTGGCCCTCGGGGCAGACGTCGAGCTCGACATCCTCGACCTCGATGATCACGAGCGGCTCGCCGTTGGCGGGACACAGCATGGGCAGAATGCTAGCCCGGAAGGGGCGAGCGAGGGGAGCGTGCTACCAGGAGGCCTTCTTGACGCCGGGGATCTCGCCGCGGAGGGCCATCTCGCGGAACTGGACGCGGCTGATGCCGAACTTGCGGTAGTTGCCGCGCGGGCGGCCGGTGAACTGGCAGCGGTTGCGGATGCGGATGGGGTTCGCGTCCCGGGGGAGGGAGCGGAGCTTCGCGTAGGCGTCGTACTTGTCTTCGTCCGACGTGCTCGGGTTGCGGATCGTCTCCTTGAGCTGCTTGCGCAGCTCGCGGTACTTCTCGACGAGGCGGATCCGCTGCTCGTTCTTCGCGATCTTGCTCTTCTTGGCCATTGCGTCCGATTTCCTGGGTGCAAGCGGGGAATGGTAGCCCGAAGGCCCTCTCCGCCAATCCAAAACGCACCGATCCGGGCCCGGCGCTAGCCGAGGAGGCGGGCCAGGATTCCGGCGTAGATGCGCGAAAGGGCGTCCAGATCGGTCAGGGAGACGTGCTCGTTGACCTTGTGGATCGAGGCGTTGAGGGGCCCCAGCTCGACGACCTGGGCCCCCGTGGGGGCCACGAACCGCCCATCGGAGGTGCCCCCGCCGGTGTCCAGCCGCGGCACCTCGCCGGTCTCGGCCTGGACCGCCCCGACGACCGCCTCGACCAGGTGGCCGTGCTCCGTCAGGAAGGGGGAGCCGGCCAGGCGCCACTCGATCTCGTAGTCGACCCCGTGCCGTTCGAGGACCGCCTCGAAGCGGTTGCGCAGGCCCTCGTCGGTCGAGGCCGTCCCGAAACGGAAGTTGCAGGACATCCGGAGATGCCCGGGCGTCACGTTCGTCGGGCCGTGGCCGGCGTGCAGGTTCGAGACCGCAAAGGTCGTGGGGGGGAAGTGCTCGTTGCCCTCGTCCCAGGTCGTGCCGACCAGCTCGGCGAGCGCCGGGGCGAAGCGGTGGACGGGGTTGTCGGCCAGGTGCGGGTACGCCGTGTGGCCCTGGATGCCGTTCACCGTGAGCTCGGCGCGGAGCGAGCCGCGTCGGCCCACGCGCACCTGGTCGCCGAGGTGGTCCTTGCTCGAGGGCTCACCGACGAGGCAGTAGTCGATCTGCGTGCCGCGCTCGCCCAGCACCTCCAGCACCTTCACCGTGCCGTCGACAGCGGGCCCTTCCTCGTCGCTCGTGAGAAGCACGGCGACCGTCCCCTTGGGCTCGGGGTGCTCCGCGAGGAACTGCTCGAGCCCGAACAGGAAGGCCGCGATCGAGCCTTTCATGTCGGCCGTGCCGCGGCCGTACATCACGTGGTGCTTGATCTCGGGAACGAAGGGCGGGGAGCTCCACTCGGACTCCGGGCCGCTGGCCACGACGTCGGTGTGGCCGAGGAACACGAAGACCGGTCCCTTTGCGCGCCGGCGCGCCCAGAGGTTGGTGACCTCGCCGAAGTCGAGCTGCTCGACCTCGAAGTCGAGCGCTTCCAGCTTGTCGCCGATGAGCTCCTGGCAGCCCATGTCCTTGGGCGTCACGGAGGGCCGCGAGATGAGCTCGGCCAGGAAGGCGTCCAGCTGCGGGTTGGAGGTGATCGTCACGGCTCAGACGATACGAGACCGCCCCCGGGCATCCACCTTCGGACGATGGTCCGGAAGAAGGGGCCCAGGGGCAGTGAGGAACTCGCGAGCGCTCAGCTGCCCTTTAGGGCCTTCTCGAGCGCGGCCATGTCCGAGCCGATCACCTTGCCGTCGGCATCGAGGACGCGAATGGTGGGGAAGGCGTCGACGGCGTAGGCCTTCGACACGGCGGCATCGAGACCGGTGAGGATGGGGAAGGTGGCGCCGGTGTCCGCGCGGAACTGCTTCAGACCGCCTGCGCCGGCTTCCGTTGCGCCCGAGACCACCAGGTTGTCGTGCTTCGACAGCATCTCGACCAGATGCTTGGCTTCGACCTTGCAGCCCGTTCACCCCGGGACGAAGAACTGGATCACGCGGACCTTGTCGCTCTTCGCCGTGGGGTCGATCCCGGTGCCGCCATCCCACGCAGCGCCTTCGAGGGCGATGGCCGAACTCGCGGCCGCGCTGCCGACGTGGGCGTCACCGCCGCACGCGCCGACCAGCAGGCCCATGCCCATCACGAGGGCCAAGGAAACATTTCGCATGGGGGCTCCTGGGGGGGGTGCCTTATCGACGATTGCCCTGGCGCGCCGGTTTCAGATTTGAGGTGCCGATGCCTACCCGCTCTGAGGGCACGCCGGTCTCCGCCCGGCCTGCGGGCGCAGTTCCTGCCGGAACGCACCCCAATTCGGAGAACACCCATGCGCTACCTCATTGCCATCGCTCTGGCCGCCCTATCTGTCGCCCCCGCCGCCCATGCGGGCGAGGCCAACCGCCGCGGCATCTCGTCCACGAAGTCCCGCGCCGGGATCATCCTGAGCCCGCAGTCCAGGGGCCGCGTGCAGGGCCTCAAGCTCGGGGACAAGGGCGACAAGATGCAGTTGCGCCACCGCGGGCCCCGCACCGCCAAGAGCAAGCCCCAGGTCGTCAACGGGACCTTCCCGTCCCGCGGTGTGAAGAAGCAGCAGTCCGAGAACCTCATCGATCCCTGGCCGATCCACCGACTGAAGCTGCCCGAGACGGGCGCGAAGGGCTACCTGTACGGAATCGGCGCGGTGAAGCCTCGCAGCCAGAACGCGAAGCGCTCGCAGCTGCTCGACCACGGCCCGCGCACGGTCAAGCGCCCCGGCCCGACGAAGCTGGGCGACAAGGGCTCGCGGGTCATCAAGTACCAGGACGGCACCGACTTGCTCGTGCGCAAGTAAGCCCCCGCGCAACACACGGGCGGCGCCTCGACGGCGCCGCCCGTCGTCAGCG
>JASJAY010000178.1 GCA_030066775.1 Planctomycetota bacterium
CGTACATCTCTCGCGCGATCGACGGCACCGCGGCCGATGCCTTGGGCCCCAGGCGCTTCAGGACATCGAGGCTCCACGACTTCGCCTGCTCGTTGCCTCGCTCCAGGGAGCCAATGACGGCGGGGACGACGCCCTTCCCTTGGGCGGCGAGGACCTCCACGGCGCCCTCGAGATCGCGTTCGTCGGCTGACGTGTCCTCGAGCACCGGGACCACGTGCTCGGCAGCCGCCTCCGGCGTCATCTCCAGTGCCTTGAACGCCTCGCCTGCGACCTTGCGCAGAGCAGAGGGGCCGTTCTTCGAGCACCAGAAGAGCCTGGCGGCGGCGGGGCGCGCGCCGGGTCCTGCGGCGGCGAGCGTCTTCGCCGCCTGGATGCGCAGGCGCGTCGGTCCGCTGAGCAGCTGCTTCGTGAGCGCCGGCGTCGCCTTCGGCGTCCCCACGCCCTCTAGGGCTTCCATGGCAAGGAGACGGTCGGTGCCGAGCGGTGCGCTCAGGCTGTTGATGAGGGCGTCGATCAGCGCGGCCTTCTCCTTGCCGATGCGAAGGAGCGTGGCGGCGGCGTGGATGCGGACGCGCGGGGTGTCGTCCGTCAACGCCGTCGCGAGCGCGGGCACGGCCGCGTCGAGACCGGACGAGAACGACGCAAGGGCCTCGGCCGCCCGGACGCGGACGCCTGCCTTCGCGGCCTTCAGGCCTTCGATGAGGACCGGGAGCGTGCCGTCGGCGTCCTGGGTCAGGCGGTACACGGCGGCAGCCGCGGAGACGCGCAGGACGGGGCTGCCGCCCTGCATGCGCGCCCGGAGCGGGTCGACGGCTTCGGGAGCCCGCGCGAACCCGAGCGCGTGGGCGGCGCCCGCCGCAACCTCTTCGTCCTCGTCGTCGAGGCGGGCCAGCAGGGGCGTCACGGCGCGCTTCAAGTGCGGTCCCTGCGCGGCGAGGGCGCGCACGACCGCGCGGCGAACGGACGGACGAGGATCGTCGAGCACGCCAACCAGGACGCGCACGCCCGCGGTGCCGGCGTCCATGTGGCCGAGGGCCTCGGCTGCTGCGACGCGGACCTGCTCCTCGTCGTCGCTCACCCACTTGGCGATGGCACCGCCGGCGCCTGGCACGGCCAGCATGCCGAGACCGCGCAGGATGCTCGCCCTTCGCTCGGGCGTGAGGTTCTTCGTGGCCAGCGCGTCGAGAAGGTCCGTGCGGTCCTCGGGCAGAGGGTGCATGCGGTCCGGGGTCTCGAGCGAGAGCAGGCAGATCGCGGTGGCATAGATGCGTCCGCCGTCCTCCTTGGACCAGGCGCTGACGGGGTCCCAGGAGCCGCGGAGGCCGCACGCGTCGCCGCTCTTGTTCTGGCCGCTGATCAGCGCCTTGGTGAGGGCCTCGTCCCAGCTCTTCCACGCCGCGCCGCCGACCTGGCGCATCGCCATGCTCGCGTAGTACCAGTAGTAGAGGTCGATGTTGCCGCCGTCGACGGTCCACGCGGGCTCGAGCCCACGCATGAGCTTGACGCCCTTCTTGATGAGGTCCTTGTTCCTTGCGGCGTCCTCGCGCGTGTTCTCGAATCCGGGGAGCACGGTGCGCAGGAAGATGCTGATGGCGGTGCACGCCTCGGACTTCTCGCCTGGGAACTCGTCGATGAGTGCGAGCGGACGGGCCGGCCCGGAGCCGCGCGTCATGTAGCCCACTCTGCCGTAGTCCTCGTCGACCATCTTGTCGAGCCACCTGCGGATGCCGTCGAACACCGTGTCGTCGACACCGATCGGCTCGAACACGTCGGCGCGCTCGCCGGCCTGGTTGAGCCGGAGCGCCACGTAGAGCGGCATCCCCATGCAGCCCGTGATGGAGGTGTCGTTGTCACCCGGCTTGACGCCGTAGCGCCAGGCAAAGAACGGGTTGCGTGCGAGCGCGCTGAAGTCGAGCGCCAGCTGCGTGGGTTCCCGGAGCAGCGGATCGCCCGTGAGTGCATAGGCCTCGACGAGTGCCAGGGAGCCGAAGGCATGGCAGTAGACGTAGTTGGGCGAGTTGCGTGCGCCGACGCAGCCTTCCTTGTCCTGGGCCTTCACGAGCCAGGTGAGTCCTTTGCGAACCGCCTGTGCGAAGGGGTGATTGCCGCGGTGGGTGTAGCCGGCGCCTAGGAAGGCAGAGACGGCGAGACCCGTCACG
Organism: Planctomycetota bacterium; assembly: GCA_030066775.1. Lineage (GTDB taxonomy): Bacteria > Planctomycetota > PLA2 > PLA2 > JAEUHO01 > JASJAY01. Next base: position 2,160 of record JASJAY010000178.1, read on the forward strand.
CCGGCGGTGAACGCCTTCTTGCCCGGGCCGTCGGGCGCGCCGTCCTTGCGCTCCTCACCGTTGCACCAGTGGAGCTCGTCCGGCTGCCAGCTTCCGTCAGGCGCTTGGTGGGCTGCGAGCCACTGGAGCCCGAGCTGGATGGTCTCCAGGCGTGCCTTGGCCTCGGCCGTGTCCTTGTACGCGCTCGGCAGCCCGCGGACGCCGAACGCATGAAGCGACTCGACCGCGCGCGCCTGCTCTTCGGCGGTCTCATCCGCCTCGAGTGCACCCGCTCCGCCAAGCACGATGATCAGTCCGAGGATCGACGGGAGCGCCCACCTCGGTGCACATGCCCACGCGAACCGCGTTCGGGCGGGGCCCACCCGACGTCGCGTCACTCGACATCCCCTCGCCGGCCAGCGCACCGGGTCCATCCACGCCATGACGGCGAGCATACCTGCGCGGGATGCGGCGGCGGGGCGGGTTTCGAGGTAACCGGCAGCGGGGGCCTCGGTCTGCGTGTCGTTGCCGCGTCGCGGGCGTGAAGAAGGGCGTGACCACCCGCACCGCTCACGCGTGTAACGTGTATGCAGAGCATGCAAACCCTGTTCACACGCATCGACTACGAACGCCTGCCCGAGGGCTTCCCCGCCCAACTGGTCGAAGGCCAGCTCGTGCGCGAGCCGGCGCCCCTCTGGCGCCACGAGAGCGTGCGCGTGCGGTTGCTCAGAGCCCTGCTGCCCCTCGTGGAGGACGACCACCTGGGCGTGGCGCCGATCGACGTCCTGGTGGACGAGCACAACGTCTACCAGCCGGACATCGCGGTATTGGGGAGCGTACCGGACTACGACACGAGCTACGTCGGCACGCCCCTGGCCGTCTTCGAGATCCTCTCGCCCTCGACCGCGTCGCACGATCGCGATGTGAAGACGCCGCGTCTGCTCGAGCTGGGCGTTCGTGAGGTGTGGTTGGTCGATCCCGGGGCCGGGACCATCGAGTGCCACACGGCCGTCGGCGTTCGCTCCGCGCATGGCACCGACTCGATCGCATCGGACGTGGTGCCTGGGTTCCGCGTTAGCCCCTTTGAGCTGCTCCGATCGTCGCGTCCACGGTAGGCCCGCACGCGTCGGGACCTACCGCTTCGGCGCATTCTCCCAATGTGCGACCAGGTTCCAGATACCGCTCGGGTTGCGTCGGTATCCGTAGAGCGCCAGCTTGCGCTTGAGCCTGTCCTTCCGATGCCACGGGCTGCGGGGGAACCACTCGCATCCCAGCGCCGCCTGATGGTGGCGTGTTGTGCGGCCAGGAATGCACACCCGTAGCGCGAAGGTGCCGCGACGGGTGCGGAACGGTTCGCGCTCGGGCGTGAATGACCAAGCGGACTTGCAGGTTCGCGAGAACCACACGCCCCACTCGGCGTTCTGGTGCGCGTGCCAGTCGTACGACTCGGGGTAGGCGAAGCCGCCTCCCCGTATCCATCGGCACTGGTTCGGCCGCCTCCAGCTGTTCACCTTGAAGAGGCCGACTTGGATCCGGCGCACGCCCGGAGGTTCGACTTCCCACCGGGCGTCGATCTCCTGGAGGACCTCCGCAAGCGCTGTCTGCCAAAGCAGCGGATCGTCATCCTTCGTGAGGCGCGACCGCAGTCCCGCGGGGAGGGCGACGAGCCCCCTGTCTTCGTGCGCGCTCACAGCCGCAGCACGTGCCAACGCAGCGACTTGGTGCCGAGGGCCTTCTGGACCTCGGCGTTCCGCTCTCGGCGGAGGAAGTGCGGTGCGTGGCGCGTCTCCTGGAAGCAGAAGCGCTTGGGCAGGCTCGTGTAGAGGGACCGCGGTGGGAACCCCATGCGCTTCATGAGCCGGCCTCCGTCGAAGGTGTGGTACCAGATGTCTCGAATGCCGAGATGGCGAGCGAGGTAGGTGATGGCGGCACTGAGCATGGCCTCGGCCCAGGTTCGGGCGTGTTGCTCGAGCTGCTCCTGGAAGTACCGCTTCCAGGCGTGGCGGACGTGCTCGTAGTCGCTGCACTCGGCCCAGAACAGCACCTCGCGAATCCAGTCCGTCTGGAGCTCCTCGATCAGGGCCTGACCGTGGTCGAGGTCCAGGTCGATGCGCGCCCACGCCATGCTGATCTCGCGATCGAACCGGGCCGGATGACCGGACATGTACGCGTCGCCGAGGCGATGCCGGAGAAGGCGTCGCGCGCGATGGTTGTGCTTGAGAGGGAAGTTGAGCTGAAGCACGAGGTTGAAGCCCGGCCGCGAGATCTGCTCCCACTGCCAGGCCTCCTTCTCCTCGGGCATCTCGTCGGGCCAGCGGGTGAAGCTCACCCGGAAGCGTGTGGTCGCAGGGACCTCGAACGCGCGGACGTCGTCGGCATGCACGTGGGATGACCCGTGCCGGCCGAGGAAGTCACGCACGAGGGGCTTGCTGAGCAGGCGTGCGAAGGGACCGCGCTTGAGCTCGGCGATCGAGATGCCGTCCTGGGCGGCGTACTCGAGGAGCATCAGGGCGTAGCGGTCCTTGTGATAGGGGAACGTCTTCTCCCAGCGCCCAAGCAGGGAGAACACGTCGAAGAACGTGTTGAAGTCCATCGAAGAGGCCTCTTCTCTGAGGCCCCGAGAGGGCAGACGGGTCGCGCCATGGACACACCGCTCCCGGGGCAATCGGCAACTGCAGGTCGAACCGCGAGATCCGCGGTCAACCGCCGAGCGAGAAGAGGGGTTCGTGGAAGCGCATGACTCTGTTCCGCTGCGATGCCCTCGGGCGGCAGCGGCTCCCTGAGATGTGCGGGTCTATGCAAGCCGTGGCTGGGCCGGACACCCATTCCAAGAGGATCGGAGGCCCGGCATGTCCGGCGTCCACTGGTAGATTCCGCGATGCCATGTCGAGAGCGCGCGGCGAGATCATGTACTTGGAACGCAAGGACGGGCTGACGGGGCCTGCGCGGATCGGGCGCGTGCGCCGATCGAAGTCGGGCCGGACGCTCTCCTATCAACAGCACCGCTTCGTTTCGTTGCGCGGAAGCGGCTACAAGGCGAACTACGTCGACGAGATCGAAGGCGAAGAGTGGTGGATCTCTCGCCCCCGCCGCGACGGATGCGACACGCTCTACCCGGGCACGGTCGCCATCGACGACGACGTGCGGGCCGCGTACTGGCTGGAGATCCGCGAGCGCCCGGACCTGGTCGAGACGTCGTCCTTCCGATCGCCCGGAAAGCACAGCCGCAGGTAGGTTTGGCGGGTTGGCCCGCCCGGAGGCGCCCATGTGCCGCAACATCAAGACGCTCCACAACTTCGCACCGCCCGCGACGGAGGAGGAGATGCGCGCGTCGGCGCTGCAGTACGTGCGCAAGCTGAGCGGGTCGACGAAGCCGTCGAAGGCGAACGAGGCGGTGTTCGAGCGGGCGGTGAGTGACGTCTTCGCGGCGACGGAGCGCTTGTTGGCAGGACTCGTGACGACGGCGACGCCGCGCACGCGCGAGGCGGAGGCCGAGAAGGCACGGGAGCGCGGGCGCAAGCGGGAGGCGCAGCTGCGCGCGCGGTACGGCGGCTAGAGGCCGAGCAGCGGGGGAAGCTCTTCCGTCATCGCGCGCTCGGCGTCGGCCTGGGTCTCGCCGAAGGCGATGACGTCGATCTTCCCGACGGGCTCGAGGGGGCCGACGTTGTAGAAGACGTAGCGGCCGGAGCCGGTGCGCGGGTCGAAGAGCTCGTCGCCCACGCGTTCGAGCACCTCGGGGAAGGTCATGCCGACCAGCCCTTCGTGGACGAGATCCTGGGCGCGGTAGGGGGGCCGGGTGCTGCCGGGACGCAGGCGATCGACGAGCGACATCGGCAGGCTCGTGCCGCCCCAGCGGCCGTTGCACTCGGTGAAGAGCAGCCGCGGCTCGTCAGCGGGATCGCCGACGACGAGGTGATCGAACGAGCAGCGGCCCGCGTAGCCCATGGCCTGCAGCGCGGTGGCGACGGCCGTGGCGGCCTCCGCCAGGCGGCGGTGGACGGCCATGGGGAGCGGCGAGGGGCGGCTGCCCACGAAGATGCGGTTCGGGCCTTCGAGGATCTGCACGTAGATGCCCTCGAGGCGCGGGGGTCCCAGGCCGAGGGGCGGGATCCAGAGCTGGGTCGAGGGGGAGAGGTCCGTCTGCTCCCAGACGACCGCGAGCACGGGCTCGTCGCCCTGCCACTGGGTGCGCTCGAGGAAGGCCTC
>JASJAY010000179.1 GCA_030066775.1 Planctomycetota bacterium
ACGGCAAGGGCGCGGCCGAGCTGCGCATTCCCGAGACCGCAACGCCCGGCAGCATCCGCTGCCGCATCAGCCTCGAGGCCTCTTCCGTGCAGGCGGTCGTCGCCGCGCTGCCGTACTTGCTCGACTACCCCCACGGCTGCACCGAGCAGACCATGAACCGCTTCGGCCCCCTGGCCGACGTCGCCGTCGCCATGAAGACGCTGGGCGTCCCCGTACGCGGCCGCCTCGAGGAGCTCGAGGCGATGCAGGAAGCCGGTCTCGCGCGCCTCGCCCAGCTGCAGCACAGCGACGGCGGGTTCGGCTGGTGGGAGTCGGATGCGAGCAGCCCCGTGATGACGGCGCTGGTCGTGCGCGGCCTCACGGGACTCACGGGCGACACCGTCGTGCGCATGCGCGGCCGGGCGGTCAACTGGCTCGGCCGCTGGTGGCAGCAGAACGCGAAGCGGATCCACGCCCACGAGGCGGCGACCGTGGCATCCGTGGCGATGGCCGTCTACGAGGCAGGCGGCAGCCTGCCGAAGGGCGTGCTCCAACAGGTGCTCGACACGGAGAAGCCGATCACCGCCTCCCCCATCACGCAGGCCTGGTTCCTTCGCGCCGCCCATGCGGCGAAGATGCCCGAGTGGGTGAAGACGCTGCGAGGACGCTTGGTAGAGACCGCCCAGACGACGAACGGCATGTCCTGGTGGCCCGCGCAGGTCCCGGGACGGGGCGCGGCGGACGACGTGGTCACGCGCTGGCAGGACGACCCGATCGAGGCGACCGCCGAGGCGCTCTTCGCCATCGGCAAGACGGGGCACGCGGAGCACGCGGCGCTGCTGCAGCGCGGCGCGACGTGGCTCCTGCAGCATCGTCCGGGCGGTGATCGCTGGCGCAGCACGCGCGACACGGCCGCGGCGGTGCGATTCCTGGCCGCGCACGCGATCACCACGGGTGAGCTCGGCACCGGACGCCGCGTCGAGGTGCGCCAGGCCGGCAAGCCTGTTGGTGCGATCACGATCACGAAGGACACGCTCTTCGACGGCAGCAGCGTGATCGAGCTGCCCGCGGAGGGCCTCGCGCCGGGCGCGACGCTCGACCTCGAGGTCGTGGCAGACGGCCCCGGCGTCATCGGTGCAGTCAACCTCGCCTACTTCGAGACGGGTCCCGCGATCCGTCGTTCGAGCAACGGCCTGGAGGTCACGCGACGGTGGTACCGGCTCGATCCCGTTCGAACGAACGGGAGCGTCACCTGGACGCGCGTGCCCGTGACCGAGACCGTGGCCTCGGGCACGCTGCTCGAGTGCGAGCTGGTCGTGAAGAGCGGCAAGGCACGCGACTACGTCATGGTGCAGGACCCCTACGCGGCCGGCTTCGAGCCGGCGCGCGAGTACGGCATGACCGTCGAGGGGCGCCGGCCCGCGTCCGAGGCACACATCGAGCGCTACGACGATCGGACGGTGTTCTTCGTGACGCTCCTGCCCGCGGGCGAGACCGTGCTGCGCCACCTCGTGCGCGCGACCCACGTCGGCGACTTCACGGCGCTCCCTGCGCAGGCGGAGCTCATGTACTTCCCCGACATCCGCGGCAACAGCGACGGGGAGCCGCTGCAGGTGACCGAGGCCGGACCGACCGGTGTGAAGGGAGACCGCTGATGACCCCGCGACGCCTGATCCTGTTTGCGGCGGCCGCCCTGTGGCTCGTCGTTCCGCTGGCTGACGCGCCGGCCGGGGAGCCGGCTCGGGGGCCGGCCGTCACACCCGAGCTCGAGATCACCTCCCCGCGCGGCGGCCAGACCAAGGAGCGCGTCGTCACGATCGCCGGCACCTCGAAGGGCCTCGTCGGCGATCGCCTCACGCTCGTGTTCAACGGCGTGCCGCTCTCGATCCCGAACGAGGGCGATGCGTTCAGCTCGCGCCAGGTCCTCGCGCCGGGCTGGAACTCGATCCGCGTCGTGGGCAAGACGAAGACGGGCGTGCTCGAAGACGAGCTCGCGGTCTACGCGCGCGTCCCGCGCAAGGACCTGCGCATCACGTTGACCTGGGACACGCCGGCGACGGACATCGACCTGTGGGTCACCGGCCCCGACGGCCAGCTCGTCAACTACCAGAACAAGCAAGGCAAGGCGGGCGGCGTGCTCGACGTGGACGTCACGAACGGCTTCGGGCCGGAGACCTACACCCAGGCGCGTCTCCAGCCCGGCACCTACCGCGTACAGGCCAACTACTACGGCGGCGATGTGCCGACGCGCGCCACGCTGACCGTGATCCGCGGCGAGGGCACGCCCGAGGCATCGCGCGCGACCTACCGCGCGATCCTGCTCAAGCGGAAGGACCGCGTCGACATCGCGGAGTTCACCGTCTCCCGCTAAGGGGAGTCGGCGAGACGGAGCGTGGGCGGCTGGGCGCTGCGGTCAGACAGCAGAGCGAGCGTCAGATCAGCAGGGCCAGAACGATGCCCAGGGTGACCATGCACGCCGTCCACAGCTCGCTCTTCACGGTGGGGATTGCGCTGTCGATCATCGGTCCGTCCTCCTCCAGGAGTTGGGCACGAGATTACCCAAGGGGGGGGACACTCTGTGGAGGACGAGGCGTAATCCATTTCCAAAAAACGGATTACGTCGGAATCGGGAGCACTGGAGACACGCTGGGAACGTGTCCCCACGCGCCGCGGGCGCAGGGGCTCTGGGGCCCGTGGGGGCTGCCGGGGCGGCCGAGTACGATCCGGCCCACGCATGGGCCGGCAGAGAAAGCAACGCATCCGCTGGCGGTTCGCCGCTCGCGTCGTCGAGGAGACCCAGGTCGCCCTGATGCTGGGGACGATCCGGATCCTGGCCGCGCTGCCGTCGCGCTGGGTCCTGCGCTTCGCGGACGGCGCGGCGTGGCTCCTGTTCCATCTGGATCGCCGCGGACGCGAGGCCGCCCGCCAGAACCTCCGCGTGGCCTTCGGCGAGGACCTGCCCAAGGAACGGGCGCGCACCATCACGCGCGCGTCGTATCGGGAGAGCGTGCGCTCGATCCTGCTCTTGCTGCACCTGCAGCCGTTGACCGAGGCCAAGTGGCGACGCTGGGTGGATATCCCGGACGACGTAGAGAGCGACCCGCGCGTCAAGCAGATGCGGGAGACGGGCGCGATCCTCGTCTCCGGTCACGTCGGCAACTGGGAGCTTCTGCTCGGGATGCGCGTCGCGTTCCAGGACCTCCCCCCCACGGTGTTCGTCGCGGAGGCAATCCCGAACAACGCCGTCAATCGCGTGGTCGAACAGCTACGCAGCCACGGCGACCTGGTCGGCGCCATGCGCAAGGGCGGCGCGCGCCTCGTGACGAACACGGTCCGGAACGGCGGCATCGCGGCGATCCTCGCCGACCGCAACGTGCGCGGTGTGCACGGCGGCGTCTACGTCCCGTTCCTCGGCTTGCCCGCACGCACGACGCCCCTACCGGCATGGCTCGCGCTACGCAACGAGGTGCCGCTCTTCCCCGTGCTCTGCCTGCCGATCGAGAACGATCGCTACTTCGTGTGGGTCGGCCCCGACCTCACGCAGGACCTGGGCACCGACGATCCGAACCACCAGCTCTACGAGGTCACGCGGCGCGTGAACCACGTCCTGAGCCAGGTGATCCGCGCGCGCCCCGAAATCTGGAACTGGACGCTGAAGCGCTTCAAGGGCCGGCCCGAGACGGACCTGGGCGAATACCCCGCCTACAGCCGCTACGACCCCGACTCGGAGGCGCGCAAGCGCCGGTACTGATCGGCGCGGGCATCGGCGCGATCCGCCAGCGCGTTGAGGCGCGTCTCCAGCTGCTGACGCCAGTGTTCGACGCCTTCGCGGTCGAGGTCCCGCGGCAGGTGGATCGGGCCGTCGGCGCGGACGACGCCGTGCGCGAAGAGCTTGGGCCAGTGGAACCGAGCCCACGACCGCTCCAGGACGTGGCGCCGCGAGAACGACGTGCGCACCAACCAGATCGGACGGCCCGTCGCGCGCGCGAGGTGCAGGATGCCCGCCTTCATCTCCCGCGCCGGCGGTCGGGGTCCGTCGCACACCACGGCCATCGACGCGTGGCGATCGTCCTGGAGGCGGCGCGTCATCTCGAGCAGTGCACGCCGGGCACCGCGAGCCGTCGATCCCCGGATCGGCCGCTGGAAGCCCATGGACTCGGCCGCGGCGCTCGCGATGCCGCCGTCGCGGCTCGCGCTGGCCAACGCGTAGGTCCGGCGCCGGTTGTTCCAACGGCCCAGGTACCCCAGCGTGTACGCGAAGTCCTGGTGCCAGGTGGCGAAGATCGCCGGCTCGTTCGTGCGCATGAACTCGAGCAGGCGTTTGTCGTGATGCCACAGGAAGGTCCCGAAGCTCCACCAGCGGTACAGCTTGAGCACGCAGCGCGCGGCACTGGGGATCGCCGGGGATGCGAGCAGCCGCTTCTCGAGTGCCATGGCGTCAGTATCCGTCAGCGCTCGCTCGACGCGTTGCTTTCGCCGGCGAGTCGGCGGGCACGCGGCCAGCCCTTCTCGGCGGCGAGGCGTCGAGCGACCGCGCGGGCGTCGGCGACGCGCCCGGCGTCCATGAGCAGCTCGGCCGCATCGAGGCGAAGCCCGTCGTCGATCCCCTCCGTGGCCAGCAGAGTGCGGAGGATGCGCACCGCCTCCTCCGGCCGGTCGTCGTCGAGCTCGTCGCGCGCCAATGCGAGGAGCGTCTCGTGGCGCAGGGCGCGGGCGAAGTCGTTCCAGAGCCCGAGCTCCAGGAGTAGCTCGAGTTCCTCGACCGCCCGCGCGTTCTGCCACTCGAGCCACACCCGCATGGCGGTGTGGAACTGGACGGCTTGGTCGAGCTCGTGCCCGAACGAAAGCGTCGGTGCGCCGGTCAGCAGCGTCGTGGCGTCGGTGCGGCCCAGACGCAGGAAGCGTGCGATCAACGCGATCTCGTCGGCGTACCAGCTGCGCGCGCACGCGAACTCGAGACGCAGGTTGTCGTCGGTGTTGAGCGGGCCTTCGCGTGCGAAGAGCCGCGCCCCCTCCGGCCCCTGCACCAGCAGACCGAGGAGCCGGCCGGGGGCGCGCAGGCCGTATGACGCGAGATCGGCGCCGGCCTCGCTCGCCAACCGCTCCCGGAGCCGCGCCTCGTCCACCTGCAGCGGTTCCCGCGCGCCCACGAGGATGGCGTCCGGACCGAGCAGGAACACGTACGCGTTCTCGAACACGGCCGTGAACGTGCGCACGATCAGGCGCGCGTCGGGCAGACGCATCTGATACAGCGGTAGCCACTGGCAGACGATGTCCGCGCGCGACGCGAGCATCCGGTAGTGGTCGGCGCCGTACAGTGCAGCCGCTCCGGCAACGCCAGGATGGATCGGATCGCTGGTCACGACGTCGTACCGCTTGCCGCTGCGCTCGATGCCGTGGCGCCCATCGCCCAGCACGACGCGTGCGCCCTCGGGGACCCCGCCGTCGAACGCCTCGAAGTGGCGTGCTGCCTCGACGACCGCCGGCTCCAACTCGTAGATGTCCAGCGTCTCGGGCTTCCAGCGCGCGACCGCGCGGCTGCTGATGCCGGTGCCGAGACCGATCACGGCGACGTGCTCCGGCTCGGGGTGCAGCAGCATCGGAAGGTGCCCGAGCAGGGCGAGGTGCAAGCGGTCCGTCGGACCGACCGACGCGACGATCTTGGAGTCCACCCACAGCTCGGGGCGGCCCTCGCGGTCGCGCACGACGACCGTGCTCACGCGGCCTTCTTCGGCGAAGCGCAAGGGGGCGTCGTCGACCACGTAGCGCTCGGGCGCGAACGTGGCACCGACCACGCGCCACAGCACGGCATCGTCTGTCGGGGCGACCAAGGGCTGCAGCAGCAGGACCGCGCCGGCCACGGTCAGCACGGCGCGCGTGCGGCCCGCCGCCACGAGGGCACCGGCGCCCAGGTACACGCCGGCGGCGCCGCGCAGCACGCCGGCCGAGCCGGCCAGGGGCAGCCAGAGCAGGGCCGTGAGCAGGGCGAAGAGCGCCGAGCCGGCCGTGTTCATGAACAACAGGCGCCCCGTGCCGCGGCCGGCGGCCTCGGGGGTCGGGGACGCGGCCCGCAAGAGCCACGGCAGCGCGGCGGCGCCGATCAACGTGGACGGCACGAGCAGCATCCCGGCGGCGGCCGACTGGATCCAGACCAGCTCGAGCTGGGTCGGCTCCGCCGCGGCGATCCGCGCGAGGCTCCACGCCCCCACCGCCGCGATCGCGAAAGGCAAGAGGGCAACGGGCACGGCGGCCAGCACGAGTACGCGCAGGGGCGCGCGCGTGGCGCCCACGCCGCGCCTGGGGCCCAGGAGCAGGGAGCCGAGCGCGAGGGCCAGGAGGTACGTCGCGAGCACGGT
>JASJAY010000039.1 GCA_030066775.1 Planctomycetota bacterium
AAGTACTTCTCGTCCGACGGCGGGCCGCCGCCGTACTCCACCCACCAGTTGTAGCCGAAGCGGATCTGGTCCGCAGGCTCGAACAGGTGCGCGCTCGCCGTCGCCATCTCGGCGGTCACCTGCCGCAGCGGGCTGATGTCGTCGAGGATCCAGAAGCTGCGTCCGTGCGTGGCAATGCAGAGATCGCCATCCTTGATCTTCATGTCGTGGACGCCTACGCGCGGCAGGTTCAGGTTCAGGCGCTGCCACGAGCCGCCGTCATCGAGCGAGGTGAACACACCCGTCTCCGTCCCGACGAAGAGCAGCCCCTTACGCTCGGTGTCCTCCCGGATGGTGCGCGTGATCTCCTCCTGCGGGAAGGCCGCGCTCAGGTTGGTCCACGTCTTGCCGTAGTCGGCCGTCTTGAAGATGTAGGGCTTGAAGTCGTTGGCCGTGCGGTAGCGGCTCAGCGTGACGTAGCACACGGCCGGATCGTGAGGCGAGGCCTCCAGCTCGTAGACGTCGCTGTCGACCGGGACCGGGATCTTGGTGTCCGTCCAGGTCTTGCCGCCGTCGAGCGTCACGTGGACGAGGCCGTCGTCGCTGCCGGTCCAGATCACGCCCTTGCGGATGGTCGAGCACACCATGCGGTGAATCGTGTTGTAGGCCTCCTGGCCGGACGTCTCGAGACTCGAGACCGATCCACCTGCCTTCTGCTTGGAGGGATCGTCCTTGGTCAGGACCGGGCTGATGACCTCCCACGACATCCCGCGGTCCTTGCTGCGGAAGACGACCTCGGCGGCGACGTACACGGTCTCGGGATCGAAGGGGTCGATCACGATGGGGCAGTGCCAGTTGAATCGGTACTTCGCCTCGTCCTGGCCGCGGCCGAACGTGATGACCGGCCAGACGCTGCGGTGCTCCCACTGACCCGTTTTCAGGTTCACGAGCTGAATGGGTGCGCCGCCTGCCGCCATCGTGCTCTGCGCGAGATGGTAGATGAGGTGCGGCTCGGTCGGATGTGGCACCGACATGCCGGACTCACCGCTCCCGATGACGGTGACCTCGGAGAGCGAGATGCCGCCGTACAACGAGCGACTGGGCACCTTGTAGCCGATCAGGTCCTGGCAGTTGCCGTAGAGGTTGTAGGGAAACTGGTTGTCGACGTTAACGCGGTACACCTGCTGGTTGGGCTGTGTGAAGTGGTGCGACCACGTGACACCGCCGTTGCGGGTGCACATCGCGCCACCGTCGTGCGTGACGATCATCCGATCCTTGTCCTTGGGATCGAACGCCATGTCGTGGAAGTCGTCTTTGGTGCCCGTCCGTTGGATCCAGGTCGTGCCGCCATCGAGCGACTGCCAGAGCTTGTTGCTGGGCACCCACAGCTCGTTGCCATCATGCGGGCTGGCGTGGAGGTGGTAGTAGTAGAACGGCCGTTGGGTAATTCCGACGTGGCTCGATACGTGCTTCCACGTCTTGCCGCCGTCCTCGGACTGATACAGGCCGGGCTTCTCCTTCGACTCGACCATGGCCGAGACGCGATCCGGCATCGTCTTGCTGTGAGCGACGCTGATGCGGCCCAGCGGCCCCTTGGGCAGGCCGGGGTTCTCCGTAATGTCCGTCCAGGTGGTTCCGGCGTCAGTGCTCTTGAAGATGCGGCTGTTCGGGCCGCCCGCCTTGAGGCCCCAGGTACGGCGGATGATCTCGAACGTCGAGGCGTAGAGGATGTTCGTGTCGTGCTCGCAGAGCCAGAGGTCGATCGCGCCGGCCTGCTCGTGCTGGAAGAGGACCTGCTCCCACGTCTTGCCGCCGTCCTTCGTTCGATAGACGCCGCGATCCTTGCTCGGGCCGAACGCGTTGCCGACCACGGCGACGTAGACGAGATCCGGGTTGGTCGGGTGGACGCGCACTCGCGCGATGTGGCGTGAGTTCTTCAGGCCGATGTGTGCCCACGTCTTCCCGCCATCGGTCGTCTTGTACATGCCGTCGCCCCAGCTGACGCAGTCGCGCAGCTGCGGCTCGCCCGTCCCGACATACATGACGTCCGGATTGGACGGCGCGATGGCCATGGCGCCGATCGAGCCGACGTTGAAGTGCTTGTCGCTAATGGGGACCCAGTACTGGCCGTTATCCTCTGTCTTCCAGAGCCCCCCCGACGAGTGACCGTGGAAGAACACGTTCTTGTCGGTGGGGTGGACCGCCACCGTGCAACCGCGGTTGCCCACGTGGGGCCCGACACAGCGCCACTCCAGCCCCCTGAGGGCTGCAGGTGCACTCCGTGTCTCCTCGGCGTCTGCGTGAGGGGCCGAAGGCAGGCCAGTCAGGATGATGAGGGCGAACGCGGCGAGAAGGGGGGTGCGCGGCATGGCGAGAGCTCCGAGACGTTCCGAAGGGCGGGAGACTAGAGACGTTCGCCTTCCCCTGCCTTGTCATCACGCGCCAACGCTCGAAGTTGTCCAGAGTCCGTATCAAATTCTGCTGACCGAAATGCGAGAATATGAAGCATGAGCCTTCCGCTAATCCGCGCCAGCCAGATCGAGCCCTTTCGGGCGGCGGTGCGGGCCGCGGGGGAGCCAACAGAACCCCTGGCCAGAAGGCTCGGTCTCTCGTCCGATCGGATTAAGGGCAATCCCAACGCGCTCATTTCGGAGTTCGCTGTGTGGGCCTTCGCCGACCTCTGCGCGGCCGCCTTGGATCACGATACGTTCGGCTTCGGCGTCGGAATCGAGACGCCGGTCGAGGCAATCGGGGCCTTGGGGGAGCAGATTGGTTCGGCACCGACGCTGCGCCACGCCCTCGATGTGTTCCTAACCGAAGTCACGCGACACAGCTCCCATGCGCACTTCTCCGTTGTGCGGGATGAATCGGCGCTCTGGTTCTGCCGCCACGGCATCGATGGAATCGACGTTGGCGAATGGCAGGTGGAGCAGTACGTCGTGGGTCTGATGGTCCGCGTCGTACGCCAAGCGCTCGGCGACCACTGGCGGCCTGCATCGGTGCGTCTCAAGCAGCCCCGTCTCGAGGGCCTCACGCTCCCGCCCCTCCTCGAAGGATGCAACGTGACGCCCGGGTGCGCGGTCACCGCAATCGAGCTGCCAGAGGACGCGCTCGATGAGCAAGGAAGAGCCGCGTCCACAGTCGTGCCGCGCCCCGCCATCGGACGAATCGACATGGCCTTCGTAGATTCCCTGCGCGTTGCCCTCGAGGCTCTACTCCCGTCGGGTGACGCCACTCTCAAACGCGTCGCGTCGCTGGTCGGGGCATCCTCACGGTCGATCCAGCGCTGGCTTCGGCAGGAGGGACAGACCTACGCGCTCGTGGTGGACGATGTGCGGCGTGAGAGCGCGCTCGAGCTGATCCGCAATCCACACGTCCCGATTGGTGAGATCGGCGAACGTCTGGGCTACACCGAGGCCGCGAACTTCACCCGCGCGTTTCGCCGCTGGACAGGCATGCCGCCGTCGACGGCTCGGCGTCGGTTCGGCTCGAGTGGGCCTTAGGGACGGCATGGCGCTCGACGCTCCATCGCTACGAATCGCGTGCGCCCTCCCCCGCTGGTCGGGGCCGGAGCACGCCTGAGGGAAGAGATCAAGAGGGGCCGCCCGCGCCTTGATGCGGCCCCACGAGGACAGGGAGGTGATTCCTTGGGCAGAGGCAGACTCGCGCGTCGGATCGGCGCGGTGCTGATCGGCATGGCATCGGCGTGCTTCGCCGCGCCGGCTGCCGGCGCCGACGAGGTGGATGACACGGACACGGCAGCCGCTGAAGCAGACCCCACGGCAGCAGACCGGTCAGGGGGCTTCGGCGGACCGTCGAGCGTCGGAGGGCAGATCGAGGAAGACGCACAACCCTCGGGCCCCAGGCCGCGCATCTGCGCGTTCGACGGCGTGCTGCGCGGGTACTACGACTGGAAGTCGTACCTGGACTCGTGCAAGGGGCTGCAGATCGCGGCCGACTACACGTTCCTGCATCAGCGCGTGACGGACAGCCTCGGAGACGAGGAAGCCACGGCGGGCATGTTCCGCTTCTACGGGACCTGGACCGCACTTGGCCGTGGGCACCCCAACAGCGGCGCGCTCGTCTTCAAGGTGGAGAACCGTCACACGTTTACGGACACGGCCCCCTTGAATCTCGGCTTCGCGGCGGGCCAGTCGAGCGTGACAGGGCCTCCGTTCAGTGACGCCGGCTGGATCCTGACCAACCTGTATTGGCGACAGCGGTTCTGCGGCGGGAAGGGTGCGTTCGTCGTGGGCGTCGTCGACGTGACCGACTACCTGGACCTGTACGGGTTGATCAATCCGTGGACAGCGTTCCAGAACCTGAACTTCCTGACCAACCCCACCATCGCATCGCCCAACCAAGGGCTGGGCGCCGCCGTCGCCGTTCGACCGGACCCCAATACGTACGTCATCGCGGGTGTCGCCGACGCGAACGCCGATCCCGCCGATGCCAACGCGGATGTATTCGACGACGGGGAGCTGTTCAGCCACTTCGAGTGGGGCTGGAACAGCGCACCGGAGCGGTTCATCTTCGACAACGTCCATTTGACGCTGTGGCACGCGGATCGGCGCGAGGCGGCGGGCGTCCCGCAGAGCTACGGCGCCGCGTTCTCGGCCGCCAAGTTCGTCGGCGACTGCTACATGCCGTTCTTCCGTGCGGGATGGTCGACGGGCGGTGCCAGCCTGCTCCGCGCACACGCCGCGGTCGGCATCGGCCGCTACTTCTACCGGCACGGGGACCTGGCCGCGATCGGACTGTCCTGGGGCCGCCCGTTCGGCGACGACGTGAACGACGAGTACGTGAGCGAGATCTTCTACCGCTTCCAGGTGACCAAGGAGCTGGCGATCACGCCGAGTCTCCAGCTCCTCGTCAACCCGACGAACAACCCGGACGAGGACGTCGTCGGGCTCTTCGGCCTGCGGATTCGACTCGCGCTCTGACCAAGGCCCGCTTCGGCGAGCAGCGCGGCTGGGCCGGACGGCACGATGGGCTGTCCGGGCCCTCCCCCGAGCGGATAGGATCGGCTCCCCCACCGGAGCCATCCCGCCGTGAGCGAGACCAACTACGAGATCACCGAGCCGCGCAAGGGCGTGCCGATCAAGAGCTGGACCCGCGGGGTCCCGCTCGAGGATTCCGCGCGCAAGCAGCTGCTGAACGTGGCCTCGCTGCCGTTCATCCACCGCTGGGTCGCGGCGATGCCGGACGTCCACTGGGGCTACGGCGCGACGGTCGGCAGCGTCATCCCGACGAAGGGTGCGATCATCCCGGCCGCCGTCGGCGTCGACATCGGCTGCGGCATGATGGCCGCGCGCACGACGCTGTCGGCCGAGGACCTGCCGGACGACCTGCGTCCGCTGCGCACGGCGATCGAGAAGGCCGTGCCGCACGGCCGCACGGACGGCGGTCGCAAGAGCGACCGCGGCGCGTTCAGCGATCTGCCGGCGGCGCACGCCGACGCCTGGAAGCGCCTGCGCAGGGGCTTCGGGCGCATCACCGAGCGCTTCCCGAAGCTGAAGCGCGGCAACACGGAGAACCACCTGGGCACGCTGGGCACGGGCAACCACTTCATCGAGATCTGCCTCGATGAGGAGGGCCGTGTCTGGATCATGCTGCACAGCGGCTCGCGTGGCGTCGGCAACCGTATCGGGCGCTACTTCATCGAGCTGGCGAAGAAGGACATGCGCGATGCGCTGTCCACGCTGCCGGACAAGGACCTGGCCTACTTCACCGAGGGCACGCAGCACTTCGACGACTACGTCGAGGCGGTCGGCTGGGCCCAGACGTTCGCCCGCGTGAACCGCGAGCTGATGATGGGCGCGATCATGAAGGCGCTGGCGCGCGTGAAGTCGCTGCCGTCGTTCCGTGCGGACCAGAAGGCCGTCAACTGCCACCACAACTACGTCCAGCAGGAGCACCACTACGGTGCCGACGTGTGGCTGACCCGCAAGGGCGCCGTGCGTGCCGGCGAGGGCGAGCTGGGGATCATCCCGGGCAGCATGGGCGCGCGCTCGTACATCGTGCGCGGCAAGGGCAACCCGGAGAGCTTCCTGAGCTGCAGCCACGGCGCCGGCCGTGCCATGTCGCGCAACGAGGCCCGTCGTCGCTTCAGCGTCGAGGACCACGAGCGCGCGACGCAGGGCATCGAGTGCCGCAAGGACAAGGGCGTGATCGACGAGACGCCGATGGCGTACAAGTCGATCGACGCCGTCATGCGCGCGCAGAAGGACCTGGTGACCATCGTGCACACGCTGCGTCAGGTCGTCTGCGTCAAGGGCTAGCTAGGGGTATCTGCGGGCGAGTAGGCGAGCGCTGTGGCGCTTGTCCTCGCCCCACCCCTCTTCGTACTCGAGCACCTCGAGCTCGGGTGCGTGCGCGACGAGCAGCTCGGGCAGCTCGCCGTCCTCCAAGAGCCAGTGGCCCGACGGACGCTCGTGGCGCTCGAGGTTCGTGCGCGTCGGGTGATCGAGGACGAAGAGCCCGCCAGGGGCCAGCACCGCGGCGTACTGCGTGAAGAGCGGGCGGTGGAGGAAGCGCACCTGCACGAGCACGTCCCACGGACCTTCGGGCAGCCCGTCGGTCTCGACATCGTGCTCGAGCGTGCGGATCGCGACACCCGCTTCACGCGCCTCGCGCTCGGCGATCTCGAGGCCGGCAGGCGAGACGTCGGCCAACGTCACGTCGAGACCGTGCGCGGCGAGCGGGCGTGCGTTGCGTCCCGTGCCACCAGCCACGTCGAGGCAGCGACCGGTTGTCGGGAGCCGATCGAGGACCGACAGCACGAACGGCGACGGCGGAAAGATCGTCTCACCGCGCGCGCGGTACTTCGCGTCCCACTTCTCGCGGTCGGCCGCGGGCATCGTTGAAGCCCGCTAGACCTCCATCAGCTCGTCGGTCTTCTTCGCGACGAGCTCGGAGACCTTGCCCTCGAACTTCTTGGTGAGGTCCTGGATCTCGTCCTTGACGCGCTTGCAGTCGTCCTCGGTGAGCGTCTTGTCCTTCTGCGCGGCGTCGGCTTCCTTGTTGGCATCGCGGCGCACGTTGCGGATGGAGACGTTGGTCTTCTCGCCGCTGTCCTTGACGTGCTTGGCGAGCTGCTTGCGACGCTCCTCGGAGAGCGGGGGCAGGTTGAGGCGGATCACCTTGCCGTCGCTCTGCGGGTTGAGGCCGAGGTCGGAGGCCTGGATCGCCTTCTCGATGTCCTTGATGATCGAGGGGTCGTAGGGCTTGATCAGGATCTGGCGCGGCTCGGGGCAGCCGATCTGGCCCAGCTGGCCGAGCGGCGTGGACGCGCCGTAGGCCTCGACGTTGAGCTTGTCCACCAGCGCAGGGCTCGCGCGACCGGACCGCAGTCCGGCGAGCTCGCCGGCAAGGTGGCTGACGGCGCCCTCCATGCGCTCCTCGGTGTCCATCAGGATCTCTTCGAAGTCCATCGCTCGCTCCTGTCCGTCGGCCCGGCGCTCAGACGCCGCCGACCGTCGTTCCCAGCATCTCGCCTTCGAGCATACGCCTGAGGTTGCCCGGGACCCCCATCTCGAAGACCACGATCGGCAGCCCGTTCTGCTCGCAGAGGGTGAAGGCCGTCTTGTCCATGACCTTCAGATCCTTCTGGATCACCTCGTCGAAGGTCAGGCTCTCGAAGCGCGTGGCGCCCTCGAACTTGTTCGGGTCGCGGTCGTAGATGCCATCGACCTTCGTGCCCTTGAGCAGCACCTGCGCACCGATCTCCGTGCCGCGAAGCGCGGCCGTGGTGTCGGTGCTGAAGAAGGGCTGGCCCGTCCCACCCGCGAGGATCACGACACGGCCCTTCTCCAGGTGCCGCATGCAGCGGCGCCGGATGTAGGGCTCGGCGACGCTGCGCATCTCGATCGCCGTGAGCACGCGCGTGGGCACGCCCTTGCTCTCGAGCATGTCCTGCAGCCCGAGCGCATTGATGATCGTGGCGAGCATGCCCATGTAGTCGGCGGTGGCCCGCTCGATGCCCTGGATGCTCGCCTGGGCCCCGCGCAGGATGTTGCCGCCGCCGTTGACGATCGCGATCTGCGTCCCCAGCTTGTGGGCTGAGACGATCTCGTCGGCCAGGGTGGCGACGGCGTCGCCGTCGATCGGACGCCCCGCATCACCGGCAAGCGCCTCCCCGGAGATCTTGAGGAGGACGCGGTTCCAGCGAGGGGCGCCGTCCGGCATGGGCTCAGGCGCCGATCTGGAAGAGCGCGAACGCGCTCAGGTCGGCGTTCCACTCGTTCAGGTGGTCCTGCACCTTCGTCTTGCCACCGTCGCGGTACCAGCCCTGCTCGAGCAGCACGCGCTCGCCGAAGAAGTTCTTGTCGAGGCGCCCCTTGAGGATGCCGGCGATCGCCTGCTCGGGCTTGCCGGCCATCTTCGGGTCCTCGGCCAGCTGCTCCTTGAGGAAGGCCGTCTCCTTGGCGATCTCGTCCTCGGAGATCTCCTCGCGCGACTTGGCGATCGGCTTGGCGAAGACGATGTGCTGGCAGAGGTCCTTGGCGTGGTCGTTGGTCGCCGTGCCGCCGGTGAGCGAGACGAGCGCGCCCGTCTTGTGGTTGAAGTGCACGTAGCCGCCGACGAGGCCGTCGCCGTCGACCGTGAAGGTCGCGACGTGGCCGAGCTTCATGTTCTCGCCGATGCGGCCGATGAGCGCCTTGAGCGCCTCGCCGACCGTGGCCGACTCGCCGTCGTCCCAAGCCTGCTGCTCGAGCTCCTCGACGCTGTTGGCGCCGGTCGCGAACGCGACGTCGGCGGCCTTGTCGACGAAGGAGACGAAGTCCTCGGTCTTGGTGACCGGCTCGGTCTCGCAGAGCACGATGACCATCGTGCCCTTCTTCTGGTCGTCGCTGTAGCGCTCGCGCACGAGGCCCTCGCCCGTCGCGCGGCCGGCCTTCTTGGCGGCCTTGGCGCCGAGGCTCTTGCGGATGAGATCGGCCGCGGCTTCCATGTCGCCGCCCGTCTCGATCAGGGCCTTCTTGCAATCCATCATGCCGGCGCCCGTCATCTGGCGCAGCTTCATCACGTCCTTGGCACTGAAGTCCATCTTGGAATCCTCCGGCGGTCCATCTGCCGCCGCGATCTCGGGTTCAGGTGATTTCGCCTGGCAAACCGACGCGCGCGTCGAAGGGACGCGCGCGCAGGCTGTTCAGCTGGTTGGCGCGTCGGGGGTCAGGAGCTCTTGGCGTCGCCTTCGCCCTCGCCCTCGGCGGGCGCGTCGGGAGTCGTGGGCTCGGCCGGAGCCTCGGCAGCAGGCGCCTCGTCGGCCGGCGGCGCATCGGCCACGGCCGTCTCGGTGCTCGCCTCGGCGGGCGCGTCCTCGGCGGCAGCCGGATCGTCGGGCTTCGCGGTCGAGCGCTTGCGGCCCGCTTCCTCGCGCAGCTTGCGCTGCCAGTCCTCGGTCACGCGCTGGCGCTGCAGGTCGGCCTCGCGCTTCGCCTGCTGGTCGCGACGGCGGGCCTCCTCGACGCGCTCGCGCTCGGCCAGGATGACGGCGAACGACTTCCAGCCCTCGGCGACGGCCTCGCCCAGGATGCCGAGCAACGTCGCGACGGAACGCATGGCGTCGTCGTTGCCGGGAATGGTGATGTCGACGGAGTCGGGGTCGCAGTCCGTGTCGAGGATCGCGATCACGGGGATGCGCATCTTGTTCGCTTCGGCGACCGCGATGTGCTCGTGCTTCGGGTCGACGATGACGAGACACGCCGGCAGTTCGTTCATGTCGCGCAGACCCTCGAGGTTCTTGAGGATCTTCTTCTTCTCGATGCGGTGGCGCGACTGCTGCTTCTTGCTGAGCAGGGCGACGGTGCCGTCGGCCTCGAGGCCCTCGAGCTCGTCGAGGCGGCCGAGCCGGCTGCGGACCGTCTTGAAGTTGGTGAGCGAGCCGCCGAGCCAACGCTCGGTGACGAACGGCTGGCTCGTCTGCGCGGCGATGTTGCGTACGGCTTCCTTGGCGGAGCGCTTCGTGCCCACCCAGAGCACGCGGCCGCCCTCGGCGGCGGTGGCCTGCAGGAAGGCCCGGGCGCGGAGCAGGCCGCGGACCGTGGCGCGCAGATCGATGATGTGGATCTGGTTGCGCTTGCCGTGGATGAACGGCTTCATCTTCGGGTTCCAACGGCTCGCGCGATGGCCGTAGTGAACGCCGTTCTCAAGCAGGTTGTCGAGCGTGATGGTGGACAAGGTCAGGTCCTCGTACACCCGGGCGGCAGGGCCCCCCGGGGCGTGTCTTCGCGTTTGCGCCCGGATCTTGGGCGCAAGCAGGGGAGTGTAGCCCTGCCCCTTCGGCGGTCAAGCCGGGGGCAAGCCCCTCTCGGGGCCCGCAAGGCCCCATTTGGCGCGGAATTCGGCGGTTCAGCCGCGCGCGGGCTGGCGGCCCCGGATGTCGGCCAGGACGCGCTCCGCGAGGCGCAGCGCCCGCAGGCCCTCCATGCCCCCGACGACCGGCCGCCGGCCCGTGCGCACCGCGCAGAGCAGGGCGAGGATCTCCTCGCGCAGCGGCTCGCTGTCGGAGATCGGCACCCGCTCCGTCTGGAGCAGGGACTCGAAGTCCGGGCCGGCGCCGTTGACGCGCCCGGGCTCGAGATCGGCGCCGCGGGCGGCGAGCTCGGCGAACAGGGCGCTCCAGTCCTCGGCGCGCTGGCGACGGCGCACGATGCGCGCCTCCCGGCGGTCGTAGTCGAGGCTCAGGTAGGCGTGGTGCGAGAAGATGCGGGTGCGGCGCATGCGCTGCTGGGCGACCCGGCTCGCGGTGACGTTGGCCACGCAGCCCGAGGGGAACGTGATGCGCACGTTCGCGACGTCCTCGTAGTCGCTGGCGAGGGACACGCCGACGGCCTGCACGTCGACCGGCTCCTCGTTGACGATGTGGCTCACCAGGTCGAGGTCGTGGATCATCATGTCCATCACGACCCCGACGTCCATCGCACGGCCGGCGAAGGGCGCGAGGCGGTGGACCTCGATGTACTGCGGCGGGCTGCCGAGCTTGTCGATCGCGGCGGTGACCGGGTTGAAGCGCTCGAGCAGACCGACCTGCATCTGCGCTCCGCCGGCCTCGGCGGCGCCGACCAGGGCGCGCGCGTCGCTGGTGCTGCCCGCCACGGGCTTCTCGACGAGACAGCTCACGCCGGAGCGCAGGAGCGGCTCGGCCACGCGGCGGTGCACCGACGTCGGCACGGCCACGCTCACGATGTCGGGCATCTCGGGGAGCTCGTCGAGAGAACCCACGAGCGGCACCTGGAGCCGGTCGGCGACCGGCTTCGGCCCGTCCAGATCGATGTCCACGAGACCCACGAGGCGCACGTTCGCCTCGTCGGCCCCGAGGCCCCTCTGCTGTTCCAGCTCGCGGTAGACGCGTGCGTGGTGGCGGCCGAACGTACCGACCCCCACCACGGCGGCTCGCAGCTCGCGCGTCATGCTCTCCCTCCCTGCCTAGGAGTCATGCCTGTCGTCGTCCGGCACGCAGTGCCGCACGCTTCTTGTCCCTCACCGCCCGGCGCGGTGTTGTCTGGGCCCCGGCTCGTCCCCGACCCTGCCTTCGGGAATCTAACCGCGCGGCCGCTCCAGGGCCCGGCCCTGCCGACCGGCCTGGGACGCCCGCAGCGCCTCCAACAGCTCACCAATGTACCTGTTCCCGTCCGAATTCCGCTCGGCTTCCTCGATCGCCTCGGACGAGGAGACCCGCTGGGAGATGAGGATGCGGTGCAGGGTGCGCTTGACCGCCTGGACGTCGTCCTCGTCCATGCCGGAGCGGCGCATGCCGATCACGTTGGCCGCCCGGACGCGTGCCGGATGGCCCTCCACGATGCTGAAGGGCGGCACGTCGACCGTGATCCGGGTGAGCCCGCCGACGTAGGCCAGTCGGCCGATCGTCGTGAAGTGATGGCAGGCGCTGGCCCCGTTCATGATCGCGCCGTCCTGGACGTAGACGTGGCCGGCGAGCAGCACGTGGTTGGACAGGATCACCCCGTCCCCCACCACGCAGTCGTGCGCCACGTGGCAGCCCACCATCAGGAGGTTCCGGTTGCCGATCCGCGTGAGCCCGCCCGCCTTGCCGGTCCCCGGATGCACCGTGACGTGCTCGCGGAAGATGTTGTGATCGCCGACCTCGAGCCGCACGGGCTCGCCCTCGTACTTGAGGTCCTGGGGCACCGCGCCGATGACGGCCCCCGGGAAGATCCGGTTGCCCTCGCCGAGGGTCGTGTCCCCCATCACGCACGCGTTGGCCATGACCTCCGAGCCCGCGCCGATCCGCACGGTGCCTTCGATCACGGCGTACGCGCCCACGACCACGTCGTCGGCCAGCTCGGCCCTCGCATCGACTACGGCGGTGGGATGGATGGTGGTCATGCGCTCGGCGGCTCCGTGAGCGCGAAGTTGAGTCTCGCCTCCGACACCAGCGCCCCCTCGACGGTGGAACGACAGCGGACCCGACCGCGGCCACTCGAGAGGCGGATCGTCGTGGCCTCCATTCGGATCTGGTCGCCGGGCACGACGGCGCGCCGGAACTTCACGCGATCGATCGAGAGCAGCACGGGCACCTTGCCCGTGAGCTCGAGCTTGCGCAGCAGGAGGATGCCCGCGAGCTGCGCCATGGCTTCGAGGATGAGCACCCCCGGCATGATCGGCTCGCTGGGGTAGTGGCCCTGGAAGAAGGGCTCGTTCACGCTCACGTTCTTGATGCCGACGGCGCGCTGGAAGCCGTCGACCTCCACCACGCGATCGACGAGCAGGAACGGATAGCGGTGCGGGAGGATGCGCCGGATCTGCACCGAGCCGAGGCTCGAGGCCTTCTTCCGGCGCGGCTCGAGCAGCGCGCGCACGAGCCGGAGGTTCGCGACGTGCCCGCTCTTGTAGGCGATGACGTGCGCGTCGAGGTCGCAGCCGAGCAGGAACAGGTCGCCGAGCAGATCGAGCGTCTTGTGCCGCGCGAACTCGTCGGGGAACCGCAGCTCGTTGTTGATCGGCCCGTCGGCCCCCACCACGAGGGTGTTCTCGTACGTGGCCCCCAGGCCGAGGTTCATCTTGCGCAGCGCCTGCGCCTCGGACTCGAGGCAGAAGGTGCGCGCGCCCGCGACCTCCGCCTTGAACGTCTCCGGCGTCACGCGCAGCGAGAAGTGCTGCACGTCGAGGTACTCGTGCCCGTAGTCGAGCGTGTACGACGCCGTGAGCCCCGACGGCGCGGGCATCGCCACCACGGTGGCGTCGCCGCTTGCCTTCACGCTGATGGGCTGGGCCGGCTTGAGCACGGTGCGCTCGGCCTCTTGCTCTTCGATCCCGAGGCTCTCCAGGAGCTCGAGGAAAGGGCGCGCCGACCCGTCGACGCCGGGGCACTCCGGCCCGTCGAGGAAGACGTCGAGGTTGTCGATGCCGAGACCCGTGCAGCACGCGAGGAAGTGCTCGACGGTGTGGACGTCCGCGTCGCGGTCGCCGATCAGGGCGGTGCGACGCTGCATCTCGCGGAGGTTCTCGGAGCGCGCGGGCACGCGCGGGCTCTTGGGCAGATCGTCACGGATGAACGTGACGCCCGCGTTCTCCGCGGCGGGCTCGATGCGCAGGGAGGTCGACTTGCCGGAGTGGAGGCCCACGCCGGAAATCTCGCCCTTCCGTCGAACCGTCCTCTGCTTGCGGGCCATGCGCTCCGCGGGCCCTCCCACCGGCCTCGTGTGGCGTCTACTTCTTCTCGAACATCTTCGCGACCTCGCCGGTGATGTCGAGGGGCGTGTCGAACCAGACGACGGAGCGCAGCGCGACCTTCATCACGAAGTCGTTGCGGTCCGTGGCGTTGAGCTCGTCCTGGGTCATCTGCAGGACCAGGGTGATGCCGTTCGTGCGCGCGTACGTCGCGACGTTGGCGCGGACGGCCGCGTGGATGCTCTCGAGCTCCTTCACGTACTGGCGCCGCGCCGTGTTGATCTTGAACTTGAAGTCGTACTCGTCGAGCCAGGCCTGCTTCTCGAACTGAGACTGCTTGTTGATGCGACGGGTGTCGCCCTCGGGCAGCTCGAGGATCTCCTTGCGCAGGCGCTCGAGGCGCTCCTTGCTGCGCTGCAGGAACTCACCCGCCTCCTGCTCCTTCGTCTCGAACAGCTTGCGAAGGGCCGCCGTGTCGGGGTGCTTGTTGATCAGCTCGAGCATGTCGACCACGGCCACCTTGACATCGGGGGCGGCGGTGGCGGACGGGGTGACCGCGAGGATCAGCAGGACGGCGAGTACGGGCACGATGCGAAGCATGCGTGGGCTCCTTTCCAGGGGTAGCGCGTCATTCTGGCCGCTCCGGAGGGCCGTCACTAGAAATCGCGACCGAGGTTGAAGGAGACGACCTGCTCGTCGTCCTCGTCCTCGGAGAAGATCGGGAAGCCGAAGTCGAAGGCGAGCGGGCGGCTGCCCAGCATGGGCACCACGAGCCGGATGCCGAAGCCCACGGAGAGGCGCCAGTCGCCGGCGTCGTCCTCCCAGAGGCTCGTCGCCACCGTGCCGAAGTCGGTGAACGCGACCACGCCCAGGGTCTTGGCGATCAGCGGGTACTCGTACTCGAGCGAGCCGGTCAGCAGCCACTCGCCGCCGATCGGATCGCCGGCCACGTGCGGGCCCACCCCGCGGAAGGCGAAGCCGCGGAAGGTGCTGCCGCCCGCGTAGTAGCGCTCGTACGGGGGCAGCTCGGGCGTGTCCTCGAGGGCCTCGCCGTAGCCGAGGTTGAGGCGCGAGGAGAAGCGCTGCCGCTTGCCCTCGTCGTCTTCGCTCAGCACGCGCCGGTAGGACAGGGAGCCGTTGAGCTTGTAGAAGTCGAGGTCGCCGCCGAGCGCCGTGCCCGCGAGCTCCGCCACGGCCGAGGCGGAGAACTCCCAGCGCTGGGTACGGATGTCGTCCCGCGCGCTGTAGCGCAGGCTGGCGGAGAGGCCGCGCAGCTCCTGCTCGTCCCGGAACAGGAAGGCGCCGGGGATGGCGTCCGCCTCGAGGTCGTTGATGTCGATCCACTCGTGGCGCCAGCGGAGGTTCGTGGTCAGGCGGTTGCGCTCGTCGCGCGACTCGTAGAGCGGGTAGCCGAAGGCGACCGTGTAGCCGGCGCGATCGACCACGTAGTCGTCGCGGAAGCTGAAGGTCTTGTAGGCCGCCGTCTCGAACGAGAGCAGGCTGCCGAAGAGGCGCGGCTCGCGGAAGCGCACGCGGAACGCGGACTCCACGGTGCTGGGCTGGATGAAGATGTCGAACTCCTGCCCGGCGCCCGTGAACGTCCGGCGCGAGATGAGCTCGTCCGTGGAGCGCGGGGGGCGCGCGAGGTCGAAGTTGCGCTTCGTGAACTGGATCGAGCCGAACGCGCCACCGTTCGTGCTGATCCCGAGGCCGAAGTTGAAGTTGCCCGTCTTGCCCTCGACCACCTCGTACACGACGCTCTTCCAGCCCTCCAGGGGCTCGTCGTCCGGCCCGAAGGCATCGCTCATGCGCATGCTGACGCGATCGAACCAGCCGGTGCGGCGGATGCGCGCCTCGCCGCGCTCCAGCTCGCCTCGATCGACGTAGCCGCCCGGCGAGAGCTTGACCTCGCGGCGCAGGATCTTGTCGCGGGTGTACTCGTTGCCCACGAAGTCGATGCGCGCGATGCGCAGCTTGGGGCCTTCCTTCACGACGATCTTGAGATCGACGACCAGCTCGTCCTCGCGGCCGCGCTGCTCGGGGATGTCGATCGAGGCCTCCAGGTAGGAGCGCTTGAAGTACTCGTCGCGGATCTTCTCGATGCCTTCCTTGAGCTTCGTGCCCGAGAAGGCGCCGCCGTCCTCGAGCGGGATCCAGCTGCGGAGCCGATCGACCGTGAAGTACTGGATGTCTTCCAGCGTGGGCCCGATCGCGGGGTTCTCCTCGTAGCGCTCGATCTCCAGCTCGAGCCTGCCCAGCCGGTAGGGCTGGTGCTCCTCGATGACGATCGAGACGATGACCTTCGACTTGTCGTCCGAGAAGCGCGGCGTGTCGAGGAAGACCTCGGCGTCGAGATAGCCCTCGTCGCGGTAGGCCTGCTTGATTGCGATGACGTCCTCGATCAGCGCGTCCTCGCGATACGGCGCGCCGCCGAAGATGGCCTGCAGCCCCTCGGGCTCCTTGATGAGCATCACCTCGCGCAGCTTCTTCTGCGGAATCGCGAAGTTGCCGCGGAAGACGATCCGCTCCACCTCGACCTCGGGGCCTTCGACGATCGCGATGTCGACGCGCCTGCCGCCGTTGGCGAGCGTGGTGATCTGCGGCTCGGTGACGTGGGCGAAGTGGTAGCCGCGCAGCTTGTAGGCCGCGACGATGTCCTGCGCGTCCTCCGACAGGTGGTACGGGTTCAGGGGGAACCCGACCTTCGTGCGCATGAGCTCGCGGATCTCGGGGGCCTCGAGCGCCGCGTTGCCGCGCACGTTCAGCTCCACGACGAGCGGGTTCTCCGCAACGCGGATGCGCAGGACGATCCCGCCCGGCACCTCCTCCTGGCGGATGTCCACCTCGCGGAAGTACTGGAACAGCGTGACCATGTCGGCCTCGAGCGCCACCTCGTCGAGGCGCTGCCCCTCCTTGTTGCGCATCAGCACCTTGATGCTGGACGGGCTGTAGACGACCGTGCCCTCGAACTCGATGCGCCGGATGATCGGCGCCGGGGCGTTCGGATCACGCGGCGCCGGAGGCTGGTCGTCGGGCGCCGCAGGCTGCGCGGGAATCGGTGCCGGCTGCGGTGCGGCGGGCGTCGCGGGGCGCGGCGCCGGAACGGGCGCCAACGGCCGACGCGGGACCACGTCGGGCGGCGGAGGTGGCGGCGGGACGCGATCGTCGCGCGGTGCGGCGGGCATCGCGGGGCGCGGCGGCTGCACCGGTTGCACGGGCTGCCGCGGCTGGGGCGGTGCAGGCTGTCGCGGGGCGGGTTGCGAGCGACCGTCCGGCGGCCAGTTGGGTGGCGGCGGAGGCGGCGGCGGGGGATCGGCGTAGGCCGCGCTCTGGAGCGCGGGCGTGGACACGACGAGCGGTGCCGCGACGAGCAGCAGCAGTCCCGCCACGGCGAGCCATGCGATCCGCACCGGACGCACGCCATGCGGGCGTGCGCGCGCGAGTCGTCGGGCGCTCACCACGTCAGGAACTCCCGTCCTTCCAACCGGACGGCGTGTCGCCTCCGGCCCGCTACCGCGATCTGCACGTGTCCTCCCTGCCCGTCGCCGCTCCGGTAACGGCGTGTCCCTGGGCACTCGAGAGGAGCGTCGACCGAGCGCCCTTCGGACAGGGCCCCCCCGCATCGTGCAGCGGGATTGTAGTGCCCGGGAGGGGCGGGCAAGAGCGCCCTTCCAGCGCCTGTCCCGGGGTGTCACCACCGCGTCATCGCCGCGAGCCCCCAGGGGCTACATCGTGTGCAGCGCGGGGTTGGTGAACAGCATGTAGTCCGCGAAGAAGTGCAGGTTCACCGTCCCCGTGGGGCCGTTTCGCTGCTTCGCGATCATCAGCTCGGCCTGGTTCTTGTCCGTGTCCTGGCGCGAGTAGTACCACTTCCGGAACAGCAGGCAGATCACGTCTGCATCCTGCTCGATGGCTCCACTTTCACGAAGATCCGCCAGCTTGGGGCGGTTGTCGGGGCGCTTCTCGGCGTCGCGGTTGAGCTGCGAGAGGGCGATGACCGGCACCTCGAGCTCGCGGGCGAGACCCTTGAGCGAGCGGCTGATGTAGGAGATCTCCTGCTGGCGGTTGTCGATGCTGCGGCGGGACGTGCCCGCCTCCATCAGCTGCAGGTAGTCGATCAGGATCATGTCGAGGCCGTGCTTGGCCTTGATGCGACGGGCCTTCGCCCGCAGCAGGCTGGGATTCAGCGTGGGCGTGTCGTCGATGAAGATGCCCGCCTCGAAGAGCGGCCCCGCGGCTTGGGCCAGGTCGGCGCGGCGCGAGTCGTCGATGAACCGCCCCTTGCGCAGGTCGTGGCCGGAGAAGCGCGCCTTGGCGCAGAGCATGTTGCGGACGATGTTCTGCGCCGTCATCTCCAGGCTGTAGATGGCGACGTTCTTCTTGCCCGCGACCGCGGCGTTCATGGCCACGTTCAGCGCGAGGCTCGTCTTTCCCATGGAGGGACGTGCCGCGATGATGATCAGCTCGCCCGGCCTAAGCCCGGTCGTCATCTCGTCGAACTGGTAGAAGCCCGTCTCGATCCCGGCCATGGGGCCTTCGCCGCGCTCGAGCTCCTCGAAGGTCTCGTTGAGGAGGCTCTTCACGTTCTTGGCGCCTTGTACGTCGCGCCGGTTGCCGAGGTCGAAGATCGAGGCCTCCGCCAGCTCGAGCAGCTCGTCGCCACGCCCCTCTTCGGCGTAGGCCGCCTGCTGGATCTCCGTCGTGGCGGAGATGAGCGAACGGGCAATCGCCTTCTCACGCACGATGCGTGCGTAGTGCTCGGCGTTGGCCGGGCTGGCCACGGCCTCGTCCAGGGTGGCGAGGTAGTCCGCGCCCCCCACCTCGTCGAACGCGCCCTGGCGCTCGAGCTCGCGGAAGACGAGCAGCGCGTCGATCGGCTCGCCGCGATCGTAGAGGTCGCGCATGATCTCGTAGAGCCGGCCATGCGCGCTGCGGTAGAAGTCGCTCGGCTCGATGATGGGAATCAGGGTGCCGATGACGTCGCCGTCGAGCAGCACGGACCCCAGCACGGCCATCTCGGCCTGCTCGCTGTTCGGGGGCACGCGCTCGATGCGCGGCATCGCCGTCCGGGCCCTGTCGGCCGACGAGCCACCTCCGGTCCCACCTCGCTCGATCATCACCACCTCCGCGGGACGGCACGCCCTGTCGAAGGCGAGACCACTCCACGCTCCAATTGTCCGGATGTGGCGGACAGCCCCGCGCAAGGCCGGCGGACCGCGGGTTCCACAGGCTTTCCGCCTTCTTCCCGCAGGGTTTGACGCCGGTTTTCCACGGGGTTTTCCACCACTTTTGAACGTAAGTCGTTGAACCAGAACGACTTATGTCATCCCCGCGGGCGCCCTGCAAGCACAATCCGAGCCCGGTCCCTTGATTTGCGGCCCTGCTCAGCGGGCAGGGTCGGTCGGGCGCGCCTGACGCTACTCGGCGTCGGCGCGGGGCAGCTCGGCGTCTTCGGCGGCGGCGGCGGGCTCCGCGTCGGCGGTCTCGCCCTCGGCGGCCGGCGTCTCGCCCTCGGCACCCTCACCCGCCTCTTCGGCGGCGGCGGCCTCGGCCGCCTCGAGCGCGCGGGCCTTGAGGCTCTCGATGTCGCGCGCGTCCTGCACGACCCACAACTTCACCGGGCTCTCGTGCTCCCGGCTCAGGCGGACCATGACCTCGTACTCGCCGATCTCGCGAACGGGCTCGAACACGATCTGGCGATCCTGGAACTCGTAGCCCCGCTCGATGAAGGCGGCGATCACGTGCTTGCTCGTGACCGAGCCGTAGAGGTGGCCGTCCTCGCCGGCGCGGGCCTCGACGGTGAGCTCCATCTCGCCGAGCTTCTCGACGAGCGCGGCGTTGTAGAGCGAAAGCTCCGCCTGGCGCTTCGCCTCGACCTCTTTGTCCCTCTCGATGCGACGCATGGCGTCGGGGCTGACGCGCGCGGCGTAGCCCTTGGGCAGGAGGTAGTTGCGGGCGAAGCCCGGCTTCACCTTCACGATCTCACCGACATCCCCGACGCCTTCGATGGTCCGTCGGAGCAGCACTTCCATGGCCATGACTCTCTCCGTCCTCCGGGTGCCTGGGGTTCGGGCTACCGACCCATGTACGGCAACAGCGCGAGGAAGCGCGCACGCTTCACGGCGGTCTTCAGCTTGCGCTGGAAGTGCGCCTGGGTGCCCGTGCGCTTACGTCCGTAGATCTTGCCCTGCTGGCTGACCATCTTCTGCAGGGTCTGTACGTCCTTGTAGTCGATGTACTCGACGCGCGAACGCGTGAAGCGGCACTTGTTGCGGCTCTCACGCTTCTTGAGGAGCTTCTTGAGGTTCTTGATCTTGGTGTTGCTGGCCATCGTCTCGATCCTGATCGCAGTCGCTGGGGAAGCCCCTCGAGCTACGTCGTCTCCTCGGTTGCCGCCTTGACGGTGTCTGCCTGGGGCGCGTCGGCGGCGGGCGTCTCGCTCTTAGCAGCGGGCGTCGCGGCTTCGGCGGCCGGCTTGTCGCCCTCGGCTGCGGCCGGCTTGTCACCCTCGGCCGTCACCGGCTTGGGCCCCGCGGGCTTCTCGTCACGCTTGCTGCGGCGGTCGCGACGACCCCAACCGCTGAGGCTGTGCTTGCGGCTGTCCTCGGCGAGCAGCTCACGCTCCTTCGCACGCTTGTCGACGTGCACCTGGATCGGCTCTTCGAGCTTGATGAACAGGTGCCGCAGCACGATCTCGTTCAGACCGAGGTCGACCTCGACCTCGTCGATGCTCGCCGGCGGCGCGCGGAAGTAGACCAGGTAGTAGGTCGCGCGGCGCTGCCCCTTGATCTCGTAGGCGAGCTTGCGCTCGTCCCACTTCTCCTTCATGACCAGCTCGGCGCCGTGCTTCGTGAGGATCTCGTCGACCTGGCCGGCCGTCCCCTCGAAGTCCGCAGTGGCGGCGTTGTTCTCGAGCAGGAACATGGCCTCGTACTCGTTCGTGCGCATGGATCGTCCCGGGTCTTGCAAACGTGCGCCAATCGGGCGCGACAAGCGCGCGAAGGTACCACGGTCGAGTTCGGTGAGAAGCGGAGGGGGGAGCGCGGTCCGAGCCGAAATTCGGGCCCTAGGCGGGCTTCTCCGGGGGCTCTTCCGGCGCCTCCGCCGCCTTGGGGTTGTAGCGGTTCATGGCCTCCGTAAGCCCCGCCTGGACCCAGAATTCGGAGGCGTCCGCGCCCCGGGCGAGCAGCTCGGGGAGGGCCTCCTTCTGGCGCCGGTCGTAGCCCCGGAGCACGTAGTCCGCCCAGCGCGCCCCGGCGGGCGCCGGACCGATCCCGATCTTGAGGCGCGGGTACTGGGCGGTGTTCAGGATCTGCTCGATGCTCTTCAGCCCGTTGTGGCCGCCGTGGCGCCCCCGCCCGCGGAGCCTGAGTCGCCCCATCTCGAGCTGGAAGTCGTCGACCAACACGAGCGCCTCCTCGGGCGCCAGGTCGTAGACGTCGAGGCAGCGCAGGTAGACGGGCCCGACGAGGTTCATGTACGAGTGCGGCTTGATCAGCCGGACGACCTCGTCGCCGACGCGGGCGTCGGCCACCTCGCCCTTGAAGAGGCGCGTCTTCTTGAAGCTCGCGCCGGCGCGGGCCGCGATGACGTCGAGCACCTGCCAACCCGCGTTGTGGCGGGTCTGCTCGTACTTGGCCCCGGGGTTGCCGAGGCCGAAGAGGATGCGGGCCATGGCCCTCTCCCGGCTGCGGGCTCGCTAGGCGTCGCCGCCCTCGGCCGCGGGGGCCTCGCCGCCCTCGGCCGGTGCTTCGCCCTCGCCCTCCTCCTCGGTCGGCTCGGCGGTGACCTTGGGGGTCGTCACCTGCGCGAGGAGCATCTCGGCGGCGCTCACGAGCGTCACGCCGCTCGGGAGCTCGACGTCCCCGGCGTGCACGCCGTCGCCCAGCTCGAGGCCGGCGATCTCGATGATGAGCTCGGAGGGAAGGTCCTTCGGCTTGCTGCGGATCGCGATCGCCTCTTCCAGCGCCTGGAAGACGCCACCCTTGGTGGTGCCGATCGCCGTGCCCTTGTAGGTGAGGCGGACGAGGTTCTCGATCTCGGCGTCCTCGTCGACGCGCAGGAAGTCGACGTGCAGGATCTCGTCCGTGAGCGGATCGATCTGCACCTCGCGCACGATGGCCTGGCGGCCCTTGTCGCCCATGCGCAGCTCGACCAGGTTGCTCGGGCCGTCGAAGAAGCGCGCGAGCTCGTCGCCCGGGATCGTCAGGTGGACGTTCGGACGACCCAGCCCGTAGAGGTTGCCCGGGACGTTGCCCGCACGGCGCAGACGGCCGATCGGGCCCTTGCCCACGTCCTCACGGTTCGTGACTTCGATCTGGAAGAATTCCATGGCGAGCATCCTCGGGGCCCCCGGAGGCGCATCCTGCGCGCGTGGCGCGGAAACCGGGGCCAAGGGGGCAGAGGGTACGGCCCGCCCGGCGGCGATCCAGTCGAGACGGGAGCGTCCGGGGCCGAATTCGGCCCGTTGCGCTACGACATCCCGATTTCGCGGTTCTTGAAGAGGGCCGAGATCGAGCGCTCCTCGTGGACCCGGATGATGGCCTCGGCCAGCAGCGGGGCGGTCGAGAGCACCGTCAGGTTGTCGATCCCCGTGCGGTCCACGGGGATCGTGTCCGTCAGGGCGAGCTCGTCGATCGGCGCGTTCTTGAGACGCTCGCGGGCCGGGCCGCAGAGCACGCCGTGGGTGGCGGCGATGCGGACCGAGAGCGCCCCGTTGTCGCGACAGATGCGGGCCGCTTCCGTGATCGAGCCGGCGGTGGAGATCATGTCGTCCACCATCACGACGTTGCGGCCCTCGACCTCGCCGATGACCGCGCCGACCTCCGTCTCGCTGGCGGACACGCGGCGCTTGTCGATGATCGCGAGCGTGCCGCCCATGCGCTCGGCGTAGCCGCGCGCCATCTTCGAGGAGCCCACATCCGGGGCGACCACGGTCAGATTGGGGATGTTGATCCGGTCGAAGTAGCGCCGGATCACGGGCGCCGCGTACAGGTGGTCGACGGGGATGTCGAAGAAGCCCTGGATCTGGGCCGCGTGGAGATCGACGGTCAGGACGCGGTTGGCGCCCGCCTCGACCAGCATGTTCGCGACCAGCTTGGCCGTGATGGGCACGCGGCCCTCGTCCTTGCGGTCCTTGCGGGCGTAGCCGAAGTACGGGATGACCGCCGTGACCCGGGAGGCCGACGCGCGCCGTGCGGCGTCGATCAGGATCAACAGCTCCATCAGGTTGTCGTTCACCGGCGGGCTCGTCGACTGGACGATGAACACGTCGCCGCCGCGAACGTTGTGCTGGATGTGGACGTCGATCTCGCCGTCGGGGAAACGCCCCACCCGCGCACTGGTTCTCTGGATCGTCAGCTCTTCACAGATCCGGTCCGCGAGGTCCGGACACGCGTTGCCCGCGATGAGCTGCAGCTTGTGGTCGCTCACCCAGCCGCCTCCTCGGTATCGGACGCCGCCTTGGGTTCGCGCGTCTCCCCGAGGACGCGGGCGGGTACGCCCACGACCGTCGCGCCGGGCGGTACGTCCTTGCCTGCCGTCACTACCGCGTTCGCACCCGTCGTGCCGCCGTCGCCGACCTTGACCGGTGCGACGAGGACCGTGCCCGAGCCGATGCTCGCGCGCGGGCCGATCTCCGTCTTGTGCTTGTTCTTGCCGTCGTAGTTGGCCGTGATCACGCCACAGCCGACGTTCGCGCCGTCACCTACGCTCGCGTCGCCGAGGTAGGTGAGGTGCTTGGCCTTCGCCCCGGGACCGATGTGGCTGTTCTTCACCTCGACGAAGTTTCCGATCTGGGCGCCGGCCTCCAGCACCGCCTTGCCGCGCAGGCGCGCGTACGGGCCGACCTCGGCACCGCGACCGATCTTGCAGCCGCGCTCGATGTAGGTGAACGGCAGAATGCGCGCGCCGGCCTCGATCTGGACGTCGGCCTCGATGACCGTGGTGTCCGGATCGACGATCGTCACACCGCGCGACATGTGGTCGGCCGCGATGCGCCGGCGCAGGAGGCCGTACGCGTCGGCGAGCTCGGCCCAGTCGTTCACGCCGCGCAGGGCATCCGGGTGCTGCGCGACGACGAGCGCGACGCGATTGCCCGCGTCGGCGATGTGGCGCACGGCATCGGTGGCGTAGAGCTCGCCCTGGGCGTTGTCGCTGGTGAGCGCGGCGATCGCCGGGCGCAGCGTGCGCGCGTCGAACGCGTAGATGCCGGAGTTGAACTCCTTGATGGCGAGGATCTCGGGGCGGTCCGCCGCGTCCTTCGCCTCGACGATGCGGCAGAAGCGACCGTCCTCGTAGCGCAGGATGCGGCCGAGTGCGTGCGGATCGTCCGTGATGCCGGTGAGCACCGTTGCATCGGCAGCCAGCTCGCGGTGGCGGCGCAAGAGCAGCTCGAGATCCGACGGGGAGAGCTGCGGCACGTCGCCGTACACGACGACGACGTCGCCTTCGAAGTCGGGGATGGCGGCCATCGCGAGCTGGAGCGCGTGCCCCGTGCCGAGCTGCGGCTGCTGCAGCACCGGCGTGGCCTCGGGCCAGTGTTCGCCCAGCCACGCGTCGACGATCTCGGCCTTGTGGCCGGTGACGACCGCCGTGCGCGTCGGCCCCAGCCGCGAGACGGCGCGGCGCAGGTGTTCGATGAGCGGTACGCCGAGGCACTCGACGAGCACCTTCGGGGGCGTGTCTTCGGTTGCCGTGAGTCGCGTGCCCTTGCCGGCGGCCAGCACGACGAGGGCGAGCGGCCGGGCGTTCCCGCTGCCGTGGGGGCTCATGGGGCTAGTCCTTGCCGCGGATGGCCAAGAGGATCAGGGCCAGGCCGGCGAAGACGCCGGGGCCCTGCTTGAAGACCTTCTCGTACCAGCCGTCGACGAGGATCCCCTTCCACCAGTCCTCGTACTGCGTGTACTGCTCCTGGCCGAGGAACCACTGCGGGGTGTAGAGCGCCAGGGCGGCGCCTCCCAGGATGAACGCGATCAATCTGCCCATGTAGAGCTCCCTAGCCGCCGTGCACTTGGTACTCAACCACAAGGGCGGGTGGAGGGGAAGTCCGGGACGGCGTCGAAGGAGGTAGGATCAGACGTTGCGTTCCCCGGTGGTGCAATTGGTAGCACGCCAGATTTTGGATCTGGATGTTGCAGGTTCGAGTCCTGCCTGGGGAACCACCCATCCACGCAGTGGATGGGTGGCCCTGAGCGAGCGGAGCGAGTCGAAGGGACTGCTGCCTTTAGGGCCTGCGGCCTTCTGACTCTCTAGGCCTCCTGCTGCAGCCCCCGCCGCAGCAGATCCAACGCCGCCACCGCGGCCCGTCTCCGCACCACCGCCCGCGACGCCGGCACCTGCAGCTGCTTGACCACCGTCTCCTGCCCGGCCATCGCCAGCGCCACGACCACCCGCCCCGCGGGCACCTCGCCGCCATCAGGCACCTGCCAGGCCCCCGGGCCCGCGGCCCCCGTCGTCGCGAGCGCCGCGTCGGCGCCGGCCCGCGCCCGGGCCCCCTCCGCCATCGCGGCCGCCACGGCCTCGGAGACCACCCCGTGCTCGGCGATCAGCGCTTCGGTCACACCGAGCTCGCGCGTCTTCGCCTCGGTGCCGTAGCTCACCCACGCCGCCCGCAGCACGTCGCTGGAGCCGCTGACGCGCGTGAGCATCTCGGCGATCAGTCCGCCCGTGACGGACTCGGCCGTCGTGACGGTCAGGCCGCGCGCGGCCAAGGTCGCCACGACCACGTCCTCGATGCGGCCGCCGGCGGGCGGCTCGTAGGCCGCCGGCCCCAGCGCCTCCACCACCACGGCATGTGCGGCGGCCACGCGCTCGGCCGCGCCCGGCCCGCGGGCGAAGAGGCGCACCTCGACCTCGCCGTGATGCGGGTAGAAGCCGACGCGCACGTCGTGGCCCTCGAGCGGCTCTCGGATCGTCTGCTCCACGGCCGGCTCGCCCAGTCCGGCGGCGAACGCCGAGCGTTCCTCGACGTCGCCCTCCCCGAGCAGCGGCAGCACGTGCAGCGCGAACATGGCGCGCAGCTCGGCCGGGACGCCGGGCAGCGCCAGGACATCGGCATCACCCACGCGGCAGGCGATGCCGGGCGCGACGCCCTCGACGTTCTCGAGCCAGCGCCCGCCTTCCGGCACCGTGGCTTGGCGGTGGTGGTTCATGAGCGGCTTGATGCCGCGGCGGGAGAGGGCCGCGGTGATGGCGTCGAAGGCGTCGGTGTGCTCGACGAGCGGCTTGCCCGACGCGATGGCGAGCGCCTCGCGCGTGCGGTCGTCCTCCGTCGGGCCGAGGCCCCCACTCACGATCACGAGCGCGGCGTCGGCGGCGGCGTCGGTGACGGCGCGCGCCAGCGGCTCGACGTCGTCGCGGCATGCGCGCAGCCCGGTGACGAAGGCGCCGCGCACGGTGAGCTCGTGGGCCATCCACGGTCCGTTGCCGTCGGCGCGGTGTCCCTCGCAGAGCTCGTCCCCGGCCAGCACGAGCGCGACGCGCAGCATCAGAGGCCGCTCCGGATGTGCACGATGTCGCCGTCCTGGACCACGTAGTCCTTCGACTCGAGACGGATGCCGCCCTTGGCCTTCAGGTCACGCATGCTGCCGGCCTCGAGCAGGTCCTCGTGCGGGAAGACCTCCGCGCGCACGAAGCCCTTGGCGAGGTCGGTGTGGATCTTGCCGGCGGCCGTGACGGCGTCGTCGCCGGCGTTGATCGTCCAGGCGCGCACCTCGTCGTCGCCGACGGTGAAGAAGGAGCGCAGGCCCACGCCCGCGTAGACCTCGCGTACGAAGCGCTCGGCGGCGGACTCCTCGATCCCGAACTCCTCCATGAAGGCGGGTCGGTCTTCCGGGTCCATGGCGGCGAGCTCGGCCTCGAGCCCCGCGTCCATGGCGAACACGCCCTGCATGGGAATCGGCAGACCCTCGCCCATCCCCGCCGGCGGCTCGTCGGCGCCGTTCCAGAGCACGAGGAACGGCTTGCGCGCGAAGAACTGGAAGCCGCGGATGCGCTTGTCCTCGGCGTCGCCGAGCCCGACCTGCGAGAGCGGCGTGCCGGCTTCGAGGCTCGCGAGGCACTTCTCGAGGACGGTCAGCTCCTGCTTGTCCTGCTCGAACGTGCGCGTCTTCTTCTGCACGCTCTGGCGCAGCTTCTCGGCGCGCGTCTCGGCGATGACGAAGTCGGCGGAGACGAGATCCTCGACGACGCGCGTGAGGTCGGCCTTCGGATCGGCGTCCGCGCGCAGGTAGGGATACGCGTCCGAGCGGAACGCGCGCAGGACGAGCACGTAGGCATCCGCGTCGCGCAGCTTGCTGAGCAGTCGCGTGCGGCGCTCCTTGTCGCCCTCCGTCGTGCCCTCGGGCAGCCCCGGCGGATCCCAGAGCTCGAGGCCCGCCGGCGTGAACTTCTTCGGGTTGAAGATGTCGCGGCAGGCATCGAGGCGCGGATCGCGGACCTTCACCACCTGCACATGGGTCTCGGTCTGGAGCGCGCCGGGGGTCGTGTCCACGGGATCGTCGGCCACCGCGTTGAACACGGTGGTCTTTCCGGAGCCGGCGAGTCCGATCAGGGCGATGCGCATGCCGGAACGATACCGGCTAGCCTCCGGAGCCGGGCGCGCTGCCGGGACCGCTTCCGGGGGTCTCCGGCACGCCTTCCGTGGGCGCCTCCGTGGCCGCCTCGCCGCCGGAGGGGAACGCCTGCGCCATGAGGTCGTTGAGCTCCTGGGAGTAGACGATCATCGCGATGAAGACGCCGAGGCCGAGCACGATGGGCCAGGCCTTGTACCAGCGGAAGCGCTCGCCGCCCTCGCCGACGAACTTGCCGCCCCAGATGCCCATGAAGTAGAGCCCGACGACGGGGATGGCCATCATGATCTGGGTCACGGGGCTCGGGTCGGTGAGGAACATGCCGAGCACGACCGAGAGCACGACGGCCCAGCGCCAGCCCTTCTTGAACGTCTCGCGGCGCACGATGTCGACCGCCTGCAGGAAGAGCATGATCAGCGGCAGCAGGAAGACGAAGCCCATGGCGATCGTCATCCGGATCATGGTCGAGAGGTACTCGTCCGCCTTGTAGGTCGGATCCACGCCGAGGTTCGCGTCGAAGCCGATCAGGAAGCGCAGGCCGAACGGGATCAGGATCTTGTAGGACGCCACGAGCCCGAGCCCGAAGAGCAGGAGCGAGATCGGGAAGAAGATGCGCACGTACTTGCGCTCGTGGGGATAGAGCCCGGCGGCGATGAAGCCCCAGAGCTGCCAGATCACGAGCGGCCCGCAGACGACGAGGCCGACCAGGAAGCAGAGCTTGAGCGCCTGGAAGAAGCCCTCGCCCGGGCCGGTCCCCATCAGGTTCTTCGGCGGGTCGATGCCGGCAGCGACCTGCGCGACGTGATACGGCCCCTGCGCGAAGTCCCAGATCTCGACGTGCCAGAAGAAGGCCACGACCATCGAGACGACGATCCCGATGACCGAGATGAACAGGCGCCGGCGGAGCTCATCGAGATGCTCGCTGAGCGTCATCCGCGGCAGGTCGGCCTCGGGATGGGGCAATTCGCCGGTCATTGGTCGAAGGATAGCGCTGGTCACGCCATTGGCTGCCGCCAACCTTGGGTGTGATCAGGGGTTCGTAGGGAGCGCCCCTTGCGGGCGCCCTCCTGTCGTGGGTGCC
This sequence comes from Planctomycetota bacterium, assembly GCA_030066775.1. Lineage (GTDB taxonomy): Bacteria > Planctomycetota > PLA2 > PLA2 > JAEUHO01 > JASJAY01. The sequence goes on from JASJAY010000039.1 coordinate 28,264, forward strand.
CTTACGCCGATCTTGGCCATTCGCGGTTCCGCACGACTGCCGCCGGCCGCGGATGCGATGGCCCGCTGACCTGGAATTGAGAAGGGGCCCGGCGCGTGCGCGCCGGGCCCCCCGGATTCAGGGTCGTGTTCGCGGACCTAGTAGTTCAGGAACGCGTCGAAGAGGCTCTCGCTGATGACCTCGGCACCGACCTTGCGGGCGTTGTTCTGCATGGCCTCGATGGGCGACTTCGCACCCATGTCTTCCTCGTCCGCATCCTCGTCCTCGTCGCCGCCCTCGGCCTTGGCCTGCTCGGCCACGACCCACGCGTTCGGGATCACGATGTAGTCCGTGTCGCCGTTGATCGCGCTCTGGAGGTTGACGTTGATCGAGGCGAGACGCTGCTTCGCCATCGTCGCGGGCCACTTGGTGATCGGGCCGGCGAAGAAGACGTTGATCGTCTCGTTGGGGCTGTAGAAGGGGTTGTGAATGAAGTCGCCCTGGGTGAGCGGGGCGGTCATCGAGACGATGCGGCAGCGAGCGGAGCTGTTGCCCGTCACCTTCGTGACCATGACCATGCCCTTGGCGACGCGGTCACCGACGCGATCCAGCGCGCTCACGTTGAAGCGCTGGCCGACGTAGACCTTGTCGTTGAAGCCCAGGTTGATGATGGCGGTGCGCAGCGTGTTGTTGGCCGCCACGATGTCACCATCGGGATCGTCACGACGCACGATCAGGTCGCGCGTCTGCTTCAGGATGCGCAGCGCTTCCTTGCGGGCATCGAGCTCGGAGCTGAGGCGCGCCACGTCCTTGCGACGGCTCTCCTTCTCGGCCGCGAGGGCGTTCTGCGCGGTCTGCTTCTCGAGGTTCGCGTCCGAGACCTGCTGCTGCAGGTCGCCGATCTGCGAGTCCTTGGCCGTCAGATCCGTGGCGTACTGATCTTCCTGGTCCTTCAGGTTCTTGTTCAGCTCGGAGATGTTCGTCTCCTTCTGAGCAAGGATGCCGGTCAGGCGCTGGATCTCTGCGACGTCCGCCTGCTTGTTGGCGGCGAACTCTTCGCGCATGGACTGGGGCACGCCGCGGACGGCGTTGAGGAACTCCTCGACCGTCTGCTCGGGCAGCGCCTTCATGAAGGTGACCTTGATCAGGTCTTCGGCGTTGGGATCGGTCACCGCGTAGTTGGTGATCGTCTCGGCCCACTCCTTGAAGCCGTCCATGCTGGCGGCCTCGTCGAAGAGCTTGTGCCAGGCGGCGATCGCCTGATCGTGGTTGTTCTTGGCCGCCTCGTACTCCGCGGCGGCGGCCGAGTCATCCGGATCGTGATCCGGGATGGGCGCGGCCGGGACCTCGAACTGCGAGATCTCCGCGAGCTTCGACTTGAGCGCGTCGCTCATCGTCGCGTACTTGAAGTCCTTGGCCTCGGCCTTCGGGCTCCCCGTGCGGCGCTCACGCTGGTACGTGAGGTACGCCTGCTCGATGAGCTCCTTGAGCGTGCCGTTCGCCTGCGTGTCGCCCACCGCGACCATGCCCTGGTCGTTGAGGTGCGGCGCAAGACGCGCGACGTCGACGCTGGTTGCCTGGTCGACACCGAGCGCGTCGTTGCCGGCGACGATCTTCTTGAAGCCCACGATGTTGGACACGGTCTTCAGCTCTTCGCCGCGCGCGTTGGCGATCGCGCGAAGATCTTCGATCTGGCCCTTCTGGTCCTCGATCGTCTTGAGGTTGTCGTCCTTCTGGTCCTGGGCGTTCCACCACATGTAGATGAACGCCAGGAGCGCAATGAGGACGATGACGAAGGGCCAGTTCACACTGCCCCGCTGTCGGTTGAGAGAACGCATTCTGCCTCCGAGAACGTCGGGTCGGGATTACGACGTACGACCAGCCGGAACCGTCCGGTACCTCCGGACGGTTCTCCCTCCCAGGGCGAGAAGGTAGCACCCGCTCCGACAGACGGTCAACATCCACGGGACCTGAGTGGGGAATCCACCCTAACGTGCTTTCGGGCAAGGAGGTTGGGGCCCCGCGCCTTGACCGAGCCGACGAGAGACCTATCGTGTAGGCCGACGCGGAGGAGGCCTTCGATGCCGTCGCCGGCCTGGCGACGCGCCGCGGGCGCAGCCGTGAGAGGCGCCCCCCCGCCCCGCTCCACGTCGACTCCGCGCGCGGTGGCCGGACGTCCCGGCCCCCGACCGCACCGCGGCGGACCGTCTCTTCCCCCCCTGGGAGGACCATCCCCTGGATTCCAAGCGACTCGTTATCGGGTTGTTAGGCGGCATCGGTGCCGGCAAGTCGTACGTCGCCCGCCGTCTGGCGGCGCTGACGGGCGGCACCCTCGTCGATGCGGACGCCCTGGCGCACCAGGCCCTGGACGCCTGTGCGGCCGACGGACGCCTGACGGAGGCGCTGGGACCGGGGTATGTGACGGCCGAGGGGGGCGCGAATCGGGAGGCCCTGGCCCAGGAGGTCTTCTCCGACCCGGCACTTCTGGGCCGCCTCGAAGATCTGGTGCACCCGTTGGTCTTTGCGCTGATGGACGACCTGATCCAGAATCACGGCCGAGGAGACGGGCCGGCGGTCCTCGTGCTGGACGTGCCGCTGCTCATCGAGGTCGGCCTCGACCCCAGGTGCGATGTCCTGTGGTTCGTGGACGTACCGGAAGCGCTTCGCAAGGAGCGCACGGGCAGACGAGGCCTCTCCTGGGAAGAGACGAAGCTCCGGGAGCAGAGTCAGACCCCGCTCGAGGAGAAGCGCGAGCGGGCGGACTGGATCATCCGGAACGACGTCGAGGACGCACTGCTGGACCAGCAGATCCGCGAAGCCCTCGACGCAGTGGGAGTTCGAACACCGACGGGGAGTTGAGTCGCACCACCTACGGGCGCCTCGGGAATCCGATTCCCCCTCGAACGGTGTCGGGACAAAGCCAGCATGGCAGCGAAGAAGAAAACAGCGAAGACGTCAGCCAAGAAGGCCGCGAAGAAGAAAGCGGCCAAGAAGAAAGCCGCCAAGAAGAAGGCGGTGAAGAAGAAGGCTGCCAAGAAGAAGGTCGCGAAGAAGAAGGCGACCAAGAAGAAGGCAGCCAAGAAGAAGGCGACGAAGAAGAAGGCCGCGAAGAAGAAGGCCGCGGCGCGCCGCAAGAAGGTCGAGCCCGAGGAAGCGGACGAGGCCCCCGAGCTCGAAGCCGAGCCCGAGGTCGCGGCCGAGACGCCGGCGCTCGTCGAAGCGGCCGTCGGGGCCGAGGCCGAGGCGAGCGAGGACGTGCCCGCGCCGCGTCGGCGCGCGCGCGTGATTCCGCCGCTGCCCGACGAGGACGAGGAGTACGTCCCGTTCGAGGAAGCGGACGCGCCCGAGGCACCGCGCGACGCACCGACGGACGCCTCGCCGCAAGAGCTGCTCGAGGGCGTCCGCGCGGGCGACCTGCACGTCTCCGCGCTCGAGGGCTTGAGCGAGCGCCAGGTGCGCACGCTCGCCCGCAAGAACGGCGTGCGCACGCGCCGCAACGACTCGCGGGAGTCGATCATCGAGCGACTGGTCAGCGCCAAGGAGCGCACCTCCAGCGCGGAGGAAGACTCGACGCCGGCGCTGCCGCGCGAGCGCGTCTACACCGAGGGGCTGCTCGAGATGCACCCCGACGGCTACGGCTTCCTGCGCAAGGCGGAACGCAGCTACCAGCAGCACCCCACCGACATCTACGTCTCGGCGGGCCTGATCCGGAAGTACCAGCTCAAGCCCGGCCACTGGATCACCGGCTACGCCGAGCGGCCCAACCCCAAGCAGCCGCAGCTGGCGCTCAAGACGGTGGACCAGGTCAATCACGAGGATCCGGCGCGCCTCGAAGGCATCGTCGCCTTCGAGTCGCTCACCGTCGTGTACCCGGACCAGCGCTTCATCCTGGAGACGGGCCAGCAGGATCTCGAGACGCGCGTCATCGACCTGTTCTGCCCGCTGGGCATGGGGCAGCGCGGGCTGATCGTGGCACCGCCGCGTACCGGCAAGACGGTCCTGTTGACCAAGCTGGCGGACGCGATCGCCATCAACAATCCGAGCGTGGACATCGTCGTGCTGCTCGTCGACGAGCGGCCGGAAGAGGTCACGAACATGCGCCGGTCGGTGAAGGGCGAGGTCGTCGCCTCGACCTTCGACAAGCCGGCCAGCAACCACGTGCGCGTGGCCGAGCTCGTGGTCGAGAAGGTCAAGCGCATGGTCGAGTTCGGCCGCGACGTCGTGCTGTTGCTCGACTCGATCACGCGTATGGGCCGCGCCTACAACAACCAGACCGGCGGTAGCGGCCGCCTGCTCTCGGGTGGCCTCGATGCGAACGCGCTGACGAAGCCCAAGCGCTTCTTCGGCTCGGCCCGCAACGTCGAGGACGGCGGCAGCCTGACCATCGTCGCGACGGCCCTGATCGACACGGGCAGCAAGATGGACGAGGTGATCTTCGAAGAGTTCAAGGGCACGGGCAACATGGAGATCGTGCTGGACCGCGACATGGCGAACAACCGTGTCTGGCCGGCCATCGACCTGCCTGCTTCGGGCACGCGCAACGAGGATCTCCTGCTGCATCCCGACGAGCTGCGTCGCACCACGATGCTGCGCCGTGGCATCACGGGCCAGGATCCGATCACCGTCATGACCGCGCTGCGCAAGCAGCTCCTGAAGTTCGGCACCAACGGCGAGTTCCTGCTCTCCCTCGGCGGCTAATCTGCCGCGTTCGTACCGGGGAAAACTGCGGCGCG